>DATEIR010000162.1:0-30046 GCA_035278885.1 Gemmatimonadales bacterium | reverse complement strand
CTCGCCGCCGTCGCCCTCCTCCTGGCGGGCCCGGCGGCGCTTCTTGGTCAGGACACCGCGACCCCGGTCGTGGACAGCATCCTGGTCGAGGGCAACGCCCGCCTCACCCCAAGCCAGGTCGTGGGCACCGCCGGCATCGTGGCGCACCAGCCGGTCAATTACCGGGACATCCAGCGGGCCATCGGCAACCTGTTCCGCACCGGCCAGTTCGACGACGTCCTGGTGGAGCAGCGCACCGTGGGTGAGCGGCTCTTCCTGGTCTTCAAGGTCAAGGAGCGGCCGGTCCTGGAGCGCTGGGCCGTGCGGGGCGTCGAGCGCCTCGGCGAGGGCGCGGTCAAGGGCCGGGTCAAGCTGACCGAGGGACGTCCGCTCGATCGCAACGCCGTGCAGCAGTCTCGCGCCTCCATCGATTCGCTCTACAAGAATGCGGGCTATTACGCCTCCGAGGTGAAGGCCCTCGAGCTGCCGCAGGAGAACGGCAAGGTCCGGGTGGTGTTCGACGTGCGGGAGGGCGAGCGGGTCGCCATCAGCCAGGTGGTGATCGACGGCAACAAGCACTTCACCGACGAGTCGGTCGTCCACCACATGGCGACCAAGCCCGAGGGCTTCTTCTGGTTCCAGAAGGGCGAGTACGACGAGGACAAGCTGGAGCAGGACGAGCGGGAGCGGCTGCCGCGCTGGTACGCCGACCGCGGCTTCGTCGATTTCCAGGTCCTCCACGACAGCCTGCACGCCGACAGCGCGGGCGGGAAGGCCTCGCTCCACCTGACGGTGGACGAGGGCCAGGCCTACCACGTCGGGAACTTCGACATGGAGGGGAATCGGCGATTCTCCCGCGAGGAGCTGCTGATCTACTATCCCTTCGGCCCGCTCTCGCCCACGGGAGCGCCGATCGGGAAGCGGCCCTTCAGTCAGACCGAATGGGACGCCGCCACCGAAAAGCTGCAGAATCTCTACGCCAACAACGGCTACATCTACGCCCAGGTGGTGCCGGAGGAATCCCGGCGGACCGGATCCGACGGAACGCCGATGGTGGACCTGCGGTGGACCATTCGGGAGGGCTCGCCCGCGACGATCAACAAGATCGAGATCGTGGGCAACGACGTGACCCACGAGCGGGTGATCCGGGAAGCCATCGTCCTGCTCCCGGGCGATCTCTTCAGCCGGGACCGGCTGATCCGCTCGTACCAGAACGTCTCCAACCTCGGCTTCTTCCAGCAGCCGATGCCGTCGCCCGATGTGAAGCCGGCGGCCAACGGGGTGGACGTGGACATCGTGTTCCGGGTCGAGGAGAAGCGGACCGGGAACATCAACTTCGGGGCGTCGCTGGGGCAGGGGACCGGGGTGGGCGGGTTCCTCGGCCTGGAAGAGCCCAACCTGTTCGGCCGAGGCAAGCGGGGCAAGCTCCAATGGCAGTTCGGCAAGAACATCAACGACTTCACGCTGAGCTACACCGACCCCAACATCAAGGAAAGCCGGGTGTCGGGGACGGTCTCCCTGTTCGACTCCCGGGCCCGGTACGTCGTGGGTGACCTGGGCCGGCGGAAGCAGACCGGCGGCTCCATGCAGCTCGGCTTTCCCTTCATGGGCTCCCGCTACACCCGGCTCTTCACCTCGTACTCCTATCAGCGGGTCAGCTACAGCGAGGGCTCGGCCGACCTCCGGGCCCGCTTCAGCTGCACGAGCTGCGTCCGCTCGACCCTGGGCAGCAGCATCCTTCGGGACACGCGCTTCGGCCTGCCGTTCGCCACCGGCGGCTCGATGACGCAGGTGAGCGGCGAGCTGAACGGGGGTGCGCTGGGCGGGACGGGCCACTACCAGAAGATCGACCTCGAGGGCCGCTGGTACGCGCCGCTGGGGTCCCTGGGTGGCTCCGGGTCCGAGTTCGGCAGCGGGGTACAGTTCGTGCTCGGGTTCACGGCGCGGTCGGGATTCATCTTCGGGGACCCCGGCCCGTTCTTCACCGAGATGTACACCCTGGGCGGGGTGCAGTACGGCATTCCGCTCCGGGGCTATGACGAGTTCTCGATCACCCCGAACGGCTACGACCCGAGCGCCACCGGGAACACGGCCAGTCCGGACGCGTTCGGGAAGTCGTTCGCGGCGTTCACGGTCGAAGCGGGCGCGCGGATCAGCCAGTCCATGTACCTCAGTACCTTTTTCGACGCGGGCAACGTCTATCGTGATGCCCGGCAGTGGAATCCCACCCGGCTGTTCCGCGGAGCCGGTGTCGGGGCGGCGGTCATCTCGCCGCTGGGCCCGATCGGGATCGACCTGGGCTATGGATTCGACCGGGTGGACGGGCTGGGCAACCCGGACCCTGGCTGGCAGCTGCACTTCAAATTGGGGAACTTCTTCTAGTGCGCACCTTTCATCGGGAGCTGAGCATGAAGCCGTTCGTAGTGGGAGCCTGTCTCGTGACCTTGACGATGCTGGGCGCGGCGCCGGCTGCGGCGCAGCAACAGCAGCAGGGCGGCGTTAAGATCGCGTACGTGAACTCCCAGGCCATCCTCAAGCAGACCCCGGGATACGCCCAGGCAGAGTCGACCTTCGCCAAGGAGCTCGAGTCCTACCGCGGCGAGGTGCAGAAGCTGCAGGCCAGCCTCGATTCGTCCGCCTCCGATTTCGAACAGCAGTCGGTGATGCTGAGCCCGACCCAGCGGCAGGCCAAGCGGAAGGATCTCCAGGGCCAGCAGGACAAACTGCAGCAGCGCACCACCGAGCTGCAGCAGCGGGCCTCGGCCCGCGAGCGGGAGCTGCTGGAGCCGATCCAGACCAAGGTCAACTCGGTGATCGAAGGGTTGCGGGCCTCGGGGAATTACGCCATGATCTTCGACGTGAGCGCCCCCAACAGCGGGATCGTGACGGCCGACAAATCGCTCGACCTGACCGCGCGGGTCATCCAGCAGCTCAAGTCCGGTACCTGAGCGCGTGACCGCGGGCCATCTCACCGCGCAGGCGGTCGCCGACCTCGTCGGTGGCCGCCTGCTTGGCGATGGGGAGGTGCCGGTGCGAGGGGTGGCGACCCTGGAGCGGGCCGGGCCGGAGGAGGTGTCCCTCGCGGTCTCGGCCCGCTATGCCGAGGCGCTTCGGGCGTCCCGCGCGGGCACGGTGCTCGTGCCAGAGGATCTGGCGGACGATCCAGGTCGGGGACGCGCCCGCATCGTGGTGGCGGCTCCCTACCGTGCCCTGGTGCTGGTGGTAGACCGGCTCTACCCTCGGCCGGCGCCCGCGTCGGCAGTCGACCCGACCGCCCGGATCGGCGCGGGGTGCACGCTCGGCGAGGGGGTCAGCATCGGCCCGTTCGCCTTGCTGGGCCCGGGTGTCAGCCTGGGAGACCGCGTCGTGCTCGGTGAAGGCGTCAGCCTCGGCGACGGGGTCTCCATCGGGCAGGACTGCGTGCTCGGGCCCAGGGTCGTCTGCTACCCGGGCGCGCGCATCGGCAGCCGGGTGGTGCTCAAGGCCGGGGCGGTGATCGGGGGAGACGGGTTCGGGTATCTTTCCGGCGCCGCCGGACACATGCGGATCCCTCATATCGGGGGGTGTATCCTGGAAGACGACGTCGAGGTCGGCTCGAACTCCTGCGTGGATCGGGGCAGCCTCGACGACACCGTCATCGGCCGGGGGACCAAGCTGGACAATCTGGTGCACGTGGCACACAACGTCCGCATCGGGGAGCGGTGTCTGCTGATGGCCGGTGTCGGAGTGGCGGGGAGCACCCGGGTAGGCAACGACGTGATCCTGGCGGGACACGTCGGCGTCACCGACCATCTCCGGATCGGCGACCGGGCCCGCATCGCCGCCAAGAGCGCCGTCTTCGGCGACGTGGAGGCGGGCGCCGTGATGAGCGGCCACCCGGCGCGGGCCAACCGTCAGTTCCTTCGGGCCCAGGCCGCGCTCTATCGGCTCACACCCATCCTGACGCGGCTGGAGCGCCTCGCCGGACCGTCGGATGGGTAGACGCACGCTGGCCCGGCCCGCCACCGTCGAGGGGATCGGCCTGCACACCGGCGCGCGCACCACCGCGCGGTGCCTGCCGTCGGCCCCCGGCGAGGGAATCCGGTTCCGGCGCACGGACCTGCCGGGCGCGCCGGCCGTCGCGGCGCGGCTCTCCGAGGTCCGGAGCACGGAGCGGCGGACCGCGCTGGGCGAAGAGCCGGCATCGGTCCAGACCGTGGAGCATCTGCTGGCCGCGGCGGCCGCGCTGGGACTGGACGACATGCTGGTCGAGCTCGACGGCCCAGAGCCGCCCATCGGTGACGGGTCGTTCCAGCCCTACCTTACCGCGCTCCAGTCGGCGGGCGTGGCCGACCATGGTGGCGAGCCCGTGGTCTATCGGGTGATGGCGCCGTTTCACCTGGTGGAGGGCGACTCAACCTACGTGGTGGCGCCGGCGCCGTCGCTTCGACTCACCACCACGATCGAGTGGGCCCATCCGCTCATCGGACGGCAGTCGGGGTGCTACGACATCACCCCGGACGGATTCGCCCGGGAACTGGCGGGGGCGCGGACCTTTGGCTTTCTTCGCGAGGCGGACATGCTCCGCGCCCGCGGGCTGGCGCTGGGGGCCGCGCTGGATTCGACGCTCATTCTGTCCGAGGACGGCCTGGTCGGCGGAGCGCTCCGCTGGCCCGACGAGTTCGTCCGGCACAAGGCCGGCGACATTCTCGGCGACCTGGCCCTGGTCGGCGGGCGCGTGCAGGCGCACGTGGTCGCGACCCGGCCGAGCCATCAGGGCAACATCGCGCTGGCCCGCTGGCTTTCCCGCACCGGACAGCGCGTCGGAGGCGTGGCGATGGACATCGGCCGGATCCTGGACGTGATCCCGCACCGATACCCCTTTCTCCTGGTCGACCGGATCATCGAGGTCGAGGGGAATCACCGGATCGTGGGGATCAAGAACGTCACGATCAACGAGCCGTTCTTCCAGGGCCACTTTCCGGGGCACCCGATCATGCCGGGCGTTCTCATCATCGAGGCCATGGCGCAGGTCGGGGGGATGCTGCTGCTGGGCACGATCGAGGATCCCGACCAGAAGGTGGTCTACTTCATGTCCCTCGACAACGTGAAGTTCCGCCGCCCTGTCCTGCCCGGCGATCAGCTCCGCTGCGAGCTCGAGATGCTGCAGAACCGCGGGCGCACCTGCCGGATGAAGGGTGTCGCCCTGGTGGACGGCAACGTCGTGGCCGAAGCCGAGATGATGGCGCGGGTGGTGGATCGGTGACGTCGGTCCATCCCACCGCGATCGTCGACGCGGGCGCCGAGCTGGGCGTCGACGTCGAGATCGGCCCCTGGGCCATGATCGGCCCGGGGGTGACGGTGGGAGACCATTGCCGCATCGGGCCCCGAGCGCGGCTGCAGCAGAACGTCCGTCTGGCCGCCGATGTCCGCGTAGGCGACGGCTCGATCCTGGGCGGCGACCCGCAGGATCTCAAGTTCCAAGGCGAGGAGACCTGGGTCGAGATCGGCGCGGGGACCATCATCCGGGAGTACACCACGATCAACCGCGGCACGGGGGCGAGCTTCCGGACGGTGGTCGGGGAACGCTGCTTCATCATGACCTACGTCCACCTCGCCCACGATTGCCACATCGGGGACGAGGTGGTGATCGCCAACGGCACCCAGCTGGCCGGGCACGTCACCATCCAGGACCGGGCGGTGCTGAGCGGGCTCAATGCGGTGCACCAGTTCGTCACCATCGGGAGCTACGCGTTCGTCGGGGGCGGGTCGCGGGTCAACCAGGACATCCCGCCGTACGTGAAGGCGGTGGGCAATCCGATGGAGCTGTACGGGCTCAACTCGATCGGGCTGCAGCGAGCCGGCTTCCCCGGCGAGACGATCGCCGCGCTCAAGCGCGCCTACCGGCTCTTCTTCAACTCCGACCTGAACCTCTCGCAGGCGCTCGACCGTGCCCGCAGCGACCTCCCGCCGCTGCCGGAGGTCGAGCGCTTCCTGGCCTTCGTGGAGTCGTCCGAGCGAGGCGTGCCGGCGTGACCGCCGTCCTGCCGGTCGGGGTGATCGGCGTGGGCGCGCTGGGCCGCCACCACGCCCGTCACCTGGCCGACATGCCCGGCGCGCGCCTGGTCGGCGTCACCGACCTCGACACCGAGCGGGCCCGGGAGGTGGCGGGGGAGCTGGGGACCCGCGCCCTCGACCTGGACCGGCTGCTGGCCGAGGCGGCGGCGGTGACGATCGCCGTGCCGACCGCGTCGCACGCCGAGGTCGGGCTGGAGGCGCTGCGGCGCGGGGTCCCGGTGCTCATGGAGAAGCCGCTCGCCGCCTCGCTGTCGGAGGCCGACGACCTGCTGGCGGCGGCGGGGCGGGCAGGCGTCCAGCTCCAGGTCGGGCACATCGAGCGCTACAACCGGGCGCTTCGCGCCGCCGAGCCGTACCTGGACGGTCCGCGCTACATCGAGAGCCAGCGGCTGGCCCCGTTTCAGCCCCGGGGTACCGACGTCGCGGTGGTGCTCGATCTGATGATCCACGACCTCGATCTCGTGCTGCACCTCACCGGAGGCGTCGATGCGACCGAGGTGCGGGCGTCGGGGCTCTCGGTGCTCTCCAGTCACCTCGACATCGCGAACGCCCGGGTGGAGTTCGCCAACGGCAGCGTGGCATCCGCCACCGCGTCGCGAGTGTCGCGCGAGCGGATCCGCCGGCTGCGTCTGTTCCAGCCCAACGGTTACCTGTCCCTGGATCTCGCGGCGGGAGGCGGGGAGTTCATGCGCCTGCGGCAGGGATGGCGCCCGGGCCTCGGATCGCAGCTCTCGGACGTAGTGGAGCGGATCGCGCTCGAGGCCCCGGAGGCCGACGCGCTCCGGCTGGAGCTGCAGAGCTTCGTGCACGCGGTCCAGGGCGATCGCGAAGTGGTCGTGGGCGGCGCCGAAGGCAGGGCCGCCCTGGCGCTGGCGCTCCGGGTGGCGGACGCGGTGCGCACGTCGCCGCTCAGCGTCGCCGCGGGCAAATGATCGCCGGCGCGTCCCCCCGGATCTTCGTATCCGCCGGGGAGCCGTCGGGCGACCTTCACGGCGCCCGCGTGGTGCAGGGGCTCCGGGACCGGTACCCGCACGCGGTCATCGAAGCCCTCGGCGGCCCCCGCATGGCCGAGGCCGGCGCGGTGGTCCGCTACCCGATGGAGGGCCTCGCGGCTTTCGGGATCGTGGAGGTCGCGACCAAGCTCGGCGCCCACTGGCGTCTGCTGAAGGCGCTGCGTCGGGATTTCCGGGCCGGGCGCTACGATCTGGTGATCCTGATCGATTACCCGGGATTCCACCTCCGGGTGGCGGAGGCGGCGCGGCAGGCCGGCACCAAGGTCCTCTACTACATCGCACCACAGCTGTGGGCCTGGCGGCCGGAGCGGGCGCGCCGGCTCGCGGCGGCGGTCGATCGCCTGGCGGTGGTGCTGCCGTTCGAGCAGCCGTTCTTCGGTCGCCTCGGGTTGAGGAGCGACTACGTGGGACACCCGCTGGTCGATCGGGACCCTTCGCCCGGTCGCGCGGCCGCCCGCGCCCGCCTCGGCATTCCGGACGACTCCAGAGTGCTGGGGATCTTTCCCGGCAGCCGGGCGCAGGAGATCCGCCGCCTCTGGGTCCCCTTCCGCGACGCCGCGCTCCAACTCCTGCGCGAAGGGCGCTGCGACCGCGTGGTCGTGGCCGGGACGGCCGACGGCAGCTACCCGGACCCGGGTCCCGCCCAGATCGTACGGGAAGATCCCGCCAGCCTCTTCGGGGCGGCGGATGCCGCCCTGGCCAAGTCGGGCACCACGACCCTCGAGGCGGCGCTGGCCGATACACCCATGGTCGTCGCCTACAAGGTCCATCCACTCACCTACCGCCTGTTCCAGCGCCTTCGCACGGTGCACTGGGTGAGCCTGGTCAACCTGGTCGCCGACCGCGAGGTCGTCCCTGAGCTGCTGCAGGATCAGGCGGAAACGCCGGCGCTGGTGAAGGCCCTCCGGCCGCTGCTCGACCCGGGAGATCCGCTGACCGTCCGGCAGCGGGAAGGGCTGGCGCTGGTCCGCGCCCGCCTGGGTGACCCGGGGGCGACCGGTCGGGTAGTGGCTCTGGCCGACGAGCTGCTGACCGCGTGCGGCTGAGGGTCTCGCCCCGTGCGGTTCGCGCCTATGCCATCCCCGCCATCCGGGTGCTCGCCGGAACCTGGCGCATCCGCACCGAGCATGAAGAGCGCTGGCGGGCGCTGCTCGCGGCGGGCCGGACACATGTCTTTCTGCTCTGGCACGAAGCACTCCTGCCGCTGCTCTGGCACCATCGGGGGCAGGGTGTCGTGATCGTGGTGAGCGAGGCGCGCGAAGGTCAGTACCTCGCGGACCTGGGCGACGTCCTGGGCTACCGCCTGGTCCGGGGATCCAGCACGCGGGGTGCCTCCCGGGCCTTGCTGGGCGCCGTGCGGGAGCTCCAGGCGGGGCGCTCGGTCGCCTTCACGCCCGATGGCCCACGGGGTCCTCGCCGGGAGCTCAAGCCGGGGGTGGTGGCCGCGGCCCAGCGCGCCGGTGCCATGATCATTCCGGTCCACGCCGAAGCGAGTCGGGCCTGGCGGTTACATTCGTGGGACCGGTTCATGATCCCCAAACCCGCCGCCCGGGTCATCGTCCGCTACGGGCGTCCCTTCGAGGTAGGGCCGGGGGAGCCGGGGCTGGCCGAGGGGCTGGCGGAGGCCGGACGGCGTCTGGAGGAGATCGCGGGCGTGCTCGCATGAGGCGGCGGGGCGACACTCACCGGATGGTGCGCTGGCTGTGGACCAGCCGGCGGCCGGACGCCAGGCTCGCCCGGCTGGCCCTGCTTCCGGTCTCGGGCCTGTGGCGCGCGGTGATGGCGGGTCGGGGGCTGGCGTACCGGCGTGGCTGGTTTCCCGTGCACGACCTGCCGCTGCCGACGGTGGCGGTCGGCAATCTCACGGTGGGCGGATCGGGCAAGACCCCGATCGCGATCTGGATCGCCCGCCACTACCAGGCGCGCGGGCTCCGGCCGGGCATCCTGCTCCGCGGCTACGGCGGCGACGAGACGATGGTGCACGAGCACGCGGTGCCCGGCGCGGTGGTGATCCCCGATCCCGACCGGGTGGCCGGGGCGGAACGGGCCCTGGCGAACGGGGCGCAGGTGCTGGTGCTGGACGACGCCTACCAGCGGCTGGATGTCCGCCGCGACCTCAACCTGGCGGTGGTCAGCGCGGAGACCTCGCGAGCGGTGCGCTGGTCGCTGCCGGCGGGACCGTGGCGCGAGCCGTGGGACGCGATCACCCGGGCCGACGCGGTGATCGTCACCCGGAAGCGGGCGACCAGGGATGCGGCTCAGGGCGTGGCGGACGAGGTCCGCCGGCGGGTGTCGGGTCCGGTCGCCGTCGCGCACCTGGGGCTGGGCACGCTCGAGGGCCTGGTGAGCGGCACCCGACGCTCGGCGGACATGCTCTCCGGCAAGCGGGTGGTGGCCGCCTCGGGCATCGCCGATCCCGACGCCTTCGTGGCCCAGGTGAAGGGCGCCGGCGCGGCGGTGCAGGTGGCGACCTGGAAGGACCACCACGACTATCGCGACGAGGACGTGGCATGGCTGGCCCACGCGGCGCGGCGCGCGGACCACGTGGTGATCACCCAGAAGGACGCGGTCAAGCTGCGGGACCGGTGGCCCAGCTCGGTGCCCGAGCCGCTGGTCGCGACGCTGGACCTCACCTGGGAAGACGGCGGCGAGCGGATCGTCGCCGCGCTGGATGCGGTGGTGACCCCTGTCGAACGGCTGTAACTCACACTGGAGCCCCCCAGACCTGTCTCTATGACTGCGACCAAACCCAACCAGGACCTGATCCGTCCCGACAAGGACACCTTCCTCGGCGAGGAGAACCCGTTCGAGGCGATGATGTCGCGCTTCGATTTCGCGGCGCAGAAGCTGAGCCTCGATCCCGGGCACTACAAGGTGCTCCGCTCGCCCGAGAAGCAGATCATCGTCAGCGTGCCCATCGCGCGCGACAACGGCGAGGTGGAGGTCTACACCGGCTATCGGGTGCTCTACAACACCTCGCGCGGGCCGGCCAAGGGCGGCATCCGCTTCGACACCAACGTCACCCTGGACGAGGTCAAGGCGCTGGCCGCCTGGATGACCTGGAAGTGCGCCGTCGTCAACATCCCCTTCGGCGGCGCCAAGGGCGGCGTCGTCTGCGATCCGTTCCATCTCTCCAACGCGGAGCTGGAGCGGATCACCCGGCGGTACACCTCCGCCATCATCGAGACGCTGGGCCCCGACTCCGACGTGCCGGCGCCGGACGTCAACACCAACGAGCGGGTCATGGCCTGGATCATGGATACCTACTCCATGCACAAGCGCCACACCGTGACCGCCGTGGTGACCGGCAAGCCGATCGAGATGGGCGGCTCGCTGGGGCGGCGCGAGGCCACCGGGCGGGGCTGCATGCTGGTGACGCGGGAGGCGCTCAAGCGGCTGCGCATGCCGATCGCGGGAACCCGGGTGGCGATCCAGGGGTTCGGCAACGTGGGGTCGATCGCGGCGCAGCTGATGGAACAGCTCGGCCTCAAGATCGTGGCCGTGAGCGACAAGTCGGGCGGGATCTACAACCCCGACGGCCTCCGGATCAAGGAGGTGTCGCAGCACTGCCGGCAGAAACGCTTCGTGGCGGACTACAAGGAAGCGGAGCACATCACCAACGACCAGCTGCTCACGCTCGATTGCGACGTGCTGGTGCCGGCGGCGATGGAGAACGTCATTACCAGCAAGAACGCTCGCGACATCAAGGCACGCATCATCTGCGAGGGGGCCAACGGGCCGACCACCGCCAACGCCGACAAGATCCTGGAGGAGAAGGGGGTCTTCGTGATTCCCGACATCCTCGCCAACGCCGGCGGCGTCACGGTCAGCTACTTCGAATGGGTCCAGGACCGCGGCGGGTATTTCTGGGACGAGGAGACGGTCAATCAGCGGCTGGAACGCATCATGGTCCAGTCGTTCGACGAGGTGGCGAGCATGGCGGGACGGCACGGGCTCAATCTGCGGATCGGGGCCTACATGCTCGCGATCGAGCGGGTCGCCGCGGTCCATCGGCTGCGCGGCATGTACGCCTGAGTGGAGCTGGTCATCCTGGCGGTCGGGCGGCTCCGGCCCGCGATGCGCGAGGCGGCCGACGACTATCTGCGTCGGCTCAGGCGGTACGCCGGGGTTCGCGAGATCGAGATCCGCGAGGCCAGCCGGGAGCCGACGGTCGCCGCGCAGCGGGAGGCGGAGGCGGCGCGGCTCGCCGAGCGGAGGCCCCCGGGCAGCCGGGTGGTGGCGCTGGCACGGGAGGGGCAGGGATGGACCAGCGCGGAGCTGGCGCGGCGCATGGAGGAGTGGCGGCTCGCCGCCCGCCCGCTGACCTTCCTCGTCGGCGGGTCGCACGGGCTCGATGGCGGCCTGCTGCAGCAGGCCGAGCTGCGATGGAGCCTGGGCCCGCTCACGCTGCCCCACGAGCTCGCGCGGGTCGTGATGGTGGAACAGCTCTACCGGGCATTCACGATTCTCCGGGGCGAGCCGTATCACAAGGGGAGCTGACCGCGACCATGGCCGAATGGTTCGAGGAGTGGTTCGGTGAGGAATACCTCCAGCTCTATCCTCACCGGGACGACGCCGAGGCCGCGCGCGCGGTCGCACTCCTGGTCAAGGCGACCGGCCTGGAGCCGCAGTGGCGGGTGCTGGATGTAGCCTGCGGGCCCGGCCGGCACGCGCGCGCGTTCCGCGCCGTGGGCGCGGTCTGCGTAGGTGTCGATCTCTCGGCGGCGCTGCTGCGCGTCGCCCGCGGGGTGACCGATGCCTCTCTGGTGCGGGCCGACATGCGCGCGCTGCCGATCCGGAGCCGATCGATGGACCTCACGGTCAATCTCTTCACCAGCTTCGGCTACTTCGACCGGGAGGCGGAGCACGCGGCGGCCCTGCGGGAAATGGTCGCGACCGTGCGCCCCGGCGGGTGGTTCGCCATCGATTTCCTGAATCCCGCCACGGTGCGCGCGCGGCTGGTCCCCTGCGAGCGGCTGGCGGTGCACGGCCACGAGGTCGAGGTGACCCGCGCTCTCTCCTCCGACGGCCACCACGTGAGCAAGACCATCCACACCGGCGGCCGCTCCTTCGTCGAGCGGGTGCGGCTGTTCGAGCCGGCGGAGATCGAAACCATGCTCGGCCGCGCGGGGGTCATCGTGCGTCGCCGGTTCGGCGACTACGACGCGTCGCCCATGCTCCCCGACAGTCCCCGGACCATTCTGGTGGGTCAGACCGCATGACCCTGCGGCTGGTCCCCACGCCGCTGGAGGCCCCGATTCAGCCGCCCGAGCCCCGCGCGGGCGGCGTGGATCCGGCGCTGGTCGACGCCTTCGTGCCGTCGGCGACCCGGGACGAAGTGCTCGACCAGCTGCGCCGGCCCGGCGCGCTCGCCGTCACCAGCGGACAGCAGCCCGGACTCTTCACCGGGCCGCTCTACACGATCCACAAGGCCCTTTCCACCGCCGCGCTGGCGCGGGTGCTGGCCCGCCAGTGGAACCGGCCCGTGGTCCCGATCTTCTGGTCGGCCGGCGACGACCACGACTTCGCGGAGGCGAGCCAGGCCGCGTGGATCCGCGCCGACGGTGCCCTGGCGACCGCGAGCCTGCCCCCGCGCCCGCCCGAGGCGCCGCTCACGCCGATGTACCGGCAGCCGCTGGGCGAGGCGGTCGGGCCGGCGCTCGAGGCCTTGCTGGGCGACCTGCCGCCGTCCGAGTTCCGCGACCTCCCCGCCGAGTGGCTCCGCCGACACTACCGTCCGGACGCGACGGTGGGTGACGCGTTCGCGGGGGCGATGGCGGAGCTGCTGGCCCCCGTCGGCATTCTGGTCTACGACAGCACTCACCCCGCCGCGAAGCGCGCGGCGGCTCCGCTCGTCCTGCGGGCGCTGGAGCAGGCCGCCCAGATCGACCGCGATCTCGATCTCCACGCCGAGTCGCTGGGCGAGGCGGGGCGCCATTCGGGAGTCACGCTGGGCGACGGCGCCGCCCTCGTGATGCTGGAGGCAGGCCAGGGGCGGGACCGTCTGGTGGCGGCCGACGGCGGCTTCGTGACCCGGCGCGGCCGGGAGCGCTTCGAGCTGGGAGACCTCCGCCGCATCGCCGAGCGCGAGCCGGAGCGACTCTCCCCCAACGTGCTGCTCCGGCCGGTGGTGGAGAGCGCCGTGCTCCCCACCGTCGCCTACCTGGGTGGACCCGGAGAGCTGCGATACCTGCTGTACACCCCGCCGGTGTATCAGCGCCTGGGTGTCGAGCGGCAGATGCCCATGCCGCGCTGGTCCGGTGTCATGGTCGAGCCGAAGGTAGACCGGGCGCTGGACAAGTTCGGCGTCAGCCTGGACGAGCTCCTCGGGCCGCCCGGCGTTCTGGAGGCGCGACTGGTTCGCTCGCAGCTCCCGCCGGAGGTGACCGGCGCGCTGGCCTCCCTCCGTGCCGCGATCGAGCGGGACTACGAGATCATCGGACGGGGCGCGGTGGAGGTCGATCCCACCCTGGCTCGGCCGGTGGACGGCGTCCGCAACCAGGCGTTGGCCGGCACTCAGGATCTGGAGAAGAAGCTGATCCAGCACCTCAAGCGGCGGCAGGACACGGAGCTGGGTCAGATCGGCCGAGCCCGCACGGCGGTACACCCCGGCGGCAAGCCGCAGGAACGGGTGCTGACGTTGGCCCCCTTTCTGGCCCGTGAGGGACCGGGCCTCATGGGAGAGCTCGTGTCGGCGATGGAGCAGTGGTATGCGAACGCCCTTGAAGGGGCGGGCACCCCGTCTTAGACTCGACTTCATGTCCCTCATCGCGCTGATCCTGCTCGTCGCGCTGCTGATCCCGATCATGGGGATCGTGGTGGACTCGCCGATCGGCCGAGCGCTGGCCCGCCGGCTCGAGGGTCCCCAGGCGACGCCGCCGGGGGTGGCGGAGCTGGCCAAGAAGGTGGACCTCCTCGAAGCCGAAGTGGATGACCTGACCCGCAGCGTCCAATCACTGCAGGACGAGAACGCGTTCCTGCAGCGCCTGCTGGCCGATCCGTCGCCCCGATCCACCCTGCCGCCCCCAGACCGGCCCTGACCGCGGCCGAGCCTCGCCCGTCCCGCCCCGCGGTGATGGTCGCGGCCGGCATCCTGCTGAGCCGGATCGTCGGGCTGATCCGGAACCGGGTCTTCGCCCACTACTTCGGCACCTCCGACGCGGCGGACGCGTTCAACGCCGCCTTCCGCATCCCCAATTTCCTGCAGAACCTCTTCGGCGAAGGGGTGCTGTCGGCCTCCTTCATCCCGGTGTACGCCGGGCTGCGTGCCCGGGGGGACGAGGTCGAGGCGCGGCGGGTCGCGTCGGCGGTGGCGGCGTTGCTGGGATTGGCGACCGCGGTGCTCGTCCTGGTGGGCATTCTGCTCACGCCGTGGCTCATCGCGGCCGTCGCGCCGGGGTTCACGGGAGAAAAGCGCGAGGTCACGATCCGTCTGGTGCGGATCCTGTTTCCGGGCGCGGGCCTCCTGGTCCTGTCGGCGTGGTGCCTCGGCGTCCTCAACAGCCATCGCCGGTTCTTCCTCAGCTACTCCGCGCCGGTCCTCTGGAACCTGGCGATCATCGCCAGTCTGATCGCCTTCGGAGGAGGCACGCCGGCCTATCGACTGGCCGAGATTGCCGCCTGGGGCTCCGTGCTCGGCAGCCTGCTCCAGCTCGGGGTGCAGCTGCCCACCGTCGGACGCTTGCTGGATGGCATCCGTCCGCGGCTGGCGCGAGGGTCGGCCGCCGTGGCGGAGGTGCTCCACAACTTCGGACCGGTCTTCGTGGGACGGGGTGTGGTACAGATCAGCGCCTACGTCGACACCGTCCTGGCGAGCCTCCTCCCGACCGGTGCGGTGGCCGGGCTTTCCTACGCGCAGGTGATCTACACGCTGCCGGTCAGCCTGTTCGGGATGTCGGTGTCCGCGGCGGAGCTGCCCGCGATGGCCAGCGCGGTCGGCAGCGAGAGCGAGCGGGCGAGCTACCTGCGGGGCCGGCTCGACGCGGGGCTGCGTCAGATCGCTTTCTTCGTCGTGCCGTCGGCGGTGGCCTTCCTCGCGCTGGGGGACGTGGTGGCCGGAGCGCTGTATCAGTCCGGCGCCTTCACCCGGGCCATGACGGTGTACGTCTGGGCGATTCTGGCGGGCTCCGCGGTAGGCCTCCTCGCATCCACCATGGGCCGGCTCTATGCGTCGACCTACTACGCGCTGCACGACACCAGGACCCCGCTGCGCTACGCCGTGCTCCGGGTGGCTCTCACCGTCGGCCTCGGCTACCTCTTCGCCCTGCCCTTGCCCAGGGCGCTCGGCATCGAGGCCCGTTGGGGCGCGGCCGGGCTCACCGCGTCGGCCGGCATCGCGGGGTGGATCGAGTTCCTCCTGCTCCGGCGCGCGCTGAATGCCCGGATCGGCCGCACCGGATTGCCCATGGCCCACGCGGCGAAGCTCTGGGCGGCCGCGACGGCCGGCGCCGCCGGCGCCTGGGCGCTACGGACCGTGGTGCCGGTGCCGGGGCACCCGGTGGTGGCGGCCGTCGCGGTGCTCGGGCTGTTCGGCGTGCTCTATCTCGCGCTCACGGCAGCGATGGGCGTCGCAGAGTCGGGCCGTCTGCTGAGCCGAGTCGGCCTCGCGCGGCGCCGCCGGGCGCCCGGTGGAGGCCGTTAACTTTCAGTCACGTATGACGCTCCCCGCACTGCCCGAGGCGCTGCAGCGCAAGCTGGACACACTTCCCGACGGACCGGGGGTCTATCTGTGGCGCGACGCCGCGGGGGACGTCCTGTACGTGGGAAAGGCGAAGCGTCTCAAGAGCCGGGTGCGGAGCTACTTCGCGACCGACTTCGCGGACAGCGCCAAGAACAGGCTGCTGCAGCGGCTCATCGCCGACGTGGAAACGATCGTGGTGGCCAGCGAGGCCCAGTCGCTGATCCTCGAGAACAACCTCATCAAGGAATACCGGCCACGGTTCAACGTCCGGCTCAAGGACGACAAGAGTTATCCCTCCATTGCGGTGACCCTCAACGAGCCCTTCCCCCGCGTCCTGGTGACCCGTCGGCGCAACATTCCGGGAGCCCGCTATTTCGGCCCCTACACCGATGTCGGCCAGTTGCGCCGGACGCTGGCCATCATCCGGCGACTCTACACGGTGCGCAGCTGCCACGACGATCTGCCTGCCGAGCGCCGCGAGCGCCCGTGCCTCGACTTCCACATCGGCCGCTGCAAGGCGCCATGCGTCGGCTGGCAGGCGGTGGAGGATTATCGCCGGATGGTGGAGGATGTTCTCCAGTTCCTGGAGGGGAAGACGGGTGACCTCCGCACCAGGGTGCGCGAGGCGATGCTGGGTGCCAGCGAGCGGGAGGATTACGAGCGGGCCAAGGAGCTGCGCGACGCGCTCCGCTGGCTGGAGAAGCTGGAGGAGCCGGTCAGCGTGGAAGTGATCGGCACCGGCGACGCGGACGTGGTCGGCTACGCCCGCGACGGCGACGACGCCGTGGGCGCGCTGATCCGGGTGCGCGACGGCAGGGTCGTCGGCCGGGAGCACCGCTTCCTGGAGAACCTGGAAGAGGAGGCGGACCCGGCGGTCATGAGCGCGTTCCTGGCACGCTATTACGTGCCGGCCGAGGAGCGGGCCCGGCGGGTCGTGGTGCCGTTCCCGCCGGAGGACTGGGACGCGTTGCGGGAGCTGCTCCCGACGACGGAGTGGTCGGTCCCGCAGCGCGGCACGGCCTTCCGCTGGCTGGAGCTGGCCGATGCCAACGCCCGGCACCTGCTGGAGAGCCTCCGCATCGAGTCGTTCGAGACCGAGGAGCGGGCCGAGGACCCGGTCTACGCCCTGGGACGCGACCTGGGACTGAGCGCGGTGCCGCGGAGTTTGATCTGCATCGACATCTCGCACAATCAGGGCCGCGACACGGTGGGCTCGCTGGTCTGGTTCGAGGCGGGACGGCCGCGGAAGAGCGAGTACCGCAAGTTCAAGATCAAGGGCATCGGGCAGCAGGACGACTTCGCCGCGATTCAGGAGGTAGTCACCCGCTACCTGACCCGGCGCGCGGAAGAAGAGAAGCCACTGCCCGACCTGATCGTGATCGACGGCGGCAAGGGCCAGCTCAACGCGGCGCTGGAGTCCGCGCACGCTCTGGGGCACGGCGACATCCCGATGGTGAGTCTGGCCAAGCGGGAGGAAGAGGTCTTCCTGCCCGGCCGACCCGACAGCCTGCGGCTCTCCCGCCGGAGCGGCTCCCTCCGTCTGCTGCAGCGGGCGAGGGACGAGGCGCACCGCTTCGGGCTGGCCTACAATCGCAAGCGCCGGTCACAGCGCACCATCACCTCGGAGCTGCTCAACATTCCGGGTGTGGGGCCCGCCAAGCGGCGCATGCTCCTGGAACGCTTCGGCAGCCTGGCCGGGGTGCGGTCGGCCAGCGCCTCGGAGCTGGCCGCGGTGCCGGGGCTCTCTTCCCGCCTCGCCGAGCGGATCCTGAGCCACCTCAACAATCCCTCCTGATCCGATCGCGCCGCGATGCCAGAGCTTCCCGACGTCGTGGTATACCTCGAAGCCCTGGAGCGGCGCATCCTGCAGCAGCCGCTCGACGCCATCCGGCTGCTCAGCCCGTTCGTGCTGCGCTCGGTGGATCCTCCGGTCGGCGACGTTGTGGGTCGGAGGGTGACCGGCCTCCGGCGAATGGGCAAGCGGCTGGTATGGGTTCTCGAGGACGAGCGTTACGTAGTAATCCACCTCATGATCGCGGGACGTCTCCGCTGGGCGCCCGCGGGCGGCCGGCCGCCCGGTCGGATCGGCCTCGCGGCATTCGACTTTCCCACCGGCTCGCTGCTCCTCACCGAGGCGGGCACGAAGCGGCGGGCTTCGCTCCACCTGGTGCGCGGGCAATCCGGCCTGGCGGAGTTCGCGCGGGGAGGGCTCGAGCCACTCGAGATCGGGCCCGGAGCGTTCGCGGAGCGGCTCCGGCTGGAGAATCACACCCTCAAGCGGGCACTGACCGATCCCCGGCTCTTCAGCGGCATCGGCAACGCGTATTCCGACGAGATCCTCCATCGCGCGCGGCTCTCCCCCCTGCAGCTCACCGGCCGCCTGAGCGACGAGGACGCCGGCCGGCTGCACGAAGCCACGATCGCGGTGCTGACCGAGTGGACCGACCGACTGCGCCAGGAGACCGGCGAGGGCTTTCCGGAGAAGGTGACGGCGTTCCGAAAGGGCATGGCGGTCCACGGCCGCTACGGCGAGCCTTGTCCCCGTTGCGGCGGACCGGTGCAGCGCATCCGCTATGCCGGCAACGAGACCAACTACTGTCCTGCCTGCCAGACCGGCGGGCGGCTCCTGGCCGATCGCGGCCTGTCCCGATTGCTCAAGCAGGACTGGCCCCGGAGCCTGGAAGAATTGGAGGAGCGGCGGAGATGACGCAGTACGACTGGTACCTGGAGTGCTCCGCCTGCGGCACGCGGGGCGAGCCTGCGGGCCTTCCGACCGTGTGCCCCGCGTGCGGCCAGCCGTGGCTGGTGCGATATCCCGAGCGGCGCCTCAGTCTGACCGACCGCGCGGAGATTCATCGCGGCCATGGCATGTGGCGCTTCCGGCGTTTCCTCCCGCTCGCGGAGGGAGAGGCTCCGGTCACCCTGGGCGAGGGCGACACCCCGCTGCTCCGCCTCGACCGCGCCGCTCCCACCCTCGGCTACGATCATCTCTGGCTCAAGGACGAGAGCACCAATCCGACCGGGTCGTTCAAGGCGCGCGGCCTCGCCATGGCGGTGACCCGTGCGGTCGGGGGTGGAGCGGAGTCCTTCGTGGTTCCCACGGCGGGCAACGCCGGCGTGGCCCTCGCCGCCTATGCCGCGCGCGCCGGGCGGCCCGCCCGCATCTATGCGCCCGCCGCGACGCCGCGAACGATCCTGAGCCAGATCCGCTGGTTCGGCGGCGACCTGGAGCTGCTCGACGGCCACATCGGCGACTGCGGACGCCGGGCGCTGGAGTTCGCCCGCGAGACCGGTGCGTTTCCGATGGCGACCCTGCGGGAGCCGTACCGGATCGAGGGCAAGAAGACGCTGGGGCTCGAAATCGCCCGGCAGCTGTCCTGGCAGCTGCCGGACGCGGTGGTCTATCCGGCCGGAGGCGGGACAGGGCTCATCGGAATGTGGCTCGCCTTCGCGGAGCTGCTCGCGCTGAGGTGGGTCGAGGGCCGGATGCCGCGACTCTACGCGGTCCAGTCGGAAGGGTGCGCGCCGGTGGTGGAAGCGGTGGCCCGCGGCGCCGACCGTTGCGAGCCCTGGCCTGAGCCGTGGACCATCGCGAGCGGACTCCGGGTGCCCGCGCCGCTCGGCGGGGCGCTCATGCTCAGGGCCATCCGGCAGTCGGGGGGCGGGGCGGTGGCCGTGAGTGACGAGGAGCTGTCCCGCCGCGCGACCGAGATCTCCCGGCTCGAAGGGCTCGACCTCTCCCCCGAGGGCGGCGCCAGCCTCGCCGCGGCGGTCCATCTGCGCGAGCGCGGTGACATCCGCTCCTCGGACCGCGTCGTGGTCTTCAACACGGGAGCGGGCTGGCTGTACCGCGAGTAACCCGGAGCATGTAGGGTGGGGGTTTGCCTTCGGGGGCGGTGTCGGGCGATATTTTAAGTCTATGTTGGAACGTCGGTTCGCCATCCTCGACCCGGCCGCCGGGATCAGCGGAGACATGGTTCTCGGCGCGTTGGTCGCGGCCGGAGCAGAGCCGGAGTGGCTGCGCGCGCTACCCGCGCGGCTGGGCTTCCCCGACGTCCGTATAGAGATCGGGCCGGTGGACCGCGGGGGCGTCCAGGCGACCAAGGTGAATGTGATCCTCGCCGACGGCTCGCGCGAGCTGCCCAGCCCCGCGGTGGCCCACGATCTCGAGCATGATCACCCTCATCTCGACGCCCATCCGCACGTCCACCACGGGCCGCACCGGCATGTCGACGAGCTGCTCGAGATCGTCGGCCGGGCACCCCTCTCACCCTGGGTACGGGAGCGGGCCCTTCGTGCGTTCACCCTCGTGGGCGAGGCGGAAGGCCGGGTTCATGGCGTCCCGGCGGCGTCGGTAGCGCTGCACGAGGTCGGCGCCGTCGACGCGCTGGTGGACATCGTGGGCGCGATCGAGGGCTTCGAGCGTCTGGGACTCACCCGGATTTACCACCGGCCCCTGGCCGTGGGGAGCGGTTGGATCCGCGCGGCCCACGGAGCGATGGCGGTGCCCGCGCCGGCCACGGCCGTGCTGCTCGAGGGGCTGGAGGTCGGGCCCAACGGCCCGGTGATCGGCGAGGCGACGACGCCGACCGGCGCGGTCCTCCTGCGGGTGCTCTCCTCGGGTCCGCCGCCGGCGCGGTGGCGAGCGGTCGGCGCGGGAGCCTGGGGCGCCGGGGGACGGAATCCGGAGAGCTATCCCAATGCCTTGCGCCTGATCGTGGCCGAGCCGGTCCACGAGGCCGGAGAGGTCGTGCTGCTCTCCACGGATCTGGACGACCTGAGTCCGGAGTATCTCGACCCGCTCCGCGAAGCGCTCTTCGGCGCCGGCGCGCTGGACGTGCAGCTCTGGGGCACCCACATGAAGAAGGGGCGCGCCGGCTTCCGGGTGGAAGTGATCGTGTCCCCCGGCGAGGCCGACGCGGTCGCCGACGCGCTCTTCCGGCACAGCACGACCGCCGGCATCCGGCGCCAGGTGGTGGAGCGGCTGACTCTCGACCGGCAGGAATTGGAGCTCGACGCGGGTGACGGCATGCGGGTGCGGGTCAAGGTGTTGGACGCGCCCGGCGGACCCAAGGTGAAGCCCGAGTACGACGACGTGGCCGCGGTGGCGCGGCGCACGGGACGGCCGGCTCACGAAGTGGCAAGGGACTTGCAATACCGGGCGCTCCGCTTGGTGCGCCCCGATGGTGCCGCCAAGGCACAGACCTCGAACAAGGAGTCGTGACGAGTGAAAGCGACGATCGCGTCGGCCTACGTGGCCCTTGCCGTGGGGGTGTTGCCGGCGGCGGCGCAGCAGCAGCAGGTGCTCAGCGACCGGGTCGCGAAGTCGATGCCGAGCCGCTATCAGGCGCCGGAGTGCGGGCTCAAGTCCGGTCACTTCAAGGTGAGCAGCGGGGCCAGCTATCTGAAGAGCGGCATCGAAAACTCGGTTCCCGATAACCAGAAGCGCTCCTTCGACAGCGGCGAGAAGGTGCTGAACGAGGCGATCGTGCAGAACGGGCAGGACAAGAACCCCGCGGCCTGGTACTATCTCGGCCGGATCTACCTGCAGCAGGGCGACATCATCGGCGCCGACACGGCGCTCGCCCGCGCCTCCCAGATGGCGCCGGCCTGCGACAAGGAGATCAACGCCTACCGCCAGAATGCCTGGGTGGCGCTCATCAAGGGCGGCAACACCTTCGAGGAGCAGAAGAACCTCGACTCCGCGCTGGTGCTCTATCGGCAGGCGGGGATGATGCTGCACACGTCCGCGATTCCGTACTATCAGGCCGCGAACGTGTTCAACACCAAGGGCCAGCCGGACAGCGCCGCGGCGTACTTCGGCAAGGCCGTGGCAGCGGCGGCCCACGCCACCGATACCACCGAAGTCAACATCCGGAACCGCTCGGCGTTCAACCAGGGCGCGCTGCTGCTCAACAGCCAGAAATACCCGGAGTCGGTGAAAGCGTTCGAGCAATACCTGCAGTGGGTGCCCAACGACAATGAGGCCAAGCGCGGCCTGGCCGGAGCCTATCGCGGCGCCGGGGACGTGGCCAAGGCGCAGGCGCTGGAACAGCAGGTCGTCGCGGCGGGTGGTACGGCCGGCGCCGCCGCGGCGGGCGGGGGCGCCGGGACGGGCTCCACCGATCTGATGAACATCGGGGTGAACTTCTACAACGAGAAGAAGTACGCCGACGCCGCCACGGCCTTCGAGAAGGTGGTGCAGGCCGAGCCGTACAATCGGGATGCCCTTTTCAACCTGACGAACACCTACCTCGCCCTGAAGGACGGGCCCAAGCTCCTGGCGACGGCGCAGAAGCTCGCCGAACTGGAGCCGCTGAACGAGAACGTGCTCAAGCTGGTGGGCGAGGGTTACAAGCAGAGCAAGCAGGTCAACGAGGCGGTCTCGACCGCCGAAAAGGTGCTGGCGCTGCCGATCGACGTGAAGGTCAACGAATTCGCCCCTTCGGCGAGCGGCGCGACGCTGTCCGCGACCGCAACGGGTCGCGCGGCACAGACCGCCGCCGGGAAGCCGATCCCGCCCAAGCCGGTCACGCTGACGTTCGAGTTCCTGAACGCGAGCGGCGGTGTGGTGGGCAGTCAGGATGTCCAGGTGCCGGCGCTTCCGGCCGGTGCGTCGCAGGAGGTGAAGGCCGCGGGGCAGGGCCAGGGCATCTCGGGGTACCGCTACAAGCAGAAGTAACGGCAGGAGGAGGCGACGATGGCGGGAGTGCAGACCGAGCGTGAGGGCAACGCCGGACTGACCACGACGAAGGCGCCGTTCATCGAACAGGCGCAGTCGGAGGGGCGGCTGTACATCCATCAGCCGTACGAGCTGTACAGCGAGGCCAACCACGAGGCGTGGCGCCGGCTGTTCACCCGGCAGCACGATCGCTGGCGGCGCTACGCCAACGCGCGATTCCTGCAGGGCATCGACAACCTCTGCCTCAACCCGGATCGGGTGCCGAAGCTGGAGGACGTCAACCGATTTCTCAGCCCGCTCACCGGCTTCAAGGCGAAGCCGGTGAGCGGGTACGTGCCATCCTTCCTCTTCTTCGATTGCCTGCGGAACCGCGAGTTTCCCACCACCATCACCATCCGCGACGGCGCCACCCTCGACTACCTGCCCGAGCCCGACATCTTCCACGACATCGCCGGGCACGTCCCGATGCACACCGATCGGGCGTTCGCGGATACGCTGGTCCGCTTCGGCGATTGCGCCCACACGGCCGCGGAGATCGTGGCAAGCATCAGCGACGAGCAGGAGAAGATCCGGCGGGTCTCCAGCATCTTCAAGGCGCTGGCGCGGTTCTTCTGGTTCACCATCGAGTTCGGGCTCATGAAGGGGCCCGACGGGCTCAAGGTCTACGGGAGCGGGCTGCTCAGCTCGCACGGGGAGATCGCCCACGCGATCGATTCACCCCTGGTGCAGCGCTATCCCATCCAGCTCGAATGGGTGGTGAACCAGTACTTCGAGATCGACCACTATCAGCCGCTGCTGTTCGTGGTGGACTCGTTCGACCACCTGTTCGAGCTGGTCACCGAGCTGGAAGAGTGGATGCGCCAGGGCCGGCTGGACAACGTCTCCCCCGGGGAACCGGCGATCAGCGAGCCCGATCTGCGGAGCTTTCTGGAGGCGTCCGCGGGCAAGTAAATGCGCCCTCGGCCGCGCTTGACTCTCCCCGTTGACCGGCTCAATTTCCGCCTGATTCCGCGGGCGTAATTCAGTGGTAGAATGCCAGCTTCCCAAGCTGGACGTCGCCGGTTCGAGTCCGGTCGCCCGCTCTCCCATCACGCCGGCCACCTCTCGGTGGTCGGCGTTCTGATGTCCGGGCGGCACGCTGTGGTGGATGGCCCGCGACAGTGATCGGGGTCACACTTGGAATGCCTTGGGGCTATTAGAGTTAGGTGGCCTTTATGAAGAACAACTTAGGCCCGGTTCCTGCGTTCCACGGGTGGCTCGCTGCCCCGGTTTTGAGGCTTCGCGTGTCCTTTCCGTCAGGTGGTGCATGACCCGTTCGACCCTGTTCTCCAGACTGGGTACGCTGCTGCTTGCCGGCGCGACCATCACGTGCAGCTCCAACGAGCCGAACAAGCCGCCGCCCGAGGCGGCGGCGCTCGCCATGGCCGGCGGCAACAGCCAGAGTGCGCCCACGGGGCAGGCGCTGGCCAACCCGATCAGTGTGCGCGTCACCGACGAGAACGGCGATCCGGTGTCCGATGTCGCGGTGGATTGGACCGCGGCGAACGGCGGCTCGGTCTCAGCCTCGAGCGTCCCGACCGATAATGACGGCCGATCGGGCGTGACCTGGACGCTGGGACCGACCGCGGGGAGTCAGACGGCCACCGCGACGGTGGACGGCCTGGAGGGGTCACCGGTCCACTTCACCGCCACCGCGGTCGAGGCCGGCGAGATCACGCTGACCGTCACCCGGCAGCCTCCCACCTCGGCGCTCACCGCCGAGGTCTTTACGCCTGAGACCCAGCCCGCCGTGCGGCTGCTCGATCCCGAAGGCGCGGCCATGGCGGGCGAAGCGGTGACCGCCAGCGTGGAAAGCGGCGGCGGAACCCTGCAGGGCGAGACGACCGCCACCACCGACGCCAACGGCATCGCCAGCTTCGGCGATCTCGGCATCGCCGGCAACGGGGCGCAGGTGCTCGCGTTCTCCGCCGCCGGCGCCAGCGTGAGCGCGAACGCCGTGAACCTGCAGCCGCTGCCTTCGGAAGCCACGACGGGCGAGTGGGATGCGCCGGTGCAGTGGGGCACCATCGTGCCCCTTCATATGGCGCTGCTCCCGACCGGAAAGATTCTCGCCTGGGGCAGGGAAGAGCTCGACGGCACGATGGGCCAGCCGCGGCTCTGGGATCCCACCTCCGGCAGTCCGGAAGCCATGGCGGTGGAGGTGGCCGCCGACACGATGCTGTTCTGCGCCGGCCACGCGCTGATGGCCGATGGGAAGCTGATGGTCTCCGGCGGGCACAAGCTGGACGACCGCGGTCTCGATGTCACCAACATTTTCGATCCGGTATCCGAGAAGTGGGAGTCCGGCCTGCCCAAGATGGCCAAAGGCCGCTGGTATCCCACGGTGACCACGCTCCCCGACGGGCGGCTCGTGACCGTCGCCGGGAAGGACACCTCCAAGCAGGTGGTCACCATCCCCGAGGTTTGGGAGAACGACCACTGGGTGCAGCTCCCCGGCGCCAGTCTCACGCTGCCGTACTATCCTCGCGACTTTGTGGATCCTAAGACGGGGTTGGTCTTCATGGCGGGGGAGCGGGTCCAGTCTCGATGGCTCGACGTGGATGCCACCGGCGGTTCCGGCCGAGGTCGTTGGAGCTCCGGGCCCAGCCATATCTGGCCCTTCAATCGTGACTACGGCTCGGCGGTGATGTACGAGACCGGCAAGATTCTCTATGTGGGCGGGGGTGGGTACACGGGGTGGGACACCCCTGACCCCAAATCACCGACCCCAACCGCGACGGCGGAAAAGCTCGATCTGATGGCCGGGCCGCCGACCTGGACTAGCGCGGGCTCGATGGCACAGCCCAGGCGCCACCTCAATGCCACCGTGCTGCCCGACGGAACCGTGCTGGTGACCGGCGGTGTCAGCGGCGGCGGCTTCAACGACATCGCCAGCGCGGTGCACACGGCCGAGCAATGGAACCCTGCCACCAATACCTGGACGGCCCTGGCGCCCAATGCCATCGATCGCGGCTATCACAGCGTGTCGCTGCTACTCCCCGACGGCACGGTGCTTCATGGCGCGAGTGGCGATGCCAACATTCCCGGCACGACCACGAAGTACCCGGCGCAGCGCAACCACGAGATCTTCCATCCGCCGTACCTGTTCCGCGGCGCGCGGCCGGTCATCAGCGCCGCGCCGACCGACGTGACCTACGGGGCGGACTTCAAGGTCACCACGACGTACGCCGCCCAGGTGACGGGGGTGCGGTGGATCCACCTGGGCACCGTCACCCACGCCTTCGACCAGAGTGCCCGGGCCAACACCCTGGCCTTCACGCCCGAGGCCGATGGCGTGAGCGTTACGGCACCGTCCGGCCCGAATTCGGCGCCACCGGGACACTATCTGCTCTTCATCTTGAACCGGAACGGCGTCCCCTCGGCCGGCCGGATCATCCGGGTGCATTAGCCACTCATTCGGGGCGCCCAGGGTAAATTGCACCCGTGAGCGCCCCGTCCATTTCTCTCCCCGATCTCGAGCAGGCTCTCCAGCGGCACTTCGGCCTCCAGGCATTCCGTCCGGGCCAGGAGGACGCGGCTCGCGCCGTTCTGGAGGGTCGGGACCTGGTGGCAGTCATGCCGACCGGTTCCGGCAAGTCGCTCTGTTTTCAGCTCCCCGCGCTGCTCCTGCCGGGTACCACCGTGGTCGTGTCTCCCCTCATCGCGCTCATGAAGAACCAGGTGGACGCGCTGCGGGCGCGGGGCATCGCGGCGGCCGCCATTCACTCGGGCCTTCTAGCCCACGAGCGGAACGCGGCGGAGCGGGAGCTCGGCGCGGGCGAGCTCAAGCTGGTATACGTGGCGCCGGAGCGCCTGGCCAGCGGGGCGTTCCGCGCGGTGCTGCGCGGGGCCAGGCCGGCCCGGCTGGTGGTGGACGAGGCCCATTGCATCAGTCAGTGGGGTCACGATTTTCGCCCCGACTATCGGAGGCTGGGTCCGCTCCGCTCCGAGCTTGGCGTTTCGGCCGCGGCCTTCACCGCCACGGCGACGCCGGAGGTCAGAGCCGACATCGCGACCCAGCTCGGGCTCCAGTCGCCGGTAGAGCTGATCACCGGCTTCGAGCGGCCCAACCTGACGCTGGCAGTCGAGCGGTGCCGCAGCCGCGAGGACAAGCGCGCCGCGCTCGAGCAGGTGCTGGCCGCCGTGGGCACGCCGGGCATCGTGTACTGCGCCACTCGCAAGTCGGTCGATCTCTGGGCCGACGAGCTGAGCGAGCTGGGACTTCGGGCCGGGCGGTACCACGCCGGAATGGACGACGCGGATCGGCATCGTGCGCAGGACGCGTTCCTCGCCGGCGAGCTCGACGTGATCGCCGCCACCAACGCGTTCGGCATGGGGGTGGACAAGGCCGATCTCCGCTTCGTGGTCCACGCCGAGCTGCCCGGCAGCGTCGAAGCCTACTACCAGGAAGTCGGCCGAGCGGGCCGCGATGGTCTTCCGGCGCGCTGCACCCTGCTGTTCGCTCCCGCCGACGTGCGGACCCAGGAGTTCTTTCTCGCTGGCGCCAATCCCACGCCCCGCCTGATCCGGGATGTCTGGCGCCTGCTGGGCACGGAGATGGCGGCGGACGAGATCGAGCGAAGCCTGGGGCAGGAGGGCGCCGCGGGCTTAGCCGCCGCCACGGCCACGCGGCTGCTGCTCCGCGGAGCGGACGCCGCCCAGGTGACCGCAGGCCACGGTCCGGTGCCGCTCGACGAAGAGGCGCTCGCCCTCAAGGCCCGCCGAGACCGGGAGCGCCTCGATGGGATGGTGCGCTATGCCTACGGCCGAGGCTGCCGCACGCGCTTCGTCTACGATTACTTCGCGGGCCGTGCCAAGGGTGGCGCGGCCCCGCGCTGCGGCGTGTGCGACGTCTGTCTGGGATGGGGCAGGGGACAGGGCCGGTCACTCGACGATGCCGAGCTGCTCCGGGTCAGGATCGCGTTGTCCGCCGTGGGACGGTTGAGCGGCCGGTTCGGGGTCGAGCGCCTCGCGCAGGTGCTGGCTGGAAGCCGGGTGCGCGAGGTGCTCGACCGCGGCCTCGATCGGATTCCTACTTACGGAAAGCTCTCGGAGCTCTCGCTCGACGCCATCAAGGATCTGCTCGGCGCCCTTGCCGACCAGGGGCTGCTGGAGCGGCGAGGAATCGAGGGGGGCAGGCCCGGCGCGTTCGTCCTGGCTCTGACGCCCGAGGGGCGAGCGGTAGCCATGGGTCGGGAGCGCCCGCTTCTCGAGCTGCCTGGCGGACGTCCCCCGCGGCGAGGCCGGCCCGCCAAGGTGGCATCGGATGGGCCCGCCGACCCCGAGCTGCTGGCCCGGCTCAAGCAGTGGCGTACCGGAGAGGCCTCTCGCCAGGCGGTGCCGCCCTACGTGGTGTTCCACGACAGTACCCTGGCCGCCATCGCCGCCGCCCGCCCTGAAACCGCCGAGCGGCTCGGCGCGGTCAAAGGCGTGGGCCCGGCCAAGCTGGCCCGATACGGCAGCTCGCTGCTCCAGCTCGTGGCCGAGGCCAAATAGCGCCTTCGTCGGTGATGCGCCGTCACTTGACTCGTCCGAGCGGGTGCCCATCTTTCCCCGGACGTCTCCCTCTTCCAAAGCCAGACGGGCCTACCCCGGAGGTGGGGCGTGGACCAGACACTCAAGAACAGGTTCGCCGGCATCGCCGACGATCCGGTGGTGCGGGTCGCGGCGTATTACGTGGTCCTCGCCGCTGCGACCGCGGTCGTCTGGCAGGTCTTTCCCAGCCTCCATACCGTCTTCTCGGCCGAGCGGCTGGACGCGCTCAGTCAGCAGCCGGGCAACTCGGGCAATTTCCTCGATTCCTTCGATAACGGCTTCGTCGGCCTGCCCGCTCCGGCGGTGCTCGCGCTGACCACGGCCCTCTGCATGACCGGCGCGTTCCTGCTGATGCTGCCGGTCTCCTGGGTCTACATCCTTACCCGGCAGAAGAAGGGTTACACCCAGTCCGTGGTGCAGACCCTCATCATTCTGCCCATCGTGGTCGCCGGGGTGGTGCTGCTGGTCAAGAACAGCGTCGCCCTCGCCTTCAGCCTCGGTGGCATCGTGGCCGCCGTGAGCTTCCGCAACACGCTCAGGGATACCAAGGACGCGGTCTACATCTTTCTCGCCACCGGTGTCGGGCTGGCCGCTGGGGTCCAGGTCATGTCGGCCGCGGCGGTGATGTCGTTCCTGTTCAACGTGGTGATCCTGGCATTCTGGTACACCGACTTCGGCCGCGCGCCGGCGCACCTGGAGGGGCCGCGCGCGGCTCGGCGGCTGGAGCGCTCCCTCGCGCTGGCCAATCGGACCAATGCCTTCGTCGCCCAGATCGACCGCGAGATCCTCCGCTCGATGTCGCCCGAGCAGCTCGAGGCCCTGGCCGACCGCGCCCGCCGTCGGGTCGATGGCGCGGCCCTGGGCGGCAAGCCGAAGAAGCCGCTCAGCACCGTGATCCGCGTCCGCACGCCGGAACCCGAAGCCGCGCGGCGAGCGGTCGAGGAAGTGCTGGCGGCTCAGGTCAAGGAATGGCGCCTGGCCGGATTGACCCGCGAGCCGGGTGGCGGGGGCTCCCTGGAGTATCGCGCGCGGCTGCGCAAGAGCGTGCCGGCCGAAACCGTCGCCGGTGAGCTCCGAGCCCGATTGGGACCCCAGCTCACCGGCGTCGAGATGAGCTGAGCCTCCCCCCTCGCGTGACCGATCCACTCTCCCTCCTCCAACAGGCTCTTTCCGACCGCTATCTCTTCGAGCGGGAGCTCGGCCGGGGCGGCATGTCCCGCGTCTACCTGGCCCGCGACCGCCGCTACGAGCGGGAGGTGGCGGTCAAGGTCCTGGACCCGGAGATCGCCACCGCGGTGGGCGCCGAGCGCTTCCTGCGCGAGATCCGGATCACCGCCCAGCTGCAGCACCCCCACATCGTGCCGCTGCTCGAGTCGGGCGAGGCCGCGGGCCTGCTCTACTCGGTGATGCCATACATCGAGGGCGAATCGCTGCGCGACCGGCTCATGGCCCGGGGCCGACTCGCCTCCGCCGAGGCCGTCTCGCTCGCCTGCGGGGTGGCGGACGCGCTGGACTACGCCCACCGGCGCGGCGTGATCCACCGCGACATCAAGCCGGAGAACATCCTGATCTCGAACGGCCTGCCGGTCGTGGCGGACTTCGGGATCGCCCGCGCTGTCGGGCTCGCGGGCGGCGCGACGCTGACCGGGGTCGGGTTTCCCATCGGCACCGCCGCGTACATGAGTCCGGAGCAGGCCACCGCGGCGTCGCCGGTGGACGGCCGGAGCGACATCTACAGTCTGGGCTGCGTGCTCTACGAGATGCTGTCGGGACGCATGGCGTTCAGCGGCCCCACCCTCAAGAGCGTGCTCACCCAGCAGCTCACCACCGACCCGCCCCTGGTCCCGCTCACCCAGCCCGATGTGACCCCCGAGCTGGTCGCCGTCGTACGCCGCAGCCTGGCGAAGCAGCCGGGCGAGCGCTACGCCACCGCCGGCGAGCTGGCCGAGGCCCTGCGCGGCCTGCTCGCGAGCCTGCCGCGCCTGAGCACGCCGGTGCCGGTGGTCTCCGAGCAGACTTCCGCCGGGCCAGGACGCTGGCTGGTGCCGCTGGCGCTCCTCG
>DATEIR010000161.1:0-21441 GCA_035278885.1 Gemmatimonadales bacterium | reverse complement strand
TCGCGGCCATGAGATTCACATTTTCCGTCAGGTCCTTCCAGGTGCCGGCAACGCCCTTGACCTTCGCCTGGCCACCGAGCTTTCCTTCGGAGCCCACCTCGCGGGCCACGCGGGTGACCTCCGAGGCGAACGAGTTGAGCTGGTCCACCATCGTGTTGATGGTGTTCTTGAGCTCGAGAATCTCGCCTTTGACGTCGACGGTGATCTTCTTGGAGAGGTCGCCGTTGGCGACGGCGGTGGTGACTTCGGCGATGTTGCGGACCTGCGCGGTGAGGTTCCCTGCCATGTAGTTGACGTTGTCGGTGAGGTCTTTCCAGGTCCCGGCCACGCCTTTCACGTTGGCCTGCCCGCCCAGCTTGCCTTCGGTGCCGACCTCGCGGGCGACGCGGGTGACCTCCGACGCGAAGGAGTTGAGCTGGTCCACCATCGTGTTGATCGTGTTCTTGAGCTCGAGGATCTCGCCTTTCACGTCCACCGTGATCTTCTTGTTGAGCTCGCCCCGGGCCACCGCCGTGGTCACCTCGGCGATGTTGCGGACCTGCGCCGTGAGGTTGCCGGCCATCGAGTTCACGTTGTCGGTCAGGTCCTTCCACGTCCCCGCGACGCCCTTCACCCGCGCCTGGCCGCCCAGCTTCCCTTCGGTGCCGACCTCGCGGGCCACCCGGGTGACTTCCGAGGCGAAGGAGCTCAGCTGGTCCACCATCGAGTTCACGGTGCGCCCGATCCGGAGGAACTCGCCCATCAGGGGACGGCCGTCGATGTCGAGGGCCATGGTCTGGGAGAGGTCGCCCTTGGCCACGGCGCCGATCACCCGGGCGACCTCGCTGGTGGGCTGAACCAGGTCGGCGATCAGCGTGTTGACCGAGTTGACCGACGCCGCCCACGAGCCGCCCGCCCCCGAGAGATGGGCGCGATGGGCAATTCTCCCCTCTTTGCCCACCGCGAGGCTCACCCGGTCCAGCTCCTGAGCCATCTGCTGGTTGAGCTCGACGATATCGTTGAGGGTATCCGCGATCTTGCCGGCGAGCCCGGTCTGGGTGCTTCGCATCCGCACCGAGAAGTCGCCTTTGCGGACGGCCGCCAGCACCGCCTGCAGCTCGTCGAGGTCGAGGGTGTCTCCGCGGCCGGCTGCCGCGGTCCTGGTGGACGTGCGCTTGGTCTGGCGACCATTGCTGGCCGGCGGGGTCGGCATGAGGGCTCCGGAAACCGGAAGTACGGGGCTCGACGGTGGGGACCACCCAAATTGCCGGCCGGGGCAATCCGGTGGCCGTGACGCTCATCACATACTAGCACGCCATACGCGAAGAATGGAAGCGCCGCTTGACACCGGGGCGCGGCGCGACAGACTTGAGTCAACTCGCTGCTTCACCGCCGATTTCGACCTGCTCATGCGGAGCGTATGAGCCCCGACCCGCTTCGCGTCCTCATAATCGAAGACGTCCCGATGGATGCCGAGCTCGTCGAGTACGAGCTCGCCCGCGCCCGGATCCCGTTCCAGGCGCGGCGGGTGGACACCCGGGAGCATTTCCTGACCGAGCTCGAGGCGTTCGGCCCGGATGTGATCCTGTCGGACTACACCCTCCCCCGGTTCGACGGCCTGGCCGCCCTGGAGCTGGCCCGGCGGCACGCCCCCGCCACGCCCTTTCTGATCGTCACCGGCTCGATCAACGAGGAGACCGCCGTCGGCGCCATGAAGGCCGGTGCGTCGGACTACCTCCTCAAGAGCAACCTGGCCCGGATCGGGCCGGCCATCGAGGGTGCCCTGGCCAGGGTCCGGGCCCGAAGGGAGAAGGCGCGCGCCGAGGAGGCGCTGCGCCGCTCGGAGGCCAACCTTCGGGCGGTGTTCAACGATGGGCTGCAGGCCTTCGTGCTGGTGAATGCCGACGGGATCGTCCAGGCGCTCAACCGCACGGCCGAGCAGTGGAGCGAGCGATTCCGGGGCCGCCGCCTGCAGGAAGGCGATCACATCTCTGACTTCAATCCCGAAGCCGCCGCGGCGGTCAGGGCGGCCCTGCGCGGAGAGGCCGGCAGCGTCGAGCGGCGCCTGCGGGATGCCGGCGGGTCCGAGGCATGGTTCGAGACCACCCACGCCCCGGTGGTGGACGAGGACGGCCGCATCATCGGCGTCAGCCTCAACGCCCGGGACGTGAGCGAGCGCAAGCACGCCGAGCGCGCGCTACGGGAGAGCGAGGCGCGCTACCGCGACCTGTTCGACAATGCCAGCGACCTGGTGTGCGCCACCGACCCGGAGGGGCGCTTTCTCTACGTGAACCGGGCGTGGTACGAGGGCACCGGCTACAGCGACACCGAGCTGACGGCGCTCCGATTCGGTGACCTGGTGCATCCCGAGAGCAAGCCGCGCTACGCCGAAGTGATGCGGCGCGCGCTCGCCGGGGAGACCTTGACCCACGTCGAGCTCACCCTGATGCCCCGGTCCGACGCTCCCATCGTGGTGGAAGGCAACCTGAGCGGCGCCCGCCAGCCGGACGGCTCGGTCATGCTGCGCGGCATCTACCGCGACGTGACCGAGCGCAAGCGCATGGACGAGCAGCTCCGGCGGGCGGAGCGGATGCAGGCCGCCGGCCGGCTGGCGGGCGGGATGGCGCACGAGGTGAACAACATGATGACCGGCGTCATCGGGTTCGCCGAGTTCCTCCTCCGCGGCCTGGCGCCCGACGATCCCCGCCGGAGCGAGGTGCAGGAGATCATCCGGGCCGGCAGCCGGGCGGCCGACGTCACCCGGCAGCTGCTCGCCTTCACCCGCCAGCAGCTGCTGCACCCCGAAGTCCTCGCGATCAACGCGGTGGTGCTCGGGCTGGAGAAGATGCTGCGCCACTCGCTGGGTGAGAACCACGAGCTCGAGCTCCGGCTCTCGAGCGAGCTGCGCGACATCCGCGCCGACCGCGGCCAGCTGGAGCAGGTGCTGATCAATCTGATCCTCAACGCCCGGGATGCCATGGTCGCACGGGGACGGGTCACCATCGCCACCTCCGCCGCCGAGCTCGACGAGGCGTACGCGTCCAGGCACGGGGACATCGGCATCCCGGCTGGGGCGTACGTCCTGCTGAGCGTCAGCGATACCGGGTCCGGCATGGACCCCGAGGTGCAGGCCAAGATCTTCGAGCCCTTCTTCACCACCAAACCGGTGGGTCAGGGCACCGGGCTCGGCCTCAGCACGGTCTACGGCATCGTGAAGCAGAGTGGCGGCTTCATCTGGTGCTACAGCGAGGCCGGCCTGGGGAGCACCTTCAAGGTGTACCTGCCGGTGCTGCACGTCGCGCCGGCCGAGCCGACGCCGATCGCGAGGCCGGCCGCTCCCCGCGGCGGCTCGGAAACCGTTCTGGTGGTGGAGGACGAAGACGTGGTCCGCGCCATGGCGTGCCGCGGGCTGCGCGAGCATGGCTACACCGTGCTGGAGGCGAGGAACGGCGCCGAGGCGATCGCGCTGGTGGAGGGCAGACTGGCGTCGATCGATCTGGTGGTCTCGGACGTGGTGATGCCGGAGGTCGGGGGGCGGGAGCTGGCGGCGCGGCTCGCCCGCCTCGACCCGGCCCTGCCGGTGCTCTACATGTCGGGGTACACCGGCGAGGATGTGGTGCAGCGCGGGCTCATGGACCCGGGCGCTCCCTTCCAGCAGAAGCCGTTTTCCCCCGATGGACTGGCCCGCACCGTCCGGGAGCTGCTCGATGCGGGGGCCCGGCGAGGGACGGCGTCGGCGACCTAGGCGATCGCCTCCGAGTCGTCCGTCGACTCGACCTCGGCGACGCCGGGACGGAATTCGAGGTGCTCGGCTCGGAGAATGACGAAACCGCGCGGCGTGGCGAGGCGGGTCAGTCGCTCCCCCGCCATGTTCACCATCCGCTGGGTCACCCCTGGGAAGATGGGGGACACACTGTACCACTTGGACGCATTGAGCTCGGGATACTTGCGCTGGTGCTCGTTGCGCAACCGCGCCTGAACTCCTGCCATCGTCTCTCCTCGCCGGCTCGGCCGGTCTTGTTGCCACCGAGGTTCGCGCATCGCCAGGCACCACGCCGGTAATAATAGCCACCGCCGGGCGATCCTCCTCCTGCTAATCTGGTGCCACTTGCCCCCGGATCGGGCGGGAGAGTGGACAATTCGAGGCCGATTGCTTAGAGTGTAAGCGGTTGGATGTTCGTGGCATCCATCGCCCACCTAAAGTAGCCTGTCAACCATGCCCAGTACTCTGGACGCGCAGCCGGTCATGGCCGGTGCCGCCAACTGCCTCGTCGTAGACGACGAGCCCGGAATCCGACGGTCGCTGGCGCGGATGCTCCAGGCTCAGGGATTCCACTGTTTCGAGGCCAGCAGCGGGCTCGAGGCGCTGGAGCTCCTCGAACGCATCGGCGAAACCCCGCTCATCGTCTCCGACATGCGAATGCCGGAGCTCGACGGTATCGGTTTTCTCGAAGCCGTCCGTCGGCGCTACCCCGACACCTCGGTCATCATGCTGACCGGCCTGAGCGATACCACCACCGCGGTGGACTGCCTGCATCTGGGCGCCGCGGACTTTCTGCTCAAGCCGATCTCCATGAACGAGTTGCAGGCCAGGGTCGCGCGGGCACTGGAAAAGCGCGCCCTGATCCTGCAAAACCGCTTCTACCAGGAAAATCTGGAACGCCGGGTTCACGAGCAGGCGCAACGAATCCAGGAGCTGTTCCTCCAGGGAGTGCAAATGCTTGCACGAGCCCTCGAGGCCAAGGACGCCTACACCCGCGGCCACTCCATCCGGGTCTCCCGGTACGCGGTCGCCACCGCCCGGCGCATGGGCTTCCAGGGCGCCCTGCTCGACGGCATCCGGCTCGGCGGCGAGCTGCACGACATCGGCAAGATCGGCACCCGCGAGGCGGTGCTCCACAAACCCGGCAGTCTCACCGCCGAAGAGTTCCGCCAGATCACGGAGCACCCGATCCTCGGTGAGCGGATGCTGAGCCCCCTCGCTCGCGAATCGCCCGACGTCCTGCGCATCGTGCGCTCCCACCACGAGCGTCTCGACGGCGGAGGCTTTCCCGACGGCCTTCGGGGCGAGCGGATTCCGGTCGAGGCAAGGATCGTCGCCGTTGCCGACGCCTTCGATGCGATGACGACGCGGCGGCCGTACCGCGAATCCCGCCCGCCGGCGCAGGCCATGGCCGAGCTCCGCCGGGTGGCGGGAACCCAGCTCGACCCGGACGCGGTGGAGGCCTTCGTCGCCGCCCACCCGAATCCGGAACGGCTGCCGTTGTCGGCGTAAGGGGCGCAGAGGCGCAGGGTCGCTGCGTCGCAGGGCAATACAGCGACATCCGCCCATCTCTGCGCCTCCACGCCCCGGCGTACCTGCGCCCCGCGCCCCTACAACACCCCGCGCCGCTTCAACTGATGATACCGCTCCACCACCGCCGCGCTGGCGGCGGCCGGGAGCACGTCCAGCACCATGACGCCCCGTGATCGCATATCGGCCAGGGCCGCCTCTCGTGCGCCCAGCAGCTCCTCCGCCGCCGCCCGCTGAAAGGCTTCGCCGGCGTCGGCCGGCCGCGCCACCGCGACAGCCTCGAGCCGCGGGTCGCGCAAGGTGACCGCCAGGGGCAGGTGGCGAGGACGGAGAGTGGCCACCTGGCCGACCAGCGCGTCGCTCGCGCTGCGATCGATGACGTCGGTGAAGAGCACGGTCAGCGCGCGCTTCCGGCTGCGGGCGGCCAGATATCGGAAGGCCGCGGGATAGTCCGACTCGACCAGCTTCCCCTCCGCGGCCGCCAACCCTTCCAGCACGGCGCGCAGCGCGCGCCGGCCGCGCGCCGGCGGCACGTAACGCTGAATGGTATCGGCGAACACGAGCAGGCCGACGTTATCGTCGTGCTCGACGGCGGCGTGCGCCAGGTGGAGCGCGGCGGCTATCACCGACTCGAGCCGGGGAACGCCGTCTACTTCGGCGGTGAGCAGGCGGCCGGCGTCGATCGCGAGCAGAACCTGCTGCCGCCGCTCGTCCTCGTACTGCCGGGCGATCGGCTTACCGCGGCGGGCGGTCGCCTTCCAGTCGATGATCCGGGTGTCGTCGCCCGGCACCCACTCGCGGAGGCCCTCGAACAGGCGGCCTTCGCCCCGGCGCCGCACGTTGCGCAGGCCGGCCTCCCGCCGTCGTGCGGCCTGGAGTGGAAGGGCTCGAAGCGATGCGGCCAGCAGATTGGGATACACGGTCGCGGTCCAGGGCAGCTCGATGCGACCCTGGCGCCACCCCAGACCCAGCGGCCCCAGGATCCGTACATCCATCGGGCCGCCGGCCGCGATTCCGCGCCGCACCGGCCGAACCTCGACGACTTCCTCGACCACCAGCCCCGGCGGCAGCAGCAATCGCCGCCGAGGGGTGTCCGCCCCGCCGAGCGGCTCGGGAAGGCGCTCGCGCGCGAGGAGGCGAAGGTGGCGCCGGCCTGGATGGCTCCAGCGGTACCGCAGGGGAAAGGTGCGCCCCAGACTGAACGCCGGCGGCGCCTCGCGGGTCACCCGCAACGAGCCGGGCGGCGGCGCGGTCAGGCCATCGCCCACCAGCAACGCCAGCCACCCCAGGTCCAGCAGCAGCAGGGCCATGCCGGCGCCAGGCCACCGGAAACCCGCCAGACCCACCAGCGCGAGCAGCGCGAGGCCGATCAGCCAGCGGCTGGAGGGAACCACCCTCATCTCGGGACGTCGATCTTTTCGATGATGCCCTTGAGCGCGGCGTCGGGTGTGACCCCCTCGAGCTCGAGCTCGGGGGCGACGGCGACCCGATGCCGGAGCACCGCGGGCGCCAGAGTCTTCACGTCGTCGGGCACCACGTAGCTCCTCCCCTCGAGCAGGGCCGACGCCTGGGCCATCTTGAGCAGCGCCACGCTGCCCCGCGGCGATGCGCCCAGGGTGAGCACCGGCGCATTTCTCGTGGCCCGTACCACCGCAACCACGTACTGCACCAGACTCGGTGCCACCCGAACCCGGCGGCAGGCCGAGCGCAGCCGGGCGAGGGCGTCGCCGTCGGCGACGCGCGCAATGCCGTAGCTGGCCGGCGAATCCGCCTCGAAGCCCTCGAGTACCCGCTGGAGGATGCCCTGCTCCACCTCCTGCTCCGGGTAGCCCACCAGGACCTTGACCAGGAACCGGTCCAGCTCCGCTTCCGGCAGCGGGTAGGTGCCCTCGAACTCGATCGGGTTCTGGGTCGCGAAGACGGTGAATCCGTCCGGCAGCGGATGCGATGTGCCGTCCACCGTGACCCGGCGCTCCTGCATGGCCTCGAGCAGCGCCGCCTGGGTCTTGGCCGGCGCCCGGTTGATCTCGTCGCCCAGCACCAGATCGCCGAAGATGGGGCCCGGCCGAAAGCTGAAGGCGCCTTGCCCGCTCAGCAGGTTCACACCGGTAATGTCGGAGGGCATCAGGTCGGGGGTGAACTGGATGCGCCGGAACTCGAGACCCAGCGCCAGACTGAGCGCCCGGACCAGGAGGGTCTTGGCCGTGCCCGGCACGCCTTCCAGCAGTACATGGCCCCGCGCTACCAGCGCCGAGACCGCGTCGCGCAGCGCGTCGGGCTGCCCCAGCACGACGTCCCCGAGCTGCGCGATCAGCGCCTGCCCCAGGGCGCCCTGCTCCGTCGCCTCGTCGGGCTCCAGCGGGGTGAGCGTCAGGAGGGCTTCAGTTCGTCCCACAGGATCTCCACGGCATTGGCCGCCTCGAGCACGCCGGCACTGGTCGGCGAGCCGGAGGAGGCGTCGGTCAGAGTGGCGAGCGCCCGATACCCGCGCTCGGAGTGCAGCGAGCTCGCCAGGCCGGCGAGCCAGCGGTCCAGATCCGCGGGGCCGACGCGACCCGCCCGAGAGAGTCGGCGGCGAAGCCCCTGCGCCATGAGGCGGACGGCCGTCTCGTGACCTCGGCTGGCCGCGAGCGCGGTCGCGAGCGCCCGAACGTGCTCCAGGGGCGACCGGCGTCGGCGAAGGATGACCTGTCGCGCCGGGCCGAAGCGGATGCCGGAGGCGACCAGCGCGATCACGCCGACGGCGACCAGCTGCCACACGATCCATCCCCATGGCGACCGCGTGCTCCAGGCCAGCGTCGCGCCGGCGAGCGAGGTGCCCGAGGTGCTGAAGCCCTGGTGGAACTCGTCCACCACCACCCGACGATACCGGGGCGTGACGAGTCCGAGCATGATGGGGCCCGCCGCCGTCCGACGCAGGGTCCTGTTGCGGAAGAGGCCGTCGTCGGCCACCAGCGTGACCGTGCGCCCACCGGCGTATGCGACCCGGAGCGCCACCGCTCGATCGTTGACCGTCCGCAGCAGCGTATCCACCCGAGCCGCGGGAGGAATGCTGCAGGTGGTCCGGTGACCCTCGTCGCCCTCGGACGAGTCCACGATCGTGGTGGCGAGATGCCGGACCAGCTCGGCCCGCGCGCGGGGCATCGGACGCTGCTCGGCACCGGGGGGCGCCTTGAGGGCGGCCGGGTCGGCCCACCGCGTATCCACGCGGTAGCCCAGGCATGCCATGGCCCGGTCGGCACCATCCCCGGCCAGCAGGAGATCTCCGGGTAGTGCGGCCAGGTACGCGCCTTCGCGGGCATCGAGCGGGTGGTCGGGGCCGATCACGGCGAAGACCCCGGTGCGATCGATGGCCCTCAGGGAGAGTGTCGGCCGGCGGTACCGCTCCACCCGCACGCCGAGGCGCCCGAGCGCCTCGGCCCACGCACTCGCGCCGCTCGGGCCCGCCAGGTAGGTGGAGCGACGGGTGTCGGTATCCGTGGTCCTCGCCCGCCGACTGCCGAGCATCGCCACCCCCACGGCGAGCACCGCGAGGATGCCCGCCGCCAGGCCCAGCTCAACCCGCGGGCGCATGCCAGGGGTCCGCGCCGGCGGCGCGCCAGTGCCGGTAGTCGTCCAGGACGGCCGGCCGGCCGCCGAAGGCGTGCAGGTACAGGGTCCGCACCAGGCCGCGGAGCCGCTCCCGGTCCGTCGGGGTGAGGCGCGCGTCGCGGGCGCATTCGGCGGGTGTCTTGCTCCCGTGGTACTGCAGGAGCCCCTGCCGGTCGAGCCCGAGGGCCAGCGCGACGAAGGCCAGCTGCAGGGCGTCGGCGATGCGACCCTCGGCGGCGGCCCGGTCGGCGGCGCGCCCGTACCACTCCGCGTCGCGCGGCTCGGTGTTGGCGGCGGGCGGGTGGGCCGCGTCCCCACTCTGCGCTCCTCGCACGGTGCGCCACACCAGCCAGGCCGCATGGGCCAGGATGAGCACCAGAGCGAGCAGCAGCGCCAGAATCAGCAGCCTGAAAACGAAGGGATTGTCGGCACGAAGCGCGCGGAGCCACTCGCTCATCCGGTCCCACCACTCGCGCAGGAGCCGCGTGGGCGCCGGCTCCCGGGCCCAGCGGTACGCCCGTCCGGCGAAGACGGCGTCGAGCGCGGCCCGAAGCCGCTCGGCCTGGTCGGTCACCCGGCTCAGGCGGTCTGCAGGGTTTGGGCGAGCACTTCGAGGTCGAAGCCTTCCTTGCGCACCCGCAGATCGTAGTAGACCACGGTGAGAACGCAGTAGAACAGCGGGTAGAGGAACAGCTGCACCACGCCGGCCAGAATCACCCCCACGAGTCCGCCGGTCATGGCCGCTCCGCTAGGCGCACTGGGAAGCGCGAGGGCGGCGAGCGCCGTCAGCGCGACGATCGGGATGTAGAGCAGGAGGAAGAGCGTCACCAGCATGCCGAAGATCCGCCAGCGGGCGCCCCGGGTGAGCGCCCAGGAGCGCGACAGGGCCGCGCTCGCGGTGGTGCCCGGCTCCAGCACCAGCGCGGGGAAGGAGAGGATCAACCCGCAGACCAGGATGAAACCTGGAATCACGAACAGGAAGAATCCGACCATCACCAGCATGCCGAGCAGGATGGAGCAGGCGATGACCCGCCACAGGAACGGCGTGGCACGGGAGAGCGCCTCGCCGGCGGTCAACGGCCGGCCCAGGTAGCTCTCCGAGACGATGAACACCGTTGCCGCCGTGGCGATGGCGCTCAGCACCACGAAGATCACGTAGTAGGCGCCGGTCAGCCAGAGGTGTTGGAGCATGCCTCCAGACGCCTCGATGAACAGGCTCAGGAGGACCGGGAATCCGGAGCAGACGAGCGCCACCGTCGCCAGCGCGGCGAAGTGTCGCCGATAGAGCTGGAACGACACGTCGAGAATCTCCCCCACCGACAACGGACGGAGGGCCGGCAGTGCCATGATCAGCTCCGCGACGGGGAATGCAGAGGGGGTGAGTGCTGCGAAAGATGCGTCGGCCCGATCCCGGATGCGAGTCCCCGCGCGGCCGATTAGACTGGCAGCATGCCCGCGCCTCCGGCCCCGGTCTCCGATTACCGCCAGCACCTCGAGGTCGAGACCCCCGAGCACGTCGTGCTCGACCTGGAGATCGCCGGCGTCGGCTCCCGCGCGCTGGCAGCGATCATCGACATGTCGATCCTGCTGGGCTCGTTGCTCGGCGTCATGACGGTGCTCGCCATCCTCGCGGGATACGGTCTCACCGTCGGTCGCTTCGGCGGCGCGATCCTGCTGTTGGGCGGCTTCGTGGCGTGGACCGGCTACTTCATCTTCTTCGAGGGTCTCCGCCAGGGCCAGACCCCCGGCAAGCGGGCCGTCGGCATCCGCGTCGTGATGGACACCGGCTACGCCGTCACGCTGAGCGCCGCTGCCGCGCGGAACCTGCTTCGCGCCGCCGATTTCCTGCCCCCGCCCTACCTCATCGGTGCGTTGCTCGTGGCCCTGCACCCCCGGGCCAAGCGGCTGGGCGATATGGTCGCGGGCACGGTCGTGGCGCGGGACCGGCCGGCGGAGGGCGCGGTCGCGCGCGCACGATCGACGGTGTCAGATGGGTCCGACACCCTGCCGGAGCTCACCGACGCCGAGTTCCAGCTCCTCGCGCAGTACGCCGCGCGGGAACAGCAGCTCGCCCCCGGGCCTCGGGACCGGCTGGCCGCGGCGCTGGCCTCGAGACTCTCGTCCCACCCCGCTCCGGCCGGCGTCCCCGCCGCCGATCACCTGCTCGAGCTGCACGGCCGGGAGCAGGAGCGGCGTCGCGGGACGCTCGGCGCCCGGACCGCGGGGGCCGCCGCCCGGTTCGTGGCCCGCAAGCGCGAGCGGTGGGACGAGTTTCAGCGCCTGGCCGAGCGGGCCGCGGCGCGCGGGCTCGACAGCTTCGCCGCCCGGGAGCTCCCCGACTTCGCCGCGCGCTACCGGGAGGTCGCGGCCGATCTCGCCCGGGCCCGCACCTATCGCTGCGACGAGGCGATCCGCTCCCGGCTGGAGCGCCTTGCGGCCGCGGGGCACAACGCGCTCTACCGGGAGGAGCGGAGCACCTGGCATCGCATCTGGGAGGTCCTCGCGCGCGAGTGCCCGGCCGCGATCGTCGGCGCCCGGGGCTACGTGCTGGTCGCGTTCCTCTGCTTCGCCGGGCCGGCGGCCGCCGGCTATCTGCTGCTCCGGGAGGACCCGGCGCTGGCGGCGGAAGTACTGCCTGAGGTCATGCTGCAGCGGGCCGAAGCGGGAGCCGCCCGCCAGGCGGAGGGGAAACGCTACGTGGACGTGGCCGCGGAGGACCGTCCCCTCATGGCCTCCGGGATCATCTCCAACAACGTGCGGGTGGCCATCTCCTGCTTCGCGGGGGGAATTTTCCTCGGGGTGGGCTCCCTGATCATGCTCGGCTTCAACGGCCTGTCCATCGGCGCGAGCGCCGGCCACTTCGCCAACATGGGACTGCTCGGCTATCTCCTCGAGTTCATCCTGGGACACGGCCTCCTGGAGCTCTTCGCGATCTGGGTCGCCGGCGCGGCGGGATTCCTGCTGGGGCGCTCGGTCGTCGCGCCGGGCGACCTGCTGCGCTCCGACGCCCTGGTGGTGAGCGGTCGGAGGGCGGTCCGGATGGTCGGGGGGGCCGCGGTGCTGCTGGTAGTGGCGGGACTGATCGAGGGGTTCGTTTCCGCCGGCACCGGCGGGGTGGCGGTGCGGGCGGCCGCGAGCGCGCTGAGTATGGCCTTCCTGGCGATCTATCTCCTGAACGGCCGCCGGGCGCCTTAGAGCTCGCGAAGCATCGCGCGCATCCGGATGGCCAACGCCTCGATCTCGCGGAGGCTGGTAAGGGTCTCCGGGTCGATCTGCGATTCGTTCAGCAGCAGCAGCTGAGTCTCGGCGAGAAGCGCCGAGAGTGGGTTGGAGAGATCGTGCCGCAGCTTGTTCAGCCGCTCGTTTTCGGTCATGCGCCGGCGGGCCCGCGGCTGGTCGCCCCGATCACGAGAGGCGGCCGCGTATGTGACCGAGATGGCATTGGAGGAACCTCCCGAGCGACGTCCAATAGCCCAAAAATCGTGCCCCACTAGCACTTACGCAAGCAGGCCAGGCCCTCTTGACGCCGATTCCGGCGGGCTCTAGCTTGAAGTGCTTCTAGGGCTGGCTTACTCTGGCACGACACTCCCCGTCACAACACGTCCTCACGCACCCGTTTCGGGGCCGCCCCAGAGGCTGGCCGTTCTCATCGAGACCCACGCTCGCCCTCACCCCTACCGCCCGCCGCTCGTGCGGCAGCACTCGCCATTCTGGAGCCCACGTCCGTGGACATCGCTGAGCTGAAGCAGAAATCGGTTGCCGAGCTGCACACGCTGGCCGAGCAATTGAACATCACCAACTACTCGGGCCTGCGGAAGCAGGACCTGATCTTCCGGATCGAGCAGTCGCTGCTCGACTCGGACACCGTCATCCGCGGGGAAGGCGTGCTGGAGATCCTCCCCGAGGGGTACGGCTTTCTGCGCAGCCAGGACTGGAACTACCTGTACGGCCCCGACGACATCTACGTGAGCCCCAGCCAGATCAAGCGGTTCGATCTGCGCACCGGCGATACGGTGATGGGCCAGGTCCGGCCGCCCAAGGAAGGCGAGCGCTACCTCGCCCTGCTCAAGGTCGAGCAGGTCAATTTCGAGGAGCCGGAAAAGACCAAGCACCGGATCGCCTTCGATAACCTGCGTCCCCGCTACCCCGACCAGCGCATCCGGCTGGAGCGGAAGAACGGCGACCTGAGCATGCGGGTGGTGGACCTCCTGGCCCCCATCGGGAAGGGCCAGCGCGCCCTGATCGTGGCGCCGCCCAAGGCCGGCAAGACCATCCTGATGCAGAAGCTGGCCAATGCCATCAGCGAGAACCACCCCGAAGTCGTGCTGATCGTGCTGCTGATCGACGAGCGGCCCGAGGAAGTGACCGACATGGAGGAGAACGTCAAGGCGGAGGTCATCTCCTCCACCTTCGACGAGCCCGCCGACCGGCACGTGCAGGTCGCCGACATGGTGATCGAGAAGTCCAAGCGGCTGGTGGAGCACGGCCGGGACGTCGTGATCCTGCTCGACTCGATCACCCGTCTGGCCCGGGCCCACAACGTGGTGGTGCCCCACTCCGGCAAGATCCTCTCCGGCGGCGTGGACGCCAACGCGCTGCAGAAGCCCAAGCGCTTCTTCGGCGCCGCCCGCAACATCGACAAGGGCGGCAGCCTGAGCATCATCGCCACCGCCCTCGTGGACACCGGCAGCCGGATGGACGAGGTGATCTTCGAGGAGTTCAAGGGCACCGGCAACAGCGAGCTGGTGCTCGATCGCCGCCTCGCCGACCGGCGCATCTACCCCGCCATCGACATCCAGCGCACCAGCACCCGGAAGGAAGAGCTCCTCATGGACAAGGACGAGCTCAACCGGGTCTACCTCCTGCGCAACTTCCTCGCCGACATGCCGCCGGTGGAGGCGCTCGAGTTCCTGCTGGAGCGGATGAAGCGGACGAAGAACAACAAGGAGTTCTTCTCGACGATGGCGCAGTAGCGAAACCGGGAAAGGCGAAGGGCGAAAAGCGAAGGGGGCGCGCGAGACACTCATCGCATGCCCCCTTCGCCTTTCCCCTTTCGCCTTTCCCCTCCTACCTTCCTCCCCCATGTCCGCCCTTCCCACCTCCGGCCGCCTGCTCGCCCTCGACTGGGGCGAGGTGCGGATCGGTCTGGCCCTGAGCGATGAGACCCAGACGCTGGCGTCGCCGGCCACGACGCTGGTACGTCGGCCGGGCAAGCGCTTTCCCATGCCCCGGCTGCTCGAGCTGGTGGCCGAGCACGCCCCGGTCGGGGTGGTCGTGGGGCTGCCGCTCACCGGCGAGGGCGACGAAGGCGACAGCGCCGCGGCCGCGCGGGAGCTGGCCGACGACGTCGCGCGTCGGACCAGGCTGCCGGTGGAACTCTGGGACGAGCGGATGAGCACCGCCCGCGCCCTCGCCGCGATCCGGGAGCAGGGCGGGCGCACCCGCGGCCGCAAGGAGGACGTGGACGCGCTGGCGGCCGCCGTGCTGCTGCAGCATTACCTCGACGCACGCCGGATGGCGCGGACATGAGGCGGTGCGTCCGGCTCGCGCTCCTGGTGCTCGTGACCGGCTGTGGCACCAACTCTGCGCCGGAGCGGGTGAGTGTTCCGCCCGGAAGCACCTTCTCGGCCGTGACCGATTCGCTGGCCGCGCACGGCGTCGTCGGCAATCGGCACTGGTTCACCCTGCTGGCCCGGGTGCGGAAAGCGGATCGGTCGGTGCGGGCGGGAGCCTACGAATTCGGCCCGCGGCTCAGCGCGTGGCGGGTGCTCGATATCCTGGCGGAAGGGCGGGAGGCGTCGCGTCGGTTCACCGTTCCCGAGGGGCTCACGGTCCTCGATCTGGCGGCGCTCGCCTGGCAGCGGCTCGGCATCCCCGGCGACGCCCTCCTCACGGCCGCGCGCGACAGCGCCGCGGCCTCCGCCCTGCTCGGCTTCCCCGTCCGCTCGTTCGAGGGATTTCTCCGGCCCGAGACCTATACCGTTCCGCTCTCGCTCAGCGCGCCCGAGCTGGTGCGTCTCATGGCGGAGGGGTTCAAGGCCGATTGGAAGCCCGAGTGGACCGCGCGGCTCGACACGCTGCACATGACCCAGCTGCAGCTGGTGACGCTGGCATCGATCGTGGAGGGTGAGGCTCGGGCCGACGAGGAGCGGGAAACGATCGCCGGCGTCTACCACAACCGGCTGCGCATCGGCATGGCGCTTCAGGCCGATCCGACCGTGCAGTACGCCATCGCGCTCAAGACGGGGGAGCGGAAGCCGCGGCTCTACATCAAGGACTACCAGTTCCCCTCTCCCTACAACACCTATCTGCACCCGGGTCTCCCGCCGGGCCCGGTCAACTCCCCCAGCCGGCGGAGCATCGAGGCGGCGCTCTATCCGGCCAAGGTGCCGTACCTCTATTTCGTCGCCGGGCCGGACGGCCGGCACGTCTTCTCCCGCACCTACGACGAGCACCGCCGGGCGATCGCCCGGCTGCGCCGGTAAGCTCCGGTCAGCGGCTCGCCGCGGCGTATCGCCGCGTCGCGTCCTCGACGTCATCACTGGACAGGATTCCCGCCGCGACCGCCACCCCGGACCCACCAGCCTCCAGCACCTCCGCGACGTCGAGGGGACGGATCCCGCCGATCGCGAGGCACGGCCGTCCTTCCGAGACTCGCACCAATCCCTCGAAGCCTGCGCGACCCAGCGCCGCCCCGGCGTCCGCCTTAGTCGCGGTGACCCGCCAGGGACCGATGCCCCAGTAGTCGGCCGCGGCGGCCGCACTGGCCTCGGCGGCCGAGCCGACCGACGCGCCGATCACGAAGCCGGCCGGCGCGATGCGCCGCGCCAGCGGCACCGGCAGGTCGTCGGGACCGAGGTGCACGCCCGCGGCACGGACCGCGAGGGCAACATCGGGGCGGTCGTTGATCAGGACGGGAATGGTGAGCACGGCCAGGAGACGCCGCGCGGCATCGGCCAGCTCGCGCGGAGTGGCCCGCTTCAGCCGGAGCTGAATGGCGCTCGCGCCTCCCCGCTCCACCGCGCGTCCCACCTCCGCGAGGTCGCGACCGGCCAGGAGCGCGTCGTCGGTGACCACCATGAGCCGGACCAGCGCCGCTACATTATCTACCATGACGCCATCCTCCCAGCGGTTGCAGGGCATCCGGGGTGCCACCACGGTCGAGCGCAACGACGCGCGCGAGATCCTGGCCGCCACGGACGAGCTGCTCCGGACCCTGATCGAGGCCAACGCGCTCCAGCCGGACGACATCGTGAGCGGCCTGTTCACCGTCACCCGCGATCTCGACGCGGCCTTTCCCGCCCGGGCCGCCGAGGAGTTCGGCTGGAACATCGTGGCGCTCCTGCACGCCACCGAGATCCCGGTGCCCGGCTCTCTTCCCCGGTGTATCCGCCTGCTGGTGCACGCGTATACCGACCGGAGCCGTGCGGAAATCAAGCATTGCTATCTGCGCGGAGCCACGGTGCTGCGCCCCGACCGGGCGTGAGCTCGGGGGCGGCCCGCGTCACCTCGCGCGGCGCGGAGCGATGGGTTCGAGGTCATCCCTGGATCTACCGCAGCGAGGTCACGTCCCACCCGTCCGACCCGGGCATCGTGCCGGTCGAGGATCCTCGAGGACGGTTCATCGGCCAGGCCCTGCTCTCCCCCCGCTCCGAGATCCGGCTTCGCCTGCTGGAGCGGACCGACCGTCCGGTGGATTCGGCGTGGTGGCGCGACCGCCTCGCCGCGGCCATCGCCCGACGGGAAGGTATCGATGCCACCGCCTGCCGGCTGGTCCACGGTGAAGGCGACGGGCTACCCTCGCTGGTACTCGATCGCTACGACCGCTGCCTGGTCGGCCAGCTGCTTTCCGCCGGTCTCGAGACCCAGCGAGCGCCGATCGTCGCGGCCCTGCGAGACCTGCTCCGCCCGGCCGGCATGCTCTTCCGCCATGATGTGCCGGTCCGCCGGCGGGAGGGCCTGAGCGAAGGCGTCGAGCTCATCGAGGGCGAAGTTCCCCGCGAGATCGAAGTCCGCGAGGCCGGCATCCGCTACCTCGCCGCACCCTGGGACGGGCAGAAGACCGGGGCCTTTCTCGACCAGCGTCCCCATCGACTCCTGATCGGAACGCTCACTCGGCCGGGAGGCCGGGCGCTCGACTGCTTCACCTATCACGGCTCCTTCGCGCTGCACCTCGCGGGGCGGGCGGAGGGGGTGCTGGCCCTCGACGTAAGCGGGGAGGCGCTGGCGCGCGCCCGAGCGAACGCCGCGCTCAACCGGATCGAGAATATCGAATGGCGCGAGGCGGACGTGTTCGAGGCCTTGCGCACCCTGGCTCGCGGGCCCGAGCGGTTCGACACCATCGTGCTCGACCCGCCCGCCTTCGCGAAGTCGCGGGCCAGCGTACCCGCTGCCCTTCGCGGCTACCGCGAGATCAACCTCAGGGCAATGCGCTGCCTGGCTCCCGGCGGAATCCTCCTCACCGCGAGCTGCTCCTTTCACGTTCGCTTGCCGGAGTTTCTAACCATGCTGGCGGAGGCCGCGGGGGACAGCGGCCGCCGCATCAGGCTCCGCCGCATTCTGGGCCAGGGAGAGGACCATCCTGAGGTACTGACCATCCCCGAGACCGGGTACCTCAAGGGCGCGGTGCTCGAGGCCGAATAGTCGCAAGAGCCCGATGTGTTGACACTCGACCGGCAATGTATGAATTTGCACCATCATCTCATCCGTCGGCGATTCGCGTCGCTGCTAACGGCAACTCAGGCGAAAACGTGAAGTGAACCTCGTCACCGGCCGCATCGTGGACGGCCTCCTGCCGAGAACGAACGCGTGCTGAGCGTCTCGCAAATCCGAGAGACTCAGCGGCGCCGCCGCTCGCCCTATTCCGACAAGCAGCACTATCACGAATACATCCTCCAGCGCATCGAGGGTTACAAGAACTCGATCGGCCGGGACGAGCTCCTCCGCCTGGGCGACGAGGCCGCGTTGGAGCTGCACGCGACCAGCGAAGGCCAGTTCGTGCTCACCGAAGTGCTGATGCTCGAGTCGGTCGACCGGCTCATCATGAAGCGGCTCGCGCTCCGCTCCTATCGCCGCTGGCGCCAGCAGTTCATCAAGCTGCGCGACGCCCAGCGCACCCCGACCCATTGGGGCCTCGAGCCCACCTGCGCCCTGGCGCGGCTGCTCCCGCGGGTCGAGCCGGAGGACCAGGTCCTGGTGCTGGGGAGCGGGGCGGAGTCGGCCACCTACCTGCTCGCGGCCTATGATGCCGCGGTCACCTTCGTCGCCGGCGACCTCGGCTCGGTCGAGCGGGTGGAGTCCCGCATGGCCGCGGAGGCGCTCGCGAGCATCTTCGACGCCTTCGTCGCGCCGATCGGCGGCGGTCTTCCCGTCTGCCTCGACTTCGTGGACCGCCTCGACATCGTGGTGCTCGATCCGGGCACCCTGGCCGAGCTTCCTCCGGTCGAGCGGTCCGACCTTCTCGCCGACCTGCAGAACCGCAGCCGACCGGGTGGAGTCCACGTCATCCTCGGCAACTGCCCATCGCTTGCTCCCGACGCCCTCCGGTCGTTCTACGAGGGGTGGTCCGAGGAGGATCCTCGCCGCCGCCGTCGAGGCCGTCGCCCCGAAGGGCTCGTGCTGGCCAAGCCCGCGTGTCCGCCGGACACTGGCGCCAACCCGATCGCCGCGTCCATCTGACACGTGGCGGGTTCCCTGCCTGCTCGACAACTCGAAGCGACACAAGTAGTTGACAATCGGCACCGTCACGGCACGCGCGGTGCCATGCCCCCCGGCAGAGGTCGTGGCCTTATACACTGCAGGGAGGGTAGCGGCGTGACCAGTTTCCCATCCGTTGCTCCGTCGGTCCCGCTCGGGATCGTCATCAAGAGCGGCGCCGGCTCGCCCAAGCCGGTGCGGTTCTGGGCGTACCTGTGGGCGGCGGACGAGGAATCGTCCGAGGACCACTGGCACCAGCGGGTTCCCACCGAGCACGCGGCCTGATACGCGCGCGGCTCGCACGCGAGCCGTGGCGAAACGCCCCCGGACCCGGTCCGGGGGTGTTTGTATTTTCAGGCCTCGCCACCCCTGTATATTCCGCCCGACTTCGAACCGGGACATTCATGCGCGCTCTGGTGAAGGAGGGCCCTCGACCGGGAATGGTCCTGCGGGACGTTCCCCGGCCGACCTGCGGGCCGACCGACGTGCTCATTCGGGTGCACCACGCCGGTGTCTGCGGCACGGACCTCCACATCTGGGAGTGGGACAGCTGGGCCAGCCAGCGGCTCAAGCCGCCGGTGGTCATTGGCCACGAGTTCGCCGGAGAGATCATCGAGCTCGGCCGGGAGGCCGCGGCCGCGGAGCTGCTGTCGGTGGGCGACCTGGTGACCGCCGAGGGACACATCGTCTGCGGGCATTGCCTGCAATGCCGGCTGGGCGCGGCGCACCTCTGCCAGCGCACCCAGATCATCGGCGTGGACCGCGACGGCGCCTTCGCCGATTTCATCGCCATGCCGGCCACCAACGTCATGCGGCTGGACGGCATTCCCACCGAGATCGGCGCCATCATGGACCCGATGGGCAATGCCGTGCACACCGTGCTGGAGGCCCGGGTGCCCGGCAGCACGGTGCTGGTCCTGGGCTGCGGCCCGATCGGCTGCTTCGCGGTGGGCGTCGCTCGGGCGGCCGGTGCGTCGCTGGTGATCGCGAGCGACTTCAATCCGATGCGCCTCGACCTCGCCCGCGCCATGGGTGCGCAGGTTACGCTCAACCCCGGATCGGATGACGTGCTGGCGCGGGTCAAGGAGCTCACCGGCGGGGACGGGGTCGACCTGGTCTGCGAGATGAGCGGCCATCCCAGCGGTCATGCCCAGGCGTTCGCGGCCGCCCGGCTGGGCGGACGGGTGAATCTGCTCGGCACACCCAGCCGGACCACCGAGGTGGACTTCGCCCGGGACGTGATCTTCAAGGGACTCACCCTCTATGGGGTGACCGGCCGGAAGATGTACGAGACCTGGCACCAGATGCGCCGATTCCTTCGCGCCGGCCAGCTCGACCCGCGGCCGGTGATCACCCATCGGTTTCCGCTGGAGTGCATCGCGGATGCGATTCAGGTGATCAAGGATGGTCAGGCCGGCAAAGTGATTCTGGAGATCGCGCGATGAGTCACGTACTGGAGCGGCGGCTGGAAGAGGCGCTCGAGGGCTTCGTCCGGGACGGAGTCTACAAGCGGCTCAACTACCTCGACAGCCCGCAGGCGCCGCGCGTCGTCATGGAGGGCCGGGGCAAGGTCATCATCCTCTCCTCGAACAACTATCTCGGGTTGAGCAACCAGCAGGAGGTCGTCGCGGCCGGCAAGGCCGCGCTCGATCGGTTCGGCGCGGGCACCGCCTCGGTCCGCTTCATCTGCGGCACCTTCACGGTCCATCGCGCGCTGGAGCACGCCTGCGCCCGCCTGGCGGGGACCCCGGCGTCGCTCAGCTTCGTGAGCTGCTGGAACGCCAACGAGGCGTTCCCGGCTACCCTGCTCACCGAGGACGACGTGATCATCAGCGACCAGCTCAATCACGCCTCCATCATCGACGGGATCCGCCTCGCCAAGTCGATCACTCGCTGCCGCAGCGCGGTGTATCGTCATGGCGATCTCGCCGATCTCGAGGCCAAGCTCCAGGCCGAACGGGGCAACCGGGTGCGCATGGTCGTCACCGACGGCGTGTTCTCGATGGAGGGCTCGATCGCGCCCCTGCCGGATCTGGTCGAGCTCTGCCGCCGGCACGAGGCGGTACTGGTGGTGGACGACTCCCACGCGACCGGTGTGCTGGGCGAGCGCGGCCGGGGCAGCGCGGAGCACTTCGGGCTCGTCGGGGAAGTGGACATCATCACGTCGACGTTGGGCAAGGCGCTTGGCGGCGCCGCCGGCGGCTTCGTGGCCGGACCGGCGTCGGTCTGCGACTTCCTCACCCAGCGGGCTCGGCCCCAGCTGTTCTCGAACGCGCTGCCGCCGACCGTCGCCGCGAGCTCGCTCGCCGCCATCGAGTTTCTCGAAGCTCACCCCGAGCGAGTGTCCACGCTGCGGGAGAATGCCCGCTACTTCCGGGAGCGCCTCATCGAGCTCGGCTTCAAGCCGCTCCCAGGCGAGACCCCGATCATCCCGGTCATTCTCGGTGAGACCGCGGCCGCCATCCGGATGAGCGACCTGCTCCTGGGCGAAGGCGTTTTCGTCACCGGGTTCGGCTATCCGGTAGTCCCCCAGGGAGAAGCCCGGGTGCGCTGCCAGATCTCCGCGGCCCATACTCGAGAAGACCTGGATGAGGCGCTGGCGGCCTTCCAGCGGGTAGGCAGGTCCCTCAAGCTCATCTGATCCCCGTTGGCCCCCCTCTTGCACCCCTGCCCCCTCCGTCGGGCGGGGAAGTCTCGGGGCAGCTACCTGTAAGTCGTTGCACCACAGGGGCATTGCTGCACGGTCGTTCCCCCTCCCCTCCCGCGTTTTCCAGCAAGTTTCCCGCATTTTGACGTACCGCTCGTCGGGGACGCGGTAGGCGCCAGGGCCCGCCTGGTGCGGACATTCCTACGGAGGCAGGGAGTGATGCGCATGGTCATCC
>DATEIR010000160.1:0-32728 GCA_035278885.1 Gemmatimonadales bacterium | reverse complement strand
TATCCGCCTCCAGCCCGACACCGGTCGCAAATCCGCGAGACTTGTAGTAGTAGAAGCCGCCCCCGATGCCGCCCAGCACCGCGAGCACCACCCAGATCCACGCCCAGGACGACCCCGAGGTGCGCATCGCCAGCGAGCGATCCGCGACCCGGCGCGGGTTATCCCGCCGCTCCCGCGGCGTCATGCGACGGTTGACCAGCGGCGACTCCAGCGGCGTCGTGGGCTGACTCACGATGAGGGGAGCGCCGCCGATCACCGGACTCACGGCTCCCCCTCCCGTGCCCGCGCCGGCCGCCACGGTCGCGACCGACGTCCGCACGCTGCCCTGCGCCGCGATCGGCTGCCCCTGGATCGAAGCCACCAGCTCCTCGCAGCTCTGGTAGCGGTCGGCCGGGTCCTTCATGAGCATCCGCTTGATCACCTCGAAGATCCGGCGCTCGTCCGCGGTGATGAGCTGAGGAATGGGCACCGGCTCGGTGATGTGCTTGTAGCCGATCGAGAAGCTGTCCTCGCCGTCGTACGGCACCGTCCCGGTGAGCGCCTGGTAGGCCACCACTCCGAGGCTGTAGATGTCGCTCCGTCCGTCGATGGCCTGCGCCCGCGCCTGCTCGGGACTCATGTAGTGCGGCGTTCCGATGGACATCCCGGTACCGGTGAGCCGCTGGCCGGACGCCGCCTTCGCGATGCCGAAGTCGGTGAGCACACACTGCCCGAACTCGTCGAACATGAAGTTGTCGGGCTTGATGTCCCGATGAACGATGCCGCGCTGCGCGGCGTAGCCCAGCGCGCCGCCGGCTTCCACCAGGAGCCGCCGGATCTCGGGCGGGGTGAGCTTGCGGCGCTCCGCCATGACGGTGGAGAGGGAGCCACCCCGCAGGAACTTCATGACGAAGTAGATCACCCGCCCCGAGCGGCCGACCCGGTAGATGGGGATGATGTTGGGATGCTCGAGCTGGGCCGCGGTACGGGCCTCGCGCTGGAACCGCTCCACGAACTCCGCGTCGAAGGCCAGCGAGAACGGCAGGACCTTGATCGCCACCTCGCGCTCGAGGTGGCGGTCCCGGGCCCGGTAAACCATGGCCATCCCGCCCCGTCCCAGCTCCTCGATGATCTCGTACTCCGAGGCCAGGGCCTCACGGACGAGGTCCATTTCCTGAAGCGCCCCGGTGGCGATCGCGTGGACCGGGGTGGTGGCCATCAGATCGAGACCGCAGGAGGGACAGAACTTGGATTTGCCGGTGATCTCGCTTCCGCAACGGGAGCAGAACATGCGCGGAAGCTACCGACGCGCCCGGGCTAGTCAAGCGGAACGAGGGGCGTAAGTGCCTGTGGCGTAGTGCGTGAGAAGCCGCAAAAGAACAGGCCGTCGTGGCAGCTCCCGAAGGCCTGCCGGTCGGCTGACCGGGACGCCCTTTCCGAGGGAAAACGCCCCTGCGGAGTCAATCAGCCCTACCCTATGCAGACTCTGGCACGCTTGCTGCGGCGTCTCTGCCGGTCCCCCTCAAAAAATACCTGGGAGCGGCAGGTGGTACCCTACCATACGATCGCGTTCAGCCAGCAGAAGCTCCGGGCCGCCCTGCGTCGGGCGAGCGGACAGGAGCCGGCCTTCGGCTACGGGTTCGTGGTCCACTCCCGCCGCCAAGGCGACCACCCGAGTCTCGGGCTCATTACCCTGCACGGAGAAAGCCTGGCCCTGAACGAGCGGCTGCTGCAGGCGCTGGAAGGAATGCCGCTCTGGCTCTTCGGGCACGCCCGGATCACTTTCGCGGCGGGCTCCGCGATGGAAGCCGCGGAAGGGAGCAAGGCCGAGCCGGATCAACGGCCGCTCGCCTCGCTGGTGATGCACATCGCCACCTTCGACACCACCACCGGGTTGACCCAGAACCTGGTTCAAGTCGAGGCCCTGGTGAAGGCGGAAACCCTGGTCCAGCCGCTTCTGGTCCTGACCCACCAGCGGCCGGGAGCCTGGCCCCTCTAGCCCTCAGTTGAGCGCCGCCTCCTCGTTGGAGTCGGCGTCGGCGGTCTTCTTGTCGTCGACCACCGTGAAGGCCTGTGCCCGGCGGTCCCGCCGTCCCTGCCCGTCCTCCACCTCCACCTCGAGCGAGTAGTTGCCGGGCTTGAGCTTGTTGAGCCGAAGGCTGCGGTGCGTGGCGGTGATCGGAAACGCCGCGGTCTCATCGAACTTGAGGCTGAGCTGGGCCGAGCCCCCGCCGAAGACCTTCTTGAGCAGACCGCCGTTCTTCCCCTGCTTCCGCACCGCGATCCGCACGTCGTACTTGCTGCCCGCCGCGACGCCCTCCACTTCGTAATAGAGCTCCATGTCCTCGTTCCGCCGGAAGGTCCGGAGCGGATTGAACACGACCGTATCCGCCGCGTTGCGGCGCCAGTAGAGGTTGGTGCTCCGGTTGCCGAGCACGAGGTCGCTCAGCGCCAGCGTGGCGGAGGTCGGACGGCCGACCCGCAGCGAGTCCCGCGGGAGCACCACCCCCGCGTCCTCACCCTCCTGGACGGCGAGCCGGTAGGTGTAGTTGCCCGGGGGCACCGGGATGTTGACCCGGCCGACCAGATGCTCGCCGCCGGGGACTGGCGCCGGGGAGACGAAGTGCCGCGTCGTGTCGACCGACGCCGCGACCCGCCCCAGCCGATCCAAGGCGACGAAGCGCACCCGGATCGAGTAGAGATAGCCCCTGGTCACCATCACCGGCTGCAGGCTGGAGCCGGCGACCGCGTAGGCGATCTGGACCTGGGTGCCGGTCGAATCCCGTCCCACCGCGAGGACCTCGGAGTGGACCTTGAGCTCGTCGGGGAACCGCAGCTCGTAGCTGTCGGTGGTGGTCCCGACGGCGATGCTCTCCTGGCCCACCGCGCGCTCCTCCGACTGAAATTGCCCGGAGCTCGCCTGGCCGGTGGCCTGGAGCTTGGCGTAGATGGGCGCGAGCTGCTCACGGGAGAGCAGGAGCTGCTGGGTGACCGGATCGCTCCGGTCGTCACCCAGGCCGCCGCGAAGCACCACGGCGTTGCTGAAGCCCAGCACGTCGAACAGGCTCTCGACCAGCTTGAAGTCCTGGACGTCTTCCCGGGCCATGAAGTGGAAGATCAAATCCCCGTCCGGCCGGCTGTAGCGCCACGACTCGTTGGGCTCGAGGCCCGGGGCCGCATAGGTGGCCCGGCTGGTGGGCTCGCCGTGCCGGATATAGATGATCCCCCGATCATCGAAGTCACGGCTGCCCGAGCGATAGCGCTCGACGATGTCGTAGTGGCGGTTGAGGCTGACCAGCTGGAAGTTCTTCCGGGCATAGAAAAGGCGCCGGTAGTGCTCGCGGAGTCGCTCGCCCTCGGCGTGCAGGCCGGACTGGTCCCGCTCGGTCCAGAACTGCCGCAGATAGGCCGCCCGACGGGGGCCGGACGTCTGGTCGAACTCGTGCAGGACGCTGTCCGATGCGATCGTCGCCAGATCGGCCCGGTAGCCGGCCACCGACACCGAGTCGTCGTTGGCCGCGCCCTCGTAGTACGGTCCGGTCCCATCGAACCGTCCCAGCAGGAAGAGCGTCCGGGCGACCTCGAGCTGCCCCAGGCCCTGACTGCCGCCCTCCTGCAGGTACCCCTGGAAAGCCACCAGAGCCGAGTCACCATCGCCCACTTCCCGCTCCACCCGCCCGCGGGCGAGCAGCACGTCGGTGTGTCTCGCGGAAGGCGTCGTCGCCGACCGTCGGAGCGCGTCGAGCGCGACGTTGAGCTTGATGTTCACCCGCTGGCGCAGGGCGGTGTTGGCCAGCTCGACGAGACCGCGGTCGAAGGCCGGGTCCACCTGGGCCGACTTGGCGAACGCCACGGCCGACCGGGTGAGCGCGTCCTTGCCCAGCATGGTCTTGATGCCGGTCACGAAGGACACCTGGGAGTCGCCGATGCCGTACTCGGCCAGGCCCATGCCGTACCAGCTGTAGGGCCAGTCGGGCTTGAGGTCGATGGCCCACTGGAATTCGGAGGCGGCGTCCTCGTAGTGCGACTGGCCGCCGAGCTCGCCGATGCGAAGCGAGAGGAAGCCGAGCTTGAGATGGCTGAGGGCGTTGTTACGGTCGACCTTGGTCTTCGCGATCATCCGCTGCTCCAGCGCCAGCAGGCCCACGGAATCGACCGTGCCCCCGACGCTGTCGCGGAACCGCTCGAGCTCGAGGCGCTGGTCGGAAGTCTGGGCAGTCAGGCGGGGAGCGAGGGCGAGAACGGCGAAGGTCAGCAGGATCGCTCGCCTGCCCCATCGGAGCCTGGGATCCGCGCCGGGGCGGCTGCGCGCGCTGGGAGACAGGGGGGAGCACATCGGGACGATCCTCATTGCAACTTAACCAGGAGCCGGGCGGGTGGCGCGGGTGAGCGGGCGCGCATCAGCCTAGGAGACGCCGGGCCCCCGACCCTGCACACGCTCAGGGGGACCCCCCGGCCCGCTCCCGGAGGAATTGCCGCAGCCCGTCCCGCACCGCCTCGGCATAGCGCCGGCTCCCCGCCGGGGAGCGCAGCGCCGCCTCCTGCTCCGGCAGGATCATGAACAGCCCTTCCGTCAGCACGGCCGGCATCCAGGTGGGGCGCACGAGCGCCAGGTCGCCGCGGCCGATCCCGAGGTCGCGCACGCCCAGCCGACGGACCAGCGCGTCCTCCACCGCGCGCGCGAGCGGGATGCTCCGCGGCTGGTTGTAGTAGACACTGCTGCCGCTGTTGGTGAACGGGTTCACCCCATCGGGCAGCGCGTTGTTGTGGATCGAGACCAGGACATCCGCCCCGGCCCGTTCGGCCAGGTCCACGCGTGGCCAGAGGTCGATCGGCGCATCCGCCGTGCGGGTGAGAAAGACCCGCGCGCCATCGGCCTCGAGCAATGGCTTGAGGGCGAGCGCGATGGCCAGGTTGGCCTCGGCCTCCCGAAGTCCCGTCGGCCCGCTGGCGCCGGCCGGCGGGTGCCCGGGGTCCACCGCGATGAGCCGACCCTGGAGCGGATGATCCTCGTCGATCGCGGGCGGGCGGCGGACCTCGAGGATGAGGTCGTCCCGGTCCCAGGTGGCCCGATATCCCCAGACCGGGCCCGCCAGCGTGACCGTCAGGGTCACCTCCCGCGTGGCGGGCTGGCTCCAGGCGATGGCCTGGACCAGGGAGTCGGCGGGACCGTAGCGGATCCAGTCCACGTCACCCACCGCGTCGTAGATCCGGAGGGTGATCTCCCGCTCCGTCTCGGTCACCTCGAACGGCGCCCGCCGGGAGACCGGGACCCGAATCCGTACCCGGTCGGTGTCGGGGTGCACCACGACCGAGCCGACCACCGCAGGGTTCATCGGCTCGAACGGCAGCGGCACCGTCTCCGCCCAGGCGACCCAGGCGTCCGACTGGGGTGAGAGCGCGAGCCGCAGGTCGCCGTTCATCCGGCCGGTGGCTCGGGCTCGGGTGCCCCGAGGGAAGAACCAGTGGTACGTGCCGGCCGGCAGCGCGCGGCCCGGCGTGATCCCGTCGGTGGTGCCGGTGCCCGCCGTGTCGTCGTCGATGCGCACCAGGCGGGGCGTGCTGTCCAGCATCGCGAGCTGGAGGGGCCAGCGTACCCGCAGGGTGTCGCTGCCGCGGATCGCCTCCAGCGTCGCCCAGGCCGAGTCGGGCAGAATGTCGCCGGGGCAGAGAATGCCCGTGGCGCAGAGCCCCGCCGAGGAGGCCACCGCTGCGACCGACGCGCCGAGAAACGGCAGCATCGGACCGGGGTCGGGGCCGAGGCGTCGCCCGCGGAGGAGACCCACGTACCGGTCGCGGCGGACCGGCGTCGCCAGCTTGGCGGTATCCTGCTCGAAGGCGCGCACTGCCTCGGGGACCGGCTCGGCTTCCACGGCTGGTGAGAGTCGAACGATCGTTCCGTCGGCCAGGCGAAGGCGCAGGTCGGCCCCCTGAGACGCCCGGGCGGAGAAGGTCAGGTACTCCCCCCGGGGCCACCACACCCGGCCCCGGGGGCTCATCGAAAGGCTGTCCACCCAGAGCTCCGGACCGGGCGGCGGCCGCCACTGGGATCGACGCACCGCGTACTCGAGGGTTGCGCTATCCGCCGCCGTCCTCGCCAGCAGGCGGTAGCGAGTCACGCTGTCGGGCGTAAGCGCCACCCAGGCGATCCAGGCGCCGTTGGGCCAGACCCGGACGGGCGCGCCGTCGATGGTCAGCGTGGCGTCGCCGGTGCCGAGCGAGCCATAGATGAACGTCGAATCCCGGGCCTCGATACGGGCCCCGGGCGCGGGGTAGGCGACGCGAAGCGCGAGTGGTCCCTGGACTCTTGGCGGAGCCGGCAGACCCCCTGGCGGCTCCGAGCGAGGGGTCTCGCGAGCGGCCGGCGCGGCAGGACCGGGGGTGGTCGGCGGGTGGGACGAGGCGCACCCCGCGAGCAGGACGGCAGCGAGGGCGGAGTGACGAGCCGGACCCATGGGTTGCAAGGTACATGGTGGCTGAGACTTACGCCAAGTCAACGTTGACGCTCTTCGCGCCGGTCCGTAGATTCGTCACACTCCCGGCCCAGGACAGGAACTGCTGCAAGGAATCGCCAAGGTGACTCTCGCCGTCCCTGCCGGTCAATTGCTCGCAGACGGGTCCGAGGGCTTCGGCGCGGTCGAGGCGCGCGCGTGAGCGTGCCTCCGGTGAAGGTGTCGGTCTTCGGCAAGACCGATCTCGGCCGCACCCGCGACCACAACGAAGACACGTTCCTCGTCGCCGACCTCAGCAGCGGCAACGCCAGCCTGCTGCCTGAGGTGCGCGAGCACGAGATCGGCCCGCGCGGCTCGCTCTTCATGGTCGCCGACGGGATGGGCGGCGCGGCCGCGGGCGAGCTCGCCAGCGAGATGGCCGCCGACCTGATCTACCGTCACCTCTCCACCGAGTGGGCGCAGGACGAAGACGCCTCGCCCGCGCGATTTGCCTTCCGGATGAAGGAAGCGGTGGAGCTGGCCAACCAGCAGATCTACGGCTACGCGCGCGAGCACCCCGAGGTGCGGGGCATGGGCACCACTGTGACCGCGGCCGGGGTCTTTGGCGAGCACCTGTACCTCACGCAGATCGGCGACAGCCGGGGCTATCTGGTCCGGAACAACTCGGCGATTCAGCTCACGCGGGACCAGTCGCTGATGCAGCGCCTGGTGGATGCCGGCGAGCTGACGCAGGAGGAGGCCGAGCAGAGCGAGCGGCGGAACATCATCCTCCAGGCGCTCGGCCCCGACCCGCGCGTCAAGGTGGACCTCAGCCACCAGGAGCTCCGCCGCGGCGACACCCTCCTCATCTGCTCCGACGGCCTGTCGGGGCTGGTGAAGCGGGAAGAGTTCGCGAACCTGGTGGCGACCCACGCGGACCTTTCGTCGCTCTGCACCGCGCTGATCGACCTCGCCAACGAGCGCGGCGGCCCCGACAACATCACGGTGGTGGCGGTGCGCTTCGATGGCGAAGGTCTGCCGGAGCCCGACGCCGCGGAGGATGTCGGGTATCAGGTGTACCAGGTGCCCGGTAGCGATCCGGACGACACCCTGGCCGAGCCGGTGGTGCAGGCACCGCCGCCGCTCCCGGTCGCGGAGGTCGTCGCCGAGCCGCCGTCAGGGCGCGGCCGCGGCCTGGTGATCGCGCTTCTGCTCCTCGCGCTCGCCGCCCTGATTCTGCTGGTGCTCCTCTGACCGGGCCGCGTGGCCTCGGCTGAGCCGGAGCGGGACGCTCCCCGCTCGCCCCTCGCCGTCCGGCTCGGCTGGATCGGTGCCCTCTCCTTCGCTTCCGGTTTTCCCTTCGGCCTGGTCAACGAAACGCTGCCGATCTACCTGCGCACGCATGGCGCCGGCCTGGTCGACGTGAGCATGGTGAGCGCCGCCACGTTCCCCTGGGCGTTCAAGTTCCTCTGGTCCCCCCTGGTCGATAGACTGGGCACCCGCCGCCAGTGGATCGCGGCGTGCATGGCCGCGCTGACCACCCTGGTCCTGGTCCTCTCGCTGGTCGATCTGACCCACCTGGCCAACTGGTTCTGGCCGCTCCTGATCCTCATGGTGGCGCTGTCGGCGACGCAGGACATCGCGATCGATGCGTACACCATCGAGATCACCACCCACCGGGAGCTCGGCGTCGCGAACTCGGCCCGGAACGCGGCGTATCGGGCCGCGATGTTCATCGCCGGCGGACTGCTGATCTGGCTCGCCGGCCGCAGCGACTGGCCCACCGCGTTTCAGGCCGGCGCGGTGCTCCTGGCCGCGCTCACGCTCGCCTCCCTTCTCCTGCCCACGGCGGAGCGTCCGGCCACGCGGCACGAGTCGCTCTGGGCGCCGCTGAAGGCGCTGTTCCAGCGACGCGACATCTGGGCGGTGATCCTGTTCGCCCTGCTCTTCAAGCTCGATATCGCGGCCATGGAGCCGATGACCCGCCCGTTCTGGGTGGACCGGGGGTTCACCCTGGAGGAGATCGGGGCGGTCCTCACGACAGGGCGGATCCTGGCGACGGTCACGGGAGCGGTGCTGGGCGGGATCCTGACGACGCGGTGGGGCATCTTCCGGGCGCTCTGGCTGCTCGGCGCGGTGCAGGCGCTCTCGAGCCTGGGCTACGCCGGCGCCGCCGCGGCCGCGCCCTCCAAGGCGCTCATCCTGGGCGTGGCGCTGTTCGAGAACTTCGCGGCGGGCCTGGGTACGGCGGCGTTCGTCGCCTTCCTCATGAGCGTCTGCGAGCGCCGCTATGCCGCCACCCAGTACGCCGTGCTGTCCGCGCTCCTGGCGCTCACCCGGAGCGTGGCCGGCCGAGCGTCGGGCGACCTGGCCGAGGCGTTCGGCTACGCCCACTACTTCCTACTCACCTTTTTCCTGGGTCTGCCGGCGTTCGGCCTGCTGCCATGGGTCCGGCGCGCGGGCGACCTGACCCCTCGCGTCTAGCCGAGGCGCGCCCGCAGCCAGCGCGCCACCGCATCCTGCATCAGCCGCTGCCGGTGCCAGGCCAGCAGCACCGGCGCGTCGCTCGGGATCTCCTCCGCCAGCCGCGGGTGACCGAAGAGCACGACCAGGTCCGCGCCGGGGGCCGAATGCGCCAGCGCCTCGCGGGCCTCGGGGCCGAAGCCCGAGCGTCCCTTCCAGGCCCGAGGCTCGGCGAAGGCGAGCACCACGCGCGACCCTTCGGTGTACCGACCCGCCAGCTCCGGACCGAGGCCGCCGGCGACGCAGTCGCTCGGCACCGGTGGGTACGGACCGCCGAGATCGTCGTCGACCACGACCAGGTCGAGCGGGGCCGCGAGTCGGGGCGCCGCACCCCGCAGCATTCCCTGCCCCAGCAGCGCATCCGCGAGCGCATCCGCCGACTCGAAGGGACCCCGGGTCACCGGCGGTGTGGGCGCGGCAGCCTGCGCCAGGGCGCGATCGTAGCGCGCAAGTGATTGGGCCAGGCGCTCCCGCGCCAGGGTGCCGGCGGCGACGGCCTGATCGAGGGCATCGCAGACGCGCCGCGGATCGTTGGGGTACAGGAGCACGTCCACTCCGGCCCGAATCGCCTCCAGCGCGGCGTCACTTTCCCGGCGGCCCACCAGCGCGCCGTCCATGATCAGCGCGTCGGTCACCACCAGGCCGTCGAAGCCGAGCCGGCCACGGAGGTCGCCCAGGATCGGGGCGGAGAGCGTGGCAGGGAGACCGGCGGGATCGAGACCGGGAAAGGCGACATGCGCCGTCATCAGCGAGGCGACGCCCGCCTCGACCGCGATGCCGAAAGGGATCAGGTCCGATCCCTCGAGCGTATTCCGGGGAGCATCCACCACCGGCAGCGTGACGTGGGAGTCCACCGACGTGCGCCCGTGCCCCGGGTAGTGCTTGGCGCATGCCAGGGCGCCGGCGCCCTGACAGCCTTCCACCCAGTTCCGCACCATCGTGGCGACGCGCTGCGGCTCGGCTCCGAAGGCCCGAGTCTGGACGATCGGATTGTCGGGCAGTACGTCGAGGTCGGCCACCGGCGCGAACACCCAGTTGATCCCGACCGCGCGGGCCTCGCGTGCGGTCACCGAGGCCACCCAGCGGACGGCAGCCGCGTCATCCAGCGCCGCGAGGGCGAGCGGCGGTGGAAACTCCGTGAGTCCCTCGATCTGCTGCCCGGCGCCCCGCTCCAGGTCCGAGGCGAGCAGCAGCGGACGCTCGGCCCGGCGCAGGAGATCGGCGGTGAGCCGGCGGACCGATTCGACCGTGCCGCCGAAGATGATGAATCCCCCGACGCCGAGGTCGAGCGCCTCGGCGATCGCGCTGGCCTCGTGGCTGAAGCCGCTCCCGGGCTTCGCGCGGAGTGCCGGCATCACCAGGCGGGCGGTCGGGAGCGGAGTTCCCTCGCTCATGCCGGGGTCACCATGCCGAGCACCCGTGGACCCGCGGCGCCGGTGGCCGCCGGCACGTTGCCCGGCTGACCGTGGAGCGTCAGATACCCGAGCAGCGCGAACGCGACCGCTTCCTTCGCGTCGCCGGGAAAGAAGAGATCGTCGAATCGGCGGAGCGGGTTCCGCCCCGGCAGGCTCTCCAGCCGGCGGGTCAGCGAGGCCATGAGCCCCGGGTGATGGCACCCGCCACCCGAGGCCACGACCTCCGCCCCGGGCGGGATCCAGCGGCCGACCGCGTCGGCGACGGTGCGCGCGGTGAGCTCGACCGCGGTGGCGACGCCATCGGCCCCGGGCACGCGCTGGTTGAGCGCCCGGGCGTACTGATCCCCGAACCGCTCCCGGCCGGTGCTCTTGGGTGGGGGCGCCGCGAAGAACGGATCGGCCAGCAGCTCGGCGAGCGTGTCCTCGTGCACCGTACCCTGCTCCGCCAGGCGGCCGTCCCGATCGTAGGACCGCCGACGGTCCACCAGGCGGGCGACGCCGTCGATTACGGCCACGCCCGGTCCGGTGTCGAAGGCGAACACCCCGTCGTCCTGAGAGCGGCGCGGGACGTAGGTGACGTTGGCCATTCCGCCGAGGTTGAGGAGGACCCGGTCGTGGTCGTGGGCCGCGAAGAGCAGCAGGTCGGCCATCGGCACGAGGGGCGCGCCCTGCCCTCCCGCCGCCACGTCGCGGGCCCGGAAGCCGCTGACGACCCGTACGCCGAAGCGCTCCGCCAGCACCGCGGGCTCGCCCAGCTGCCAGGTGACCGTGGGCGGCTCGTGCCAGATGGTCTGACCCGGGAACGCGATCAGGTCGAGCGCGGAGGCCGGAGTGCGGGTCTGGGCCAGGAGAAACTGCACCGCGTCCGCCGCCCACTCGGCGAGGCGAACGTGGAGTCGCGCCAGCGCGGCTGGGCCGGTCCGGGTGTCGGGATCGAGCGCCTCCCTGATCTGGGCCCGCTCGTCGTCGGTGTAGGGACGGATCAGGTGATCCAGGAGTGCCGCGTGGGTGGGGCCGTCGATTCGGACGAGCGCGGCGTCGATCCCGTCGAGCGAGGTGCCCGACATGAGTCCGACCGCGAGCGTCGGACGCTCGCTCACGCGCCGCGCACGGGTGGGGGGTCGCCGACGATCGTGCGCAGGCGTCCCTGGTGCTCGGCGAGGAGCCGGTCGGCCTCGTCGCCGCTCACGCCGCGGCGCGCCATGACGATAGCGGTCTTGACCCGGCCCCCCGCGGCGTCGAGCACGGTCCGGGCCTCCTCCCGCGGAAGGCCGGTGGTCTCCATCACGATCCGCTGGCTCCGATCGATCAGCTTGTCGTTCCACGCGCGAAGATCGACCATCAGGTTGCCGTAGGTCTTCCCGGTCCGGATCATGGCCCCGGTGGTCAGGGTGTTGAGCACCAGCTTGGTCGCGGTGCCGGCCTTCATCCGGGTCGAGCCGGTGACCACCTCGGGGCCGACCTTCACCACGATGCACACGTCGCAGGTCTCCCGCAGCAGCGCCGGCGGCTCGGCGCAGGTCACCAGGACGCTGCGCGCCCCCAGAGTCTGCGCCCGGGACAGCGCGGCGCGCACGAACGGGGTCGTCCCGCTCGCGGCGATGCCCACGACCACATCATTCGACCCTACCCGCCGGGCGTCCATCTCCCCCAGTCCGGCATTCACGTCGTCCTCGGCGCCCTCGACCGAGCGCACCAGCGCCGGATAGCCGCCGGCGATCACCCCCACCACCATCTCGGGCGGCGTGCCGAACGTGGGGGGACACTCGGAGGCGTCGAGCACGCCAAGCCGGCCGCTGGTGCCGGCGCCGACGTAGATCAGGCGGCCGCCCGCGCGGAACGCCCCCTCGACCAGGTCCACGGCGCGGGCGATCTCCTCCCGGGCGCGGGCCACCGCCGCGGGGACCCCGGCGTCCTCGGCGCCGATGAGATCGACGATCTCGAGCGACGAGGCGGTATCGATTGTGGAGCTGCGCGGGTTTCGCCGCTCGGTCAGGCGCGCGTCGAGGAAGTCGTCAGCCACGCGAGCTAGGGATGAGTGGGTCAGGGGTCGGGCTCGCGCTAAATTAGACAGCCATTGCGGCCCGGGGCAACTCCGGGCGCCCAACATACGACGGGATCTTCATGCGCCTTCCGCTCCACCTCTCACTATCCGCCCTCGCGGTCGCCGTCTCGGCGTGCGCACCCTCCGCCCCGGCCCCCCTCGCCGGGATCGCGCCCGGCTGGAAATACGACAGCGCGCGGGTGTCCACGAGCCGATCCGCGATGGTGGTGTCGGGTCACCCCCTGGCCAGCGAGGTCGGGCGGCAGATCCTGCGCCAGGGTGGCAACGCGGCGGACGCGGCCGCCGCGGTAGGATTCGCCCTGGCGGTGGTCCATCCCGAGGCCGGCAACCTGGGCGGCGGCGGCTTCCTGGTGTCTCGCACCAGCGACGGTCAGGTGCGCACCCTCGACTTCAGAGAGACGGCTCCGGCGGCCGCGACCCGCGACATGTACGCCGATGCCTCACCGGAGCGCAGCCTCACCGGGCATCTTGCCGCGGGCGTCCCGGGAAGCGTCGCGGGGCTGGTGGAGGCGCAGGCCCGGCTGGGACGGCTCTCGCTGGCGCAGGTCATCGACCCCGCCATCCGCCTGGCCCGCGACGGGTTCATCATCGATGGGTACCGCAGTGCGTCGATCGCGGGGGACAGCGCGCGCCTCGCGGCGTTTCCGGCCTCGCGTGCGGCCTTTCTCCCGGGCGGACGCCCTCCCGCCGTCGGCAGCGTGCTGCGGCAGCCCGACCTGGCGACCACGCTCGAGGCGGTGCGGGATCGCGGCGCCGAGGGGTTCTACGCCGGCCCGGTGGCGGATCTCATCGTGGCGGAGATGGCACGCGGCGGCGGCCTCATCAGCCACGAGGACCTTCGGAACTACCGGGCAGTCTGGCGAGAGCCGGTGCGGATCGGCTATGCGGGCTACACCGTCATCAGCATGCCGCCGGCCTCGTCGGGCGGCGTCACCATGGGCGAGATCCTGAACATCATGGAAGGGTTCCGTCCGCTCCCGCCCTTCGGCTCCCCGTCGCTGCTGCATCTCGAGGCGGAGGCGATGCGCCGCGCCTTCATGGACCGGAACACCCTGCTGGGTGATCCGGCCTTCGTGGCCAACCCGGTCGAACGCCTGCTCTCGAAGGCGTACGCGGCCTCGCTCCGCCGCGAGATCGGGCCGCGGGCGTCGCCCACGCCGGCGTTCGACCCAAGCACACGGTCCGGCACCTCCACCACGCACTTCTCCGCCGTTGACGCCGACGGCAACGCGGTCAGCTGCACGACGACGCTCAACAACAGCTATGGCAGCGCGGTGACGGTCACCGGCGCCGGTTTTCTGCTCAACGATGAGATGGACGACTTCACCACGGTCCCGGGCAAGCCGAACCTGTACGGGCTGGTGCAAGGCGAGGCGAACGCGATCGCCCCGGGGAAGCGGATGCTCTCGGCGATGACCCCGACGCTGGTGCTCGATGCGTCGGGGCAGCTCTTCCTCGTCGTGGGCACGCCGGGCGGGCCTCGGATCATCACCATGGTGTATCACGTGATCAGCAACGTGATCGATCATCGCATGCCGCTGCCCGCCGCCGTGGCCGCGCCTCGACTGCACCACCAGGCCCTGCCCGACCGGATCGAGATCGAGCCCGGTGGGTTCCCGCCGGCCACCCTCGACAGCCTCCGAGCCCTGGGCCATGCGATCGCGGACGACGACGGCTACTGGGGTGACGTCGAGGCGATCATCCGGACGCCGGAAGGATGGCAGGGAGTGAGCGATCCGCGGCGCGGCGGTGGCGCTGCGGGATATTAGGGGGAAAGGGGAAGGGGCGCGCGAAGAACTTGTCGCGCGCCCCTTCCCTTTCTCCTTTCGCCTTTCCGCTTCTACGTCACCCTGCCGAGGTGTACTTCTGGTCCAGCGTCACCGTGATCCCGGTGCCGGCGGGCAACACCACATCGCGATCCTTGGTCTGGACTGCGCGCTGCGTTCCGACGGCGCCGCCGATGATGCCCCCGATGACGGCGCCCTTGGTGCTGCCGCCGAGCACTCGACCCACGATGGCGCCCGCCGCGGTTCCGGCGCCGACCTTGGCGGCGTCGGTGCCGTCCACGCCGCGGCCGACCAGCTGCGTGTGCACGCCCGAGATCGAAGCCGCGATCGGCTGAGTCTGACCGTTCACCACCACGGACACGGGCTTCAGCGTGAGCGTACCGGTCGTGTCGCTCTTGCTGTCCGACGGGGCGATTGCGGTGACCTGCAGGGTCACCTTGGAGCCCGCCGGAATGACGGTCTTTCCGGTGGCGTCCTTCACGTCTTTCCCGACCGTCGCCGTGACTTCGTCGCCGACCTTGTTCTTACGGCTGTGGATCTCGGCGTCGGTCGTGACGGCAAGCGAGGTGCCGGCGGAGAGTGCCGCCGGAGCGGCGGGCGCGGGCGCCGGTGCGGGCTGAGCCGCGGGAGAGGGCGCCGGCGCGGCCGGAGCCGGCTTGGACTTGGGCTTCGGCTTTGGCGTGGGAGCCGGGGCCGGGGTGGCCGGAGGCGCAGGTGTCGCGGTATCCGCCGAGGGCTGATCGTTGAGTGTCGCGCTGGTGTCCACCGGTGCGAGCTGGAGGTCGCGGTTCAGACTGTCCGCCGACGCAACGTCGCTTCGGTCGCCGCGACCGCAGGCCGCCAGGGCGGCGAGCGTGAGCGTTGCGAGAACTCTCCTGGACATCGATCCCTCCTTAGTGGCTTGCCCGTGGTGCCCGGGCCGATGACATTCCGATCGTAACGTATGCACGAGCTGCGTTCCCTTCTTCCCTACCTTCGGCGCTACCGCCGAGCCTACGCGACCGGGCTGGCCCTCGTCGTCGTGAGCAACGGATTCGCGGTCGTCGGGCCCCGCTTTATCCAGCAGGGCATCGACGCGCTGCGGACCCAGGCGCCGTTCCGTGAAGTCCAGGTCGCCATCGGCCTCCTGCTGCTGGTCGCGGTCCTGGGCGGCGTCGCCCGGTACGGCATGCGCGAGCTGCTCAACAGCGGCAGCCGCCGAGTCGAGACCGACCTTCGGGACCAGCTCTTCCTTCATCTGCAGCGGATGTCGGCCGAATTCTACGACCGGTATCCGACCGGCGATGTGATGGCCCGCACGACCAACGACCTGCTGGCGGTACGCATGGTGGCGGGGCCCGCCCTCATGTACCTGGTGGATACTAGCTTACGGGCCCTGCTGATCGCACCATTCATGCTGGCCATCAGTCCTCGGCTCACCGTCCTGGCGCTCATTCCGATGCTCGGCCTGCCGCTGGTGATGGTGTCCCTCGGTCAGCTGATCCACCACCGTTCGCAGGCCATTCAGGCCCAGTTCAGCGATCTCACGACCCAGGCCCACGAGAATCTGTCGGGAGTCCGGGTGGTCCGGGCCTATCGCCAGGAACGTGCCGAAATCGCCCAGTTCCGCGAGCTGAGTGAAGTATACCTCGGCAAGAACCTGGAACTGGCGCGAGTGCAGGGTCTCTTCTTTCCCCTGCTCACGCTGCTCGGCGGCCTGAGCGCGGTGGTGGTGCTCTACGTCGGTGGCGGGCTGGTCATCTCCGGATCGGTCACGGTCGGCCAATTCGTGGCCTTCGGGGTGTACCTCGCCATGCTGGTCTGGCCGATGATCGCGCTGGGCTGGGCGGTGAACCTGGTTCAGCGGGGCGCGGCCTCGATGGCGCGGATCAACCAGCTGTTCCGTGAGCCGGCGGCGATCGCCGAGCCGGCGGCGCCACTGGACCTGCCGCCGCCGAACCGTGGCCGGGCCGTGGCATTCGATCGGGTATGGTTCCGCTACCCCGGCGCGGCGGACCGCGGCTGGGCCCTTCAGGACGTGAGCTTCGAGGTGCAGCCGGGCCGGTCCCTCGCGATCGTGGGAGCCACCGGGTCGGGCAAGTCCACGCTGGTGGACCTCCTGGTGCGTACCTACGACCCGGATCGCGGCACCATCCGTATCGATGGCGTGGACATCCGCCGGCTCTCGCTCGCCGCGCTCCGCGGAGCGGTCGGCTTCGTGCCGCAGGAGACCTTCCTGTTCGGCGAGACGCTGCGGGACAACATACTCCTGGGTGCGCCCGACGATGGCCGGCTCGAGCGCGTGTCCGAGGTCTCGCAGCTCGCCGAGGCGCTGCCGGCCCTGCCGAGCGGCTTCGACACCATGCTGGGCGAGCGCGGGATCAACCTGTCCGGCGGCCAGAAGCAGCGGGCCGCGATCGCGCGAGCGCTGGCGCAGGACCCACCGGTCTTCGTGCTGGACGATGCCCTGAGCGCGGTGGACGCCCACACGGAGGCGCGCATCCTGGCCGCGCTGCGGGGTGCGCTGGAGGGCCGCACCAGCATCATCGTGTCCCACCGACTGGCCGCGGTGCGCGACGCCGACTGGATCCTGGTGCTCGCCGAGGGGCAGGTGGTCGAGGAGGGAACCCATGCCGACCTCATCGCGCGCGGCGGCCGGTACTGGGAGCTGCTCCGCCGGCAGCAACTGGAAGAGGAGCTGGAAGAGGAAGAGGTGGGTGGCCGCTGAGCCCCTGAGAGCCAGGCCGGCCCTCTCGGCCGCAGCGGTCACGCTGGCTCTGCTGTCCGGCGGCTTCGTCCCACCGGCCCAGCCGGCGCCGAAGGAACCCGACTGGAGCAGCCTCGCCCGCGAGGTCGCGGAGGAAACCAACCGACTCCGGCGCGACCCCGCGTCCTATGCTCCGTCTCTCGAGGCGATGCTCCCCAGGTTCGACGGATTCGTCCTGGAGCGTCCCGGCCGCTCGTTCCTCCGCACCGAGGAAGGAGCAACCGCAGTGCAGGAGGCGATCGCGGCGCTGCGCGCGGCCCGGCCGGTTCAGCCGCTGGAGTGGTCCTCGGGACTCGCCCGGGCCGCCGGGGATCACGTCCGCGATCAAGGACCCATCGGCGGCACCGAGCACCAGGGGACCGATGGCAGCGACCCGGCGCGCAGGATGGAGCGCTACGGCCAGTGGCGCGGGGCGGTGGCCGAGAACATCGCCTACGGTGAGAATCCGGCGCGCGATGTCGTGCTGCAGCTCGTCATCGACGACGGAGTTCCCGACCGGGGCCACCGGGAGGCGCTGCTCGACGCCGACTGGGGGATCTCCGGCGTGGCATGCGGCCGCCATCGCGACTACGGGCAGATCTGCGTGATGGATTACGCGGTGGGCTACGAGGAGCGGTAGCGGACTCGCCCGTCTAGATCTGTTCCCGGAGAAATTCCGGCGTGAACGCCTGCAGCCATCCCGCCAGCCGGGTGAACTCGCCGGTGAGCAGCAGGATGCCGACGAACACCAGCAGCGCGCCGCTCACCCGCATCACCCAGGGCAGGTACCGACGGAATCGCCGGAACCAGTCGAGAAACGACTCCACCGCCACCGCCGCGATGAGAAACGGGACGGCGAGCCCCGCCGAGTAGACCGCCAGCAGGAGCATCCCCCGGCTCAGATCCACGCTCGTGGCGGCGAGACCGAGGATCGCGCCGAGCACCGGGCCAATGCACGGGGTCCACCCCGCCCCGAACGCCATCCCCACCAGCCCGGACCCCAGGTACCCCACCGGCTTGTGCTCCAGGTGAATGCGACGCTCCCGGGTGAGCGCATCCACCTTGAAGACCCCGAGACAGACGAGGCCGAAGCCGATGATCAGCATCCCGCCGGCGCGCTGGAGCCAGATCTGGTAATAGTTGAGCGCCCGCCCCAGCGCGGTGGCGCTCGCGCCGAGCAGGATGAAGATCAGCGAAAATCCGGCCGTGAAGCAGACCGCATGCAGCAGGGCCACCCGCCGGCGGCCCCCCATCTCCGGGAGCGTCATCCCGGTCAGGAACCCGATATAGGAGGGAACCAGCGGCAGCACGCAGGGCGACAGGAAGCTCAGCAAGCCGGCCGCGAAGGCCACGACCACGCCCAGGGTGGCGGGCTCGTTCATCGCTCAGCTCCGCCCCGCGCCGACGGGGAGGTCGCGCTGGCGGCACTCGCGGCAGACGCCGTAGATCTCCACCCGATGCCGGGCATGCTGGAAGGCGTGCTCGTCGGCGATGATGGGGAGCATCCGCTCGAGCCGCTCGTTCTGGAACTCGACCACCCGGCCGCAGCGCTCGCAGATGAGATGCTCGTGATCGGTCTGGGCAGGCATCGGCTCGTAGCGCTTGAACCCTTCCCCGAAGTCGTGCGCCCGCACCAGTCCGCTCTCGACCAGCTTGTCCAGCGTCCGGTACACCGTCGCGGTGCCGACCGACTCGCCCTGGTCCCTCAGCCGGCGCTGAATCCCGTCCACCGACAGATGGTCGTCGGCCAGAAGCACGATCTGGGCGACCAGATCGCGCTGGCGGGTGACCGGCTGGTGATGATCGCGGAGGTACCGCCGGAAACGGTCGAGAAGTGCCGCGCCCTCTCCCCTAGCGAGGCGGGGCATCGGCCGGGAACCAGTGATCGGGCTGCACCGGATGGGGCGGATGCTCGTCGTCGATCCGCTTCTGGGCGTCCTGCAGCAGCTTGGTGAGCGCCTCGACCGGACCGCTGCCGACCTCCTGCACCGACGCCTCGAACTTACCCCGCTCCTTGCCCTTGATGGCGAGCATGTAGCGGGCGGTGTAGATGCGGCGGCGGTCGCCGTCGATCCGGGAGAGCACCGCGGTGCCCCATTCCCGCCCCTCGTGCCGCAGCGGGCTGAAGACCCAGACGGAGTCCACCTCCGCGGGCGGCACCACCTCCGCCACCGCCTGGGCGAGCCGAGTCCAGCCGGCGCCGGCGCCCGGCGCCGTCAGCGCGCCCCCTGCTCCCATCGCTCGGTGTAGAAGCGGAGCACGTGCATGAAGTCCTGCGCGTTGGTCACCACGCCGTAGGCCTGGTGCGTGCCGCGGTCCTTCAGCTTGTTCACCACGAATTCGGTCTGGTCCACGCAGATCGTCATCAGCGGCGCCGGCGCGCCGTCGCAGAGATGAAAGGCCGGAAGCATGTTGCCCACGGCGATGGCGTGGAGAGCCGTGGCGACGAAGATCGCGCCGGTGGCCTTGACGGTATGCTCCCGCATCGCGTCCTGCGCGGCCAGCGTGTCGCTGTACACGCCGGGCAATGGCCCATCGTCCCGGATCGAGCCCGCCAACACGAAGGGCACCCGGTTGGTCACCAGCGCGTGCATGATGCCGCTCTTGATGAGCCCCTGCTCCACCGCTTTCTCGATCGAGCCGGCGGCGCGCACCCGGTTGATGGCCCGCATGTGCAGGCCGTGACCGCCTTCGGTCGGCTGGCCGGTGTTGGTCATGCCCAGGGTGGTGCCGAAGATCGCCGCCTCGATATCGTGCACGGCTACCGCGTTCCCGGCCAACACCGCCTGGACGTAGCCGTTGCGGATGAACCATTCGAAGTCGGTCCGGGCCCGGGAGTGGACCAGGGCGGGGCCCACCACCCAGACCAGGTAGCCACCCCGGCGCTTCTCCTCACCCACCCGCGCGGCCAGCTCCTCGTAATTGACCGGCCGTTCCCGGCTCACCTCGGTGGACATGAACCGGAACTCGTTGGCCCCATGGCCGCCGCCCAGAAATCCCTGGGCGTGTACCACGATGCCCTCGGTACCGTCTTCCGCTTCCCCCATCGCCACGAGGTCGCCCCGGAGTAGCCGCCGAGGCTCGATCGCCTCCAGCACGGCACCCCGCCTCACGACCACGCAGTCCATCCGCGGCCGGGTCGGCGCCAGCCAGCGTCCGTCGACCCTGATATAGGTGGGCAGGTTGGACGTGCTGAAGAATCCCTCGGGCAGGACGCCGTCGGCCGGCAGCGGCTCCCACCGGGCATCGGGGGCCCCGGCGAAGGGAGGCTGGGTGAAATCCGGCATAATGCTGGATGGGGACGTCATGTGCGGGTGGAAGGTAGGGGAGCGCTGCGGGGGTTTCAAGCAGGTTTAGCTTTCGTACAACATTGAGGAGATCGCCATGCCGAAATCGCTCGCCCTGCTCGTCGCTCTGCTGATTCCCGGCACCGCCGCCCTGGCGCAGGTGCCGGCGGCCCCGGACACGGCGGGACGCGACACCACCCGGGCCGCCCGCCTGCCCGAGATCGAGGTCTCGGTCACCCGGACGCCCGAGCCGCTCGCCCGCGTGCCCAACGCGGTGGGCGTGCTGAACCGGAGAGACCTGCAGCGGGCCCAGCTGACGGTCGGCCTGGACGAAGCCTTCAACAACCTCCCCGGCGTGGTGGTCAGCAACCGGTACAACTTCTCGCTGGACCAGCGGATCTCGATCCGCGGATTCGGCAGCCGCTCCAACTTCGGCGTCCGCGGCGTGAAGATCCTGCTCGACGGCATCCCCCAGACCCTCCCCGACGGCCAGAGCCAGCTCACCAACGTGGACTTCGCCGACCTGGGACGCGCCGAGGTGCTGCGCGGCGCCAGCTCGTCCCTCTACGGCAACGCGTCCGGTGGAGTGATCTCGCTCCAGAGCGAGGACGCCGCGTCGGCCCCGTTCGCGCAGCGGGTCCGGGTTCAGGGGGGCGAGGGCAAGCGGGAGGAAGACGGCTTCTACAAGTGGCAGAGCTGGAGCTCTGGGCGAAGCGGCAGCGCCAGCGGCACCCTCTCGATCAGCCAGTTCAAGGCCGACGGCTTCCGGCAGAACAGTGCCGCGGAGACCCGCCAGCTCAACGCGGGGCTGGACTACGTGTTCTCCGGCACCACCATCGGCACCGTGCGGCTGGGACTGGCCGATAACCCGGAGGCCCAGAACCCGGGGGCCCTCACCAAGCTCGAGCTGGTGGCGAACCCCGATTCCGCCGCGGCGAACAACATCCGCCGCGGGGCCGACAAGGACGTGCAGCAACAGCAGCTCGCGCTCGGCCTGCGGCACCTGGACGATCGCGGAAACGAGTACAACCTCCACGTCTTCGGCCTGCTGCGCGACCTGGAGAATCCGCTCGCGGCACCGCCGCCGGGTCCCTTCATTCCGACCGCCGGCACCTACGTCCGGATCGACCGGGTCGTGGGCGGCGCCCGGGCGAGCGGCACCCGGCACCTGGGCGCCTCGCCGAGGGCACCGCAGCTCACCGCCGGGGCCGACGTGCAGCGGATGCGGGACGATCGCCTGAACTTCGTCTCCGACGCGGGTGTCCCGACCGACAGCGTGCTGATCGACCAGCGGGAGACGATCACCGAGTTCGGCCCCTTCGCGCAGATGCAGTGGTCGCCGCGGGAGGAGCTGGTGCTGAACGCGGGCGTGCGCTACGACCTGGTGCGCTTCGACGTGGCGGACCACCACCTGAGCGACGGCGTGGACAACAGCGGCGAGCAGACCAACGACGCCCCGAGCGGCAATATCGGCGCGAGCTGGACTTTCGGCGATCAGTTCATCCCCTACGTCAATGTCTCCACCTCGTTCGAGACCCCGACCACCACCGAGCTGGTCAACCAGCCGAACTCGGCCGGCGGCTTCAACACCGATCTCACCCCGCAGCGCGCGGTGAACTACGAGGTCGGCGCGCGGGGGCAGCCGTCCAAGGCGGTGGAGTACACGGTCGCCCTGTTCCTGGGGCGCATCAGCGACGCGATCGTGCAGCAGCAGGAGGTGGGGGGACGGGCCTTCTTCGCCAACGCGGGCAAGACCCACAACGACGGCGCGGAGGTCGGGCTCACGGTGACGCCGGTGACGGGCCTGCAGTTGAGCGGCGCGTACACCTATGCCCACTATCGATTCGTGGACTATGTGGACGCCTCGGGGAACAACCTGGCCGGAAACCGCCTGCCGGGCGTGCCCGACCACTACTGGCGGTTCGGCATCCGCGGCGCGCTGCCCTACGGCTTCTACGCCGACGCGGACCACACGCTGAGCTCGTCCATGGCGGCCGACGACCTCAACACTCCGGACCTGGTGACCGAGTCCTGGGGCGCCGGCGTGACCAACCTGCGGGTGGGCTGGGACGGGGTCTCGGGCGACATGAGCGTGGCCCCGTTCATCGGCATCAACAATCTCTGGGACCGGCAGTACGTCAGCTCGCTCACGATCAACGGCGCGGGGGGGCGGGTGTTCGAGCCGGCGCCGCGTCGGGTCATCTATATCGGGACTGAGATCGGGTATCGGGCGCGCTGATCGTCGGGAACCGCAGTGCTGGTGGAGTCTGTGCGGCTATTCACCACCAAGACACGCAGGCCACGAAGGACTCTCAATTCGGGTTGGCCAGGTCTCCTGCCGAGTTGGAATGGTTCCGGCAAGGGCTCTGTGTAGGTGTGTGGGCCGGCTCCGCGGAGCTGTTCCCTCGTGGCCCTCGTGTCTTCGTGGTGTACGGCCGCACTATCCACTCCCGCAGACCTGAACGCCGTCAAAGCAGCGTCACCGGATCACGATCAAGGATCACCCGCACCGGCCCAGCCTGAGTCAAGCGCCGCGCCGCGTAGCGCACGATCCGGCCGAGTGCCGTCCCCTCCCCCTTGAGCAGCACGTGCCAGCGCCACCGCTCCTTGATCCGCGCGAGCGGACACGGCGCCGGCCCGAGCACCGTCACTCCCAGCCGATAGCGATCCTCCAGCCCCTGGCACCAGTCAGCCACCTCGGCCGCCCGGGCGCCGGTGGCCGACTGGTCGGGACCGGACACCACCAGGTTCACCAGCGACGTCTCCGGCGGATAGGGCGGATCGCGCCGCAGCGCCAGCTCTTCGGCCCCGAACCCCTCGGCGTCATGGAGGGCGGCATGGCGGAGCGCGTGGTGCGTCGGGTGCCGGGTCTGCACCAGCACCCGTCCCCCCCTTGGCCCCCGCCCGGCCCGGCCCGCTACCTGAGCCAGTAGCTGAAAGGTCCGCTCGGCCGAGCGGAAATCCGGGAGGTAGAGCCCGGTGTCGGCGTCCACCACCCCGACCAGTGTCACATTGGGGAAATCGAGCCCCTTGGCCACCATCTGAGTGCCGATCAGCAGGTCGACCCGCCCCGCCTCGAACTCGCCGAGAATCCGCTGGTGGCTCCATTTGGTGCTGGTAGTGTCGAGATCCATCCGCGCGATTCGCGCGTCCGGATACCGCTCCGCGAGCACCCGTTCGAGCTGTTGGGTGCCGACGCCGCGCATCTGCTGCACCGGATTGGCGCAGACCCGGCAGGTGAACGGCAGCGGCTCTTCGTGCCCGCAATAGTGGCAGCGGAGGCCGTCGGGTGCCCGATGCACGGTGAGCGAGATGCTGCAGCGGGGACACTGCCACACCTCGCCGCAGTCGGGGCACTGGAGGAAGGCCGCGTAGCCTCTGCGGTTGAGCAGGAGCAGCGCCTGCTCCTGCCGGGCGAGCGTGGCCACGATGGCCTGGTCGAGCGCCTCCGACCAGGCGAGGGGGCCCGTGCCGGCGGCCTTCGGCGCGATGCGCAGATCGACCAGCTCCACCGGCGGCAGCGGCCGGGCGCCGATCCGTTGCGGCAATCGGAGCGTCTGGAGCCCCTGCTCCGTCCGGGCCATCGTCTCGAGCGAAGGCGTCGCGCTGCCCAGCACCAACGCCGCCCCCTCGAGCCGGGCGCGCACCGCGGCAACGTCGCGGGCATGGTAGCGCGGGGCCTCGCCGTTCTTGTAGCTCGCCTCGTGCTCTTCGTCCACCACGATGAGCCCGAGATCCGCCACCGGGGCGAACACCGCCGAGCGCGCCCCCACCGCGACCCGCCGCTCGCCCCGCCGCAGGAGGCGCCAGGCGTCGGCGCGCTCGCCGTCGGAAAGGGCGCTGTGCAGCACCGCCACCTGGTCGCCGAAGGCGCCGCGCAGCCGGCTCACGGTCTGCGGCGTAAGGCCGATCTCGGGGACCAGCACGATGGCTCCGCGTCCCCGGGCCAGCGCCCGGCGGACCGCCTCCAAATACACGAGCGTCTTGCCGCTGCCGGTGACCCCGAACAGCAGGGCGGATCCGCCGGGCGGAAGCCGCTCGATCGCCGCCAGCGCCTCGGCCTGCGGCGCGGTGAGGCTGTCGGGGGGCGGAACCGCGGGCATGTCCGCGAACGGGTCGCGCACCCGCTCCACGCTCTCGATCCGCGCGAGCCCCTGCCCGACCAGCCCGGCGATCACCGCCTCGCCGTATCCGAGCCGATCCACCACGTGCCGCACCTGGGCGCTTCCGCCGAGCGACTCGAGCGCTTCGTAGAGCCGGCGTCGCTTGACCCGGCGGCGGAACAGCGTGTCCCGCTCCAGGAGGGTGGGCGCCTCGCCGACCAGCGACACCACGCGCTCCGTCGCGACCGCGGCGCCGGTGTCGGGCGGCACGACGGTCAGCTCAACGCCCCCGACGCGCGCCAGCCGGGCCAGCACGTCCCATAGCGGCCGGCGGAACTTGCGTGCCCCGCCTGCGACCGGGGCTGATCCTCCCTGCTGCTCCAGCCAGTCGAGCACCTGCCCGGCGAGTCCGCCCGGCTCGGGCGCGCCAGGCACCCGGCTCGCGACGACCTGGGACGCGCCCCACATCCCGGCCGGGAGCATGGCCTTGAGGGTGAGACCGAGAGGCGAGCCGTAGTAGGCCGCGATCCAGCGCGCGGTCGCGAGCAGCGCCTCAGGCAGCGCGGGCGAGGGATCGGGCGCCGCGAGGATCTCCCGCGCCTCGACCTCCGGCCCCGGGGTATCGATTTCGAGCGCGATCCCGACCAGCTCGCGGGCCCGGACCGGGACGACGACCCGTGCCCCGGGAAGGACCCGGTCGCCCAGGGCCTCGGGAATGCGGTAGGTGTAGGGAGCGGCGAGCGGGAGCGGAAGAGCGACGCGGGCGAAGCGCGCGGTCATCTCCGCCGGAGGCCCAGGCCGGGCCCCTCGGGCAGGCGGACCTGCCCGCCCTCGATCGTGGCGCCGGCGAAGGGATCTTCCGCCAGCAGCGCGGCCCCGTCGAGGTCCACCAGGTCCACCAGCGGCGTGAAGTGGGCCGCCGCGGTGATGCAGATGGAGCTTTCGATCATGCACCCCACCATCACCATCATCCCGTGGGCGCGCGCGACGGCGATCATCCGCAGCGCCTCACGCAGGCTCCCGCACTTCGCCAGCTTGATGTTGATGCCGTCCACGCAGCCGACCAGCGGCGGGATGTCGCTGGCGACAAGGCAGCTTTCGTCCGCGATGACCGGGATCTCGGCCCGACGGGTGATCTCGGCGAGGCCGCGGCGCTCGGTCGGGGGCAGCGGCTGCTCCAGCGCGGTGACCCCGAATTCCTTGAGCACCGGCAACATGCCGATCGCCTGCTTCAGGGTCCAGCCGCCGTTGGCGTCGACCCGGATCTCCTTGTCGGTCGCGTCGCGGATGGTGCGGAGCACCTCGAGATCGCGATCGGTGCCGACCTTGATCTTGAGGATCGGGTACGATTCCGCCTCTCGCACCTTGAGCCGGAGTCGGTCGGGAGTATCCAGGCCGATGGTGAAGGTAGAGCGCGGCGCACGCCCCGGATCGAGCCCCCAGAGGCGGTACACCGGCACCCCCAGACGCTTCCCGACCAGGTCGTGCAGCGCCGAGGACAGGGCGGCCCGAGCCGACGGGTTGCCGTGCAGGGCGAGCTCCCAGCGGCGCTCGGCCTCCTCGACGTCGAACGGATCGGCCGGCATCGCCGCGGCGTACGCGTCGAGCGCCTGCATGACCGTCTCCGGCGTCTCGCCGTAGAACCGGCTCGGCGCGGCTTCGCCCCACCCTTCGTGGCCCTCCTTGTCGCGCAGGCGCACCCACACGGTTCGGTTGTCGCTTTGATTCCCGCGCGCGATGATGAACGGATGACGGGTCCGCAGCTCGAGGAACTCGGCTTCCATGTGCAGGTGCTCGGTCATGCGCTCCTCGGGGTCAACCGTCCAGGGCGGCCAGATGGGCGAGCACGCCCTCGGCCAGGCGTGTCGGTACGTAGCCTCCCTCGAGCAGCCCCACCATCGGCACGTCGGGCAGGCGGTCGCGGAGCCGAATGGTCAGGTCGCGATAATGTCCCGGCTCGAGCGTGAAGCCGCCCAGGGGATCGCCGGTCATCGCATCGAATCCCGCGGATACCAGCACCAGATCGGGTTTCCACCCCTCGGTGGACGCCACGATCGCGCTCCACAGGTCGTCCACGTACTGCGACGCAGGGTGGCCTGGGCCACGCGGGACGTTGAACACGTTGCCCACGCCGCGCTCCTCCGCCATCCCGGTGCCGGGGTACCAGGGATGCTGGTGAAGCGAGACGTAGCGCAGGCTCGGGTCGCGCTCCATCAGGGCCTGGGTGCCGTTCCCGTGGTGGACATCCCAGTCCACGATCAGCACCCGCTCCCGTCCCGACCGCTGCGCATGCCGGGCCCCGATGACCACGTTGTTGAGGAGGCAGAAGCCCATGCCCTTGCCGGCAAGCGCGTGGTGGCCCGGCGGTCGCCCCGCGGCGAACGCGTTGCCCCGGCCGCCGTGCGCGTGATCCACGGCGGCGAGGAGCGCGCCCGCCGCGCCGATCGCCGCGGCCCAGCTCGCGTCGTTGAGGATCGTGTCCAGGAAGAGCGCCCCCCCGCCCCGCGCGCTCATCGCCTCGAGGCTCCGGAGATAGGCCTCCGGATGCACCGCCCGAAGGGCATCCAGAGGGGCGGCAGGTGCGTCGATCACCTCGGCCGTGACATCACGCCGTGCCCGCTCCAGAAGCACCCGGAGCCTGGCTGGGCTTTCGGGATGATCGGGACCGGGATCGTGGCGAAGACAGTCGGGGTGGGTAAAGACCGGGACCACCGTCAGCGCCTCGTGAGCCGGCGGAGCGCCGAGGCACCCGGCACCAGCGCGCGACCGGCTGAGCTCGGCGCACCCATCACCTAGCGGACCGGCCGCCGCTTGCGGGAGAGGACGATGAGGCCCGCGTTGGGCACCACTCCGGCGTCGGCCAGCGATAGGCCGTCCGCCAGCTCGGCGCCGCGGTATTTCACCAGGTATCCCGACGGGTCGCGGGTGACCCGGGTGGCCACGAGCGCCTGCCGTTTGAGCTCTCCCAGCGTGGTGCCGGCAGAGAGCTGGAGCGGGACCTCGTCCCACGCATCCGTCACCATCACTCGCACCGGCAGGAGCGGGGTCATGCCTGCCGCTCCGCGGGGACCGGCAAGGTCGAGAGGAACCGATCCACGGCCTGATCGAAGAGCAGCGTGCTGGCGCGAACCAGCGTCGTGCCCGCGTCGGCGCGGACGGCCAAGGCGATCTCCTCGCCACCCTGCCCCCGCAGCGTCAGCCACGCGGGCCCTTCCTTTTCCGGGAACGCGGCCTGGTTGGGGACCCGTTCGGCGAAGAACCGCTTGGCTCGGCGCAGCACCTCGGCGCCATCCAGCGTCGTCACGACCTGAAAGACCATGTCGGCAGCTCAGCGTTGGGGAATCTGCGTCGGATCGGAGGAAACATATACCTCCTCGGCATGCACCGCCGCCTGGAAGACGGTCCGACGGCGGAGCAGGTCGCGGAGCCCCGGACGGCGCCGGAGCACGAGCACCAGCTCCCCTTCCGGCGGCTCGGCGAGGCCTTCCACGGTGAGCAACGCCGGGAGCGTCGTCCCCCGGGGCACCGCGATCCGGTACACCCGTCCCCGCCACAGCAGGCGATGCTCGGACGGCACCGCATCGGTCGTGAGATCGACGAAGACGTCGTCGTCCACCCGGTAGCAGTCGGAGCCGACGGGTTCGCCGTCGAGAAAAAACACCGGGTCGAAGGGATCGCCGTCCTGGCGCGCGAAGTTGTGCTCGGCCGCGCGGTCGTAGGCTTCGAGATCGGGCGCCCGGGCCCGCCACTCCAGGTGGTGCCGGAGCTCGTGGGTCAGCGTCTCCCAGGCCTCCGCCCGCCAATCGAATCCCGGCGCGATCCTGGCGAGGGCCTGGAAGGAGCCGTGGTAGAGCACCACCCGGCTCTGGATGCCTTCGGCGCCGGCATCCATCGCCGGCAGGGGGATGCACTCGCCGAGGGTGAAGATGTCGTCGCGCGCGGGGTGAGGGACGGTGCGAGGAGAGACTGCGATCTCGGCCACGCCGGCCAGAAACTCGGCCGGCACCTCCTGCTCCATGCGGCGGATCATGCGCTCGAAATCGTCCTGCCGCATCGGTTGCTCCGCCGGCGCTAGAGCCGCTCGGCCACGAAGTCCGCCACCCGGTCGAGGCCCACCCGCTCCTGCTGCATCGAATCGCGGTGACGCACCGTGACCGTGCGCGCCTGCAGGGTCTCGCCGTCCACCGTGATGCCGTAGGGCGTGCCGGCCTCGTCCATGCGGCGGTAGCGCCGTCCGATGGCACCGCTGTCGTCGTAGAAGACCGGGAAGCGGCGCTTCAGATCATGGTAGAGCTCGGTGGCGAGCTCGGGCATGCCGTCCTTCTTGACCAGGGGGAACACCCCCGCCTTGATCGGGGCGACGGCGGGGTGGAGGCCGAGCACCACCCGGGTCTCGCCTTCGACTTCTTCTTCGCGGTAGGCGTCCACCAGGAGGGTGAGCGTCACCCGGTCGGCGCCCGCCGAGGTCTCCACGATGTTGGGCAGATAGCGCTGGTTGGCAGCCTGGTCGAAGTACTCCAGCTTCTTGCCCGAATACTCCTGGTGCCGGCCCAGATCGAAATCGCCGCGATTGTGGATGCCTTCGATCTCCTGCCAGCCGAAGGGGAACTGATACTGGATGTCGAAGGCGGCCCGGGCGTAATGGGCGAGCTCGTCGGGGCCATGCTGGTGCCACTGCAGCCGGGCCGGCGTGAGGCCCAGGTCCCGGTGCCACTGCATCCGCCACTCGCGCCAGCGCTCGAACCATTCGGCATCGGTGCCCGGCTGCACGAAGAACTGCATCTCCATCTGCTCGAACTCGCGGGTCCGGAAGATGAAGTTCCCGGGGGTGATCTCGTTGCGGAACGCCTTGCCGATCTGGGCGATGCCGAAGGGGATCCGCTGCCGCGAGCTCTGCAGCACGTTCAGGTAGTTGACGTAGATCCCCTGGGCCGTCTCGGGTCGCAGATACACCACCGCCGCCTGCTCCTCCACCGGTCCCATGAAGGTCTTGAACATCAGATTGAACAGCCGCGGCTCGGTCAGGGTGCCGCGACTGCCGCAGACCGGGCATTGGGCGTCCGGCTGCCCGGGTATGCCCTTGATGCGGGGATCGTCGGCGCGGAAGCGGTTCTTGCAGTGGCGGCAGTCCACCAGCGGGTCGGTGAAGCCGGCCACGTGCCCCGATGCCTCCCAGACGCGAGGATGCATCAGGATCGCGGCATCGAGCCCCTCGATATCGTCCCGCGCATGCACCATCGCGCGCCACCAGCGATCCTTCACGTTCTTCTTGAGCTCGACCCCCAGCGGCCCGTAGTCCCACACCGAGCCGAGACCGCCGTAGATCTCGGACGACTGGAACACGAACCCCCGGCGCTTGCAGAGGGAGACGAGCTTGTCCATCAGCTGGGTGTCGGCCATCGCAGGATGCTGGTGTGAGGAATGGAGGTGTGAGCGGGGGGAAACATAGGGGGAGCGGGTGGGCCGAAGGAAGCGGACTCTCCACGACCTTCGACTAAACGTGTAAACAGTGCTGCGGCAAGGGCTTATGACAGCCATCTAAAGTACATTCTTAAGTATGCTGCCCCCGGTAGTGCCGCACGATGAGCTCTCCGTGCACCCGCGAGTTCTCGATGAAGAGCCGGTTCGCGTCGTTGCCGCTCGCCATCACGCCAGCCAGATAACACCCCGGCACCGGCGTCTCCATGGTGCGCTCGTCGTGCGCGGCGATCCCGGTGACCCCATCCACCGGCACGCCCAGCCCCTGCAGCAACGAGGTATCGGCGTGATAGCCGGTCATCGCGAGCACCGCGTCGGTGGCCAGGCACTCCACGGCACCATCCGCGTCCGAGACGATCTCCACGTCAGTCGGGGTGATGGCGCGAACGCGCGACCGCCAGCGCACCGCGATACTCCCCTCCTTCACCCGATTGGTGATGTCGGGGAGGACCCATGCCTTGACCGTGCGATCGAAGCCTTCGCCGAAGTGGACCAGCGTCACCGTGGCCCCCGCGCGCCAGCACTCGAGCGCCGCGTCCACGCTGCTGTTCCCCGCCCCGATCACCACCACACGCCGATGCCAGTAGGGGTGCCCTTCGGTGAAGTAGTGGCTCACGTGGGGCAGCTCCTCGCCCGGAATGTTCAGGAAGTTGGGGTTGTCGAAGTATCCCGTCGCGAAGACGACGGCTCGGGCCCGATAGCGCGTCGCGTCGTGGGGCCGGCGGACCTGGGCGACGAAGCCGCCGTCCAGTCGCGCGACGTCCAGCACCTCGTTCCCCGGCCGGATGTCGAGATCGTAGTGCTCCGCCACACGCCGGTAGTACAGGAGGCCGTCCTTCCGGGTGGGCTTCTCGTGGCTGGCGATGAAGGGGATGCCGCCGATCTCGATCCGCTCGGGGGTCGAGAAGAAGGTCATGCCGAGCGGATAGCGCTCGATGGTGGAAACGATGGTCCGCCGGTCGAGCAGGACGCATGGCACGCCGGCCTGCCGGGCCGCGATCCCTGTTGCAAGGCCGATCGGCCCGGCGCCGATGACGAGGAGGTCGGTGGATTCCATGTCACCCCTCGACCTCGATGATCTGGTCCCGTCTCGTCCCCACGCTCACGTACCGCGCCGGCACTCCCGACAGCGCCTGGAGCCGATCGAGATAGGCGCGGGCCTCGGACGGCAAGTCGGCGAGGCGTCGAGCGCCCCCGGTCGGGCGGCGCCACCCGGGCAGCACCTCGTACTGCGGCCGCACCTGCCCCAGGAGCTCGACCTGGGCCGGCATCTCCTCGCAGCGATCGTCGCCGAGCGCGTACGCGGTGCAGACCGGGATCTCGGCGAACGTGTCGAGCACGTCCAGCTTGGTCACGGCGAGGCCGGTGAGGCCGTTCACCCGCGCCGCGTACCGCACCACCGTGGCATCGAACCAGCCGCAGCGGCGCGGCCGGCCGGTCACTGCCCCGAACTCGCCGCCGAGCTCCCGGAGCTGCTCGCCGAAGGGACTGGGCGCCTCCGTGGGGAGCGGACCGTTGCCGACCCGGGTGGTATAGGCCTTGACCACGCCGAGCACGCCGTGAATGAGCGTGGGGCCGATCCCCGCGCCGACGGCGGCCCCGCCCGCCGTGGTGTTGGACGACGTGACGTAGGGGTAGGTACCATGGTCCACGTCGAGCAGCGATCCCTGCGCGCCTTCCAGCAGCACCCGGCGTCCGTCCCGGACCGCCCGATGCACCAGCAGGCCCGCGTCGGCCGCGAGCGGCACCAGGCGGGGTGCCAGCCGCTCCAGCAGTGCGGCATGCTCCTCGAAGGAGGCCCGCTCCGGACTGCCCATGAGCTCCAGCAGCCGATTGGCCCGCTCCACCCGCTCCGCCAGCAGCGCGCGGGCGCACTCCAGCCGGCGCAGGTCGGTGACCCGGATCCCCCGGCGGCCGTACTTGTCCTCGTACGCGGGGCCGATCCCCCGCCCGGTGGTGCCGAGGTTCTGGCTCTTCTCGCTGGCCGCGTCGAGCAGCTTGTGATACGGGAGCACCAGGTGAGCGCGGTCGGAGACGAAAATGCGTCCCGTCGTGTCCACCTGCCGCTGGGCCAGCTGGTCGAGCTCCGCGAAGAAGGTCTCCGGCTCGAGCACGACGCCGTTGCCCACCACGCAGACCACGCCCGCGTGGAGGATTCCCGAAGGAATCTGCCGCAGGATGAACTGGCTGTCGCCGATGACCACGGTGTGCCCGGCGTTGGCGCCGCCCTGGTAGCGGACCACCACGTCCGCCCGCTCGGCCAGCACGTCGACCAGCTTGCCCTTCCCCTCGTCGCCCCACTGGGCGCCCACCACCACCAGGCAGGTGGTTCCGGCGTCGAACATGTCGGCTCTCCCCGCTCAACGAAAAGAGCCCCTCGCGGGGCTCCTGAATCCTCGGGCAAACGTATGCACGCCTACGGCAAAGGTCAATTCGCGCCGAGAGCGCGTCCTACCGCGTCGGCGAGGTCGAGCGAGAGCCCGTCGGGCCGGTCGGCTGGCGTGTGGATCAGGCGCGCGGTCCGCCAGGTCAGACGGCCCAGCGTCACCGCGCGAGCGCCCGCGCGCGCGAGCGGGAGGCTGTCCACCAGGATCCCGACCGGGAGCCGCCGCCGCCTCACCCGGGGTCCGAGGTTCCGCAGTCTGGACTCCACCCGCGCGGCGAGCGCCGCCCCGCGCGCGTCGTGCGCGACCAGGTAGAGATCACCCTCCTGATCGAGGGTGTCGAAGTTGAGGATCTCCACGTCCGAGACCGCCGGACCCAACCCCGCCGCGAAGATGCGCGCCCCCACCATGCCGAACTCTTCCGCTCCCGTGATGCAGACCCCCGTGCCCGGATCGAGGCTCGTCTCCGCCAGGGCCAGCGCCGCGAGCACTCCGCTCCCGTTGTCCCGGGCGCCGACCGAGGTGCCGCGCAGCCGTCCGCGCCCGGCCAG
>DATEIR010000159.1:0-15674 GCA_035278885.1 Gemmatimonadales bacterium | reverse complement strand
CGGCTGCCACGCAGCGAAACGCCCGGCCGCGCGAGGCGCGGCCGGGCGTTGCCCGCAGGGCCGGATGTCAGCGGATGTATGCCACGCTGATGCCGACGCCCTCGATGTCGCCGAGGCCGCCGCTGGCCCGCACACCCCACTGCTCGCTGAAGCGAATGTCGACGCCGAGGCCGAAGGTGAACTTCACGCCGTCGTCGTCGGTGCCGAAGACCGGCACGATATTGGGCGCCACGTAGGGGGTGAACGTGGTCGAGGACCCTTCCATGTCGAACTTGCGGCCCAGGGAGAGCCCGACCGGCAGGGCGTAGGCGTCGTCGCCCTCGCCGAAGTTGCCGCCGAAGCCGACCGTGAGCGCACCGTCGACCGGGAAGCTTTCACTGTAGCTGATGATCCGGGTGCGGAAGTCACCGCCGATCAGGAAACGGGTGTTGCCCCCGTCCACGTCGGCGAAGCCGGCCCGGAGGCCGAAATCGTTCTTGTCCTTGCCGTACCCGTAGAACCCCTCCATCGCGAAGTCGACCCCTTCACCGGGATCGCTGATGGAGGCGCCGAACTCGTGCTCCTCGAACGGACGGTACGGGGCCTTGAACACCGGCGTGAAGGTCTCCTGCGCCTGGGCCGCGTCCACCGCGCCACCGAGCAGGGCCAGCACCACGACACTTCCCCAGAGGCTACGACGCATGCGACTCTCCTTGAACGTGTTCGGCCACGACCCGCACCCGGTTGTCCACGACTTGGAGAAAACCACCGCGCACGCGGAAGCGGCTCATCGAGCCCGCCTGCCGCACCGTCAGCGTCCCCTCCCCGAGCAGCGTCATGAACGGAGCGTGATTCGGCAGGATGCCGACCTCACCATCGAAAGCCGGCGCGACTACCGCCTCAGCTTCCCCGTCGAACATAGACGCCTCGGGAGAGATCACCGTGACTTGCATCACGCGCTCGCCAGCTTCTTGCCCTTCTCCACCGCCTCGTCGATACCGCCCACCATGTAGAACGCCTGCTCCGGCAGATGATCGAACTCACCCGAGAGCACGCGCTCGAAGCTCGCGACGGTGTCGTCCAGCTTCACGTACTTCCCGGGGAAGCCGGTGAACTGCTCGGCGACGAAGAACGGCTGCGAGAGGAAGCGCTGAATCCGGCGCGCCCGGCTCACCACCAGCTTGTCGTCTTCGGAGAGCTCGTCCATGCCGAGAATCGCGATGATGTCCTGCAGCGCCTTGTAGCGCTGCAAGGTGCGCTGCACGCCGATGGCGACGTCGTAGTGCCGCTGCCCGACGAACTGCGGGTCGAGGATCCGGCTCGAGCTGTCGAGCGGATCCACCGCCGGATAGATGCCCAGCTCGGCGATCGAGCGCGACAGCACGACGGTCGCGTCGAGGTGGGCGAAGGCGGTGGCCGGCGCCGGGTCGGTCAGGTCGTCGGCCGGCACGTAGATGGCCTGCACCGAGGTGATCGAGCCCTTGGTGGTCGAGGTGATCCGCTCCTGCAGGTCGCCCATCTCGGTGGCCAGGGTCGGCTGATAGCCCACGGCGCTGGGCATCCGGCCGAGCAGGGCCGAGACTTCGGAGCCCGCCTGGGTGAAGCGGAAGATGTTGTCGATGAAGAGGAGCACGTCCTGGCCCTCGACGTCGCGGAAGTACTCGGCGATGGTCAGGCCGGTGAGACCCACCCGGAGGCGGGCGCCGGGCGGCTCGTTCATCTGCCCGAAGATCAGCGCGACGTTCTCCAGGATCTTGGCTTCCTGGAACTCGAGGTAGAGGTCGTTCCCCTCGCGGGTCCGCTCGCCCACGCCGCAGAACACCGACTTGCCGCCGTGGCCCTTGGCGACGTTGTTGATCAGCTCCTGGATCACGACCGTCTTGCCCACGCCGGCGCCGCCGAAGAGGCCGATCTTGCCGCCCTTCACGAACGGCGCGATCAGGTCGATGACCTTGATGCCGGTCTCGAAGATCTCGGTCTTGGGCTCGAGGTCGGTGAACCGGGGGGTCTCCCGGTGGATCGGCCAGCGCTCGGTGTCCGCCGGAATGGCCGGGCCGCCGTCTACCGGCTCGCCCAGCACATTGAGAATGCGGCCCAACGGGGCGTTGCCCACCGGCGCGGTGATCGCGGAGCCGCTGTCCACCACCGACATGCCGCGGGTCACACCGTCGGTGCTGCTCATGGCCACCGCGCGGACCTGGTTCTGCCCGATGTGCTGCTGGACCTCGGCGGTGAGGCGGACCGGCACGGCGCCGCTCGAGTCCTCCAGCACCAGGGCGTTGTAGATCTCGGGCAGGTGCTCGGGCTCGAATTCGACGTCGAGCACCGGGCCGATCACCTGCACCACCCGGCCGATGTTCTTCGTTGCCGCGCCGGCGACGCCCTTCTTCTCGGTTGCGATGGCAGTGGCCATTGACTGTGTTCCTTGGTTGAGACTGAGCTTCGTAACGCGCAGAGTCGCGGGGACGCGAAGTCGCAGGCAAGCCTGCGCCCCTGCGTCCTCGCGTCGTCGCGCCTATCCTTGCAACGCCGCCGCCCCGCCCACGATCTCCGCGATCTCCTGGGTGATGCCGGCCTGGCGCTGCCGGTTGTAGGTGCGCTGAAGCACCTGCAGGATCTCGCCTGCATTGTCGGTCGCGTTCTTCATCGCGGTCCGGCGAGCCCCATGCTCGGCCGCCGCGGTCTCCACCAGCCCCCGATACACCGTGTTGCGCACGTAGAGGGGCAGCAGCCGCTCCACGATGGCCTCGGCCGTCGGGGCCAGGATGTAGTCGTGCACCGGCGCGTCGGGATCGGACGGCGGCGTCTCCACCGGGAGGATCCGCACCGTCGCCGGGGGGGTCTGGAGCGGCGTGACGAACCGGGCCTGCACCAGATCTACGCTGGCCAGCTCGCCCGCGGCGTACGCCTCGATCAGCGGCTGCGCCAGCTCCGCGGCATGGTCCACGGTCGGCTTGTCGCCGATGTCCTGCCGCTCGACCGTCCACGTGCGGCCCAGATAGCGGAAGAACCCGATGCCCTTCTTTCCGACCCCGTAGAGCTCGACCGTGTACCCCCCGGCCTCGAGCGCCTGCACCCGGCGGCGGGCTTCCTTGATCAGGTTCGAGTTGAACGCGCCCGCCAGTCCCCGGTTCGAGGTCACCAGAATGAGGGCGGCCCGGGTCGGGCCACCCTTGGACGGCGGCGCCGGCGTGCGGAGCAGCGGAAAGCGGTCGGCCAGCTCGGGCGTGACCAGGTCGGCCAGCACCTCGCGGAGGGCCTCCGCGTACGGTCGGGCGGCCACGACGCGATCCTGGGCCCGCTTGAGCTTGGACGTGGAGACCAGCTCCATCGTCCGGGTGATCTTGCGGGTATTCTGGACCGAGCGGATCCGGCCCTTGAGCTGACGTCCCTTGGCCATCAGTCGGCCACGAACACCGACTTGAAGGCGTCGATCGCCTTCTTGAGCCGGCCGGTGAGGTCGTCGTCCAGCGCCTTCTTGGTCCGGATATCGGTGAGCACCGCCGGGTGGGAGGCCTCGAGGAACTCCATGAAGTCCCGCTCCCACTGACGGATGTGCTTCACGTCCACGTCGTCCAGGTAACCGTTGGTGACGGCGTAGATGATGGCCACCTGCTTCTCCACCGGCACCGGCTGGTACTGCGGCTGCTTGAGCACCTCCACCAGCCGGCCGCCGCGGGCGAGCTGCTTCTGGGTCGCCGCGTCGAGGTCGGAGCCGAACTGGGCGAACGCCTCCAGCTCCCGGAACTGCGCCAGCGACAGCCGGAGCGGCCCGGCCACCTGCTTCATCGCCTTGATCTGGGCGTTGCCGCCCACCCGGCTCACGCTGATGCCGGCGTCCACGGCGGGACGGACGTTGGAGTAGAAGAGGTCGGTGGTGAGGAAGATCTGCCCGTCGGTGATCGAGATGACGTTGGTCGGGATGTACGCCGAGACGTCGCCAGCCTGGGTCTCGATGATGGGGAGTGCCGTGAGCGAGCCGCCCGGCTTCTTGATCCGGTCGTCCAGCTTGGTGACATCGGGCTGCTCGGAGATCTTGGCGGCCCGCTCCAGCAGCCGGCTGTGGAGATAGAACACGTCCCCGGGATACGCCTCGCGGCCGGGGGGACGGCGCAGAATCAGCGAGAGCTGGCGGTACGCCGTCGCCTGCTTGGAGAGGTCGTCGTACACGCAGAGGGTGGCCTTCCCCTCCTCGTACATGAAGTACTCGGCGAAGGCGCAGCCGGCGTAGGGCGCGATGTACTGGAGCGGCGCCGGGTCGCTGGCGGAGGCGACCACCACGATGGTGTAGTCCATCGCGCCCGCCTCCTTGAGCCGCTCCACCACCGTCGCCACGGTCGAGCGCTTCTGCCCGATGGCGACGTAGACGCAGATGACGCCGCTGCCCTTCTGATTGAGGATGGTGTCCACCGCGATCGCGGTCTTGCCGGTGCCGCGGTCGCCGATGATGAGCTCCCGCTGGCCGCGGCCGACCGGGATCATGGCGTCGATGGCCTTGATGCCGGTCTGGAGGGGCTCCTTCACCGGCTGCCGGACGATGATGCCCGGCGCCACCATCTCGACCGCGCGGGCCTTGGCCGTCTGGATCGGGCCTCGGCCATCCACCGGGCGGCCCAGCGCGTCCACGACCCGTCCCAGCATCGCGGGCCCGACCGGTACCTCGAGCAGGCGGCCGGTGCGCCGCACCGAGTCGCCTTCCTTGAGCTTGAGGTAGTCGCCCATGATGGCGGCGCCGACGTTGTCCTCTTCCAGGTTGAGCACCAGCCCCGTCACCACCTCGCCCGTCTCCTGGGCGGTGAACTCGAGCATCTCGCTCGCGATGGCGGACTTGAGCCCGTAGATGCGGGCGACGCCGTCCCGCACCTCGAGCACCGTGCCCACCTCGGACACATCGGTGGTGCTGAGATCGGCGGCGGCGATTTCCCGGAGCAGGATGTCCTTCAGCTCGCCCGGACGGAGAATGGAGTCAGTGGCCATGAAGTCAGACGCCTGGCTTAAGGTTCGGGTCGGGTGAAAGGCTTGTGAAAATAATCACAAAAGGCGGGTCCGAGCAAGAGTGGGCCCGGACTAGCCCTACAAGATAGAGCGTCGGGCCCCGGAGGGCAGCACCAAGGGTCCGGCCCGCCCGCGGGAGGGCGCTCGGGCGCTAGCCCGCGCTCACATCCGGCTGCGGGTGTTGCCTCGCACGAAAGCCGCGAGCACGCCTCGCGGGCCGAGGCTTCCCAACCCGCTGGTCGGCACGTTGGCGATGCGACGCGCCGTCCCGCTCAGGTGGCTGGCAGAGGCGAAATGGAGGATCCGGACCACGGAAGGGATCGAGTAGCCCGGGTTGGCGAGGAGCTGGGCGGCGCAGGCGATACGGGTCAGGTCGATCACCCGCTTCAGGTTGGGCGCGCCGCCGGCACCGAACTGACGGGAGAGGTGCTCGCGGCTCACCTGCAGCCGCCGCGCCAGGTCGGTGGTGCGTACCGGACGCTCCACCTCCTGCAGCAGCAGCTCCCACGCGGCGCGCTGGAGCGGCTCCGTGAGCCGCAGCATCCGCGGCGCCTCGGCCAGCGCCCGGCGGCGCGCGGCGGTGATCGAGCTCCGCGCGACCATCTCCCCTACGACCGGATCGTCCACCCCTTCGACCGCGACCATCGCCACATCATGCCGGCGGCAGGCCAGGAGGAGGTCGCCGTCGTCGGGACGGAACGCCGCGTACACCACGACCGGGAGACCCGGCAGGCGGCCCCGCAGCTCGGCGAGCTCGGGAAGGAGCGCCGCCGTGGGGGCGAGCACGACGGCGTCGACCAGCCGGGTCTCCAGCATGCGGCGGAGAGCGGCGTGACTCCGGCAGGTGACGACCCCCGCGCCTCCCCGTGGCATCGTTCGCCGGAGCGCGAGCACGGCCGCCCGGCTCTCGAGCAGCGCGGCGATGGCGGCCATGTCAGTCGGCGATACGGCGGAACGGCGGTATGACGGTAGAAGAGGTCGTCTCTGGCGTGTTGTCCGCCGACTTGGCCAGCCCGCCGGGCTGGCTCCCTTCCCCACCTGCCGCCGCAGCGCCGTATCGCCGTTCCGGCGTTCCGGCATCACGTTTCGGGCGACCCGCGCCGACCGCAACCAGCGTTCTGACCATCTCGCCTGCCCGTTTGAGCACGCCGCGGGCATTGTCGTAGCTCAGGAGGTCGAGCGCCTCGTCGAGGCTGCGCCACTGGCAGTCGGTGATCCCTTCGTCGATCTGGGGACACGGTTCGCCGTTGGGGCTCTCGAAGAGAAAGAAATGGCAGTACTTGTGGATGTGGCGCCCGCGGAAGCGGAAATGCCAGTCGATGACGCGGATCGGCCCCTGGAGCAACAGGCGGTCGAGGCCGGTTTCCTCTCCCGTCTCACGGCGGGCCGCGTCGGCCGGCGATTCGCCTTCCTCGAGGTGTCCCTTGGGGAAACCCCAGTTGTCGTACGAATCGCGGATGAGCAGGTACCGCGCCGGCTCCACCCCGGTCCGCCGGTAGACGATCCCGCCCGCGCTCACCTCCAGGTCCGCCCGCCGCCGGCTCATCAGAACACCGAGATCTTGAGGTACTTGCGGGGGTTCGCCTGAATGTCCGTCAGCAGCTCGCGGAACTGGATCACGGTCGCGGTCGTCTCGCGGTAGAGGGTGGAATCGGACGCCAGCAGCCCCATCGTCCCGTTGCCCGAGCGGAGCTGCATCATCAAGGAGTCGGCCTGCACCATCACACGAACCAGGCTGGCCTGGTTCTCCCGGGCGGCGGTCATCACGCTGCGCAGGTCGGCCGCCGCCTGCCGGAGATCGGTGCTGGACGCACGGCCGTTGTTGAGAATGTCCTTGAGCTGGTTGTCCGCGGTGGCGGTGTCGAGCCGCGCGACCGCGCCCTGGAAGGTGCGGGCCACCCCGGCGAAGGCGTCGGAGGTGGTGGCGACGTTCTGACTCACCCGGTCGATCCGCGTGGTCTGCGCGTTGGCGAAGGTGACCAGGCGCTGGGAGATGACCGCCAGGTCCTTCACGCTCTGCTGCATGCTGGCCAGCGCACTGCTGTCGAAGGCCTGCCCGATCCGATTGGTGATGTCGCCCACGTCGCCGGCGATCCGGCTGGCCTGCGCGGTGAGCTGGCCGATGTCGGGCAGCGTCGCGCCGGGCCACGCCTCGCCGCCCGCCTGGTCGGACTCGATCAGCGCGGCGCGCACGTTGGGGTCGGTCGGCAGCGGCTCGAAGGGAACGATGCTGGCGCTCCACTCGCCGAAGAGGCTGGCCGCCGACGAGATCACCGCGGGCTTGGGCGGCAGGTCGACGCCGCGGTCGACGCTGAACTCCGTCTCCACCCACTCGTTCTCCACCAGGCGGATGGCTTCCACCCGGCCGACCCGCACGCCGCGCAAGGTGACGGGCGCCCCCACGCCGAGGCCGCCGACCGTGCGGAAGCGCGCGGTGTAGGTGGCCTCCTTCTGGTTCACGTCGGTCTCGCTCAGCCAGAGCGCCCCGAAGATCACCAGCGCGAGCGCCGCCAGCACCGCGAGGCCCACCGCGAATTCGTTGCTGCGCTTCATACGGTCCTCCCCGCCGCGGCCGGATCGCCCGGGCGGCCCTCGATGAACTGGCGCACCACGGGATCACCGGTCGCCCGGATTTCCTCCACGCTTCCGACCTGCCGGATGGCGCCTTCGTAGAGCATCGCGATCCGGTCGCCGACCGTGAACGCGCTGCGCATGTCGTGCGTGACCACGAGCCCGGTGACGCCGAGGTCGCGGGTCCGGATCATGAGCTGGTCCATCACGGCGGAGGTGACCGGGTCCAGCCCGGTGGTGGGCTCGTCGTACAAAATGTAGCGCGGCCGGAGCGCGATCGCCCGCGCGATGCCCACCCGCTTGCGCATGCCCCCGCTCAGCTCGGCCGGGTACTTGCCCTCGGTGCCGCCCAGCTCGACCACCGCGAGGCTCTCCACGATCCGCTCCCGGATCTCGGCCTCCCCGTGGCCTCGGCGGGCGAGCCCCATGCGGATGTTCTCCGCGACGGTCATCGAGTCGAACAGCGCGGCGAACTGGAATACGTAGCCGATCTGGCCCCGGAGCGCGGCCAGGCGCTCGCGGTCCATCTCCTGGACCACTTCGCCGTCCACCTCGACCCGGCCGGCGTCGGGCTCGAGCAGGCCGACGATGAGCTTGAGGGTGACGCTCTTGCCGGTGCCGGAATAGCCGATGATGACGGTGTTCTGCCCATCGGGGACATCCAGCGTCAGGTCGCGGAGGACGGGCTTGGCCCCGAAAGCCTTCGCGAGGTGCTCGAGCCGGATCATCCGCGGCGCCGCCGGGCCCGCGTCATGCTACAGCAGCACCAGCGCCCAGAACGCGTCGAGCACCAGGATCGCCTCGCACCCGAGCACCACCGCGCGGGTGGTCGAGAGGCCTACGCCTTCGGCGCCGGCCGTCGCGTCGAGGCCGCGGAGGCACCCCATCAGCGCGACGGCGCCCCCGAAGCTCGCGCTCTTCACCAGACCGAACCAGACGTCCTTGAACCGGTAGAACTGCTTGAGCCCCTTGAGGAACTCCGGGGTGGAGAGGTCGAGCAGATTGATCGAGGTGATCCAGCCCGAGGCGACGCCCACCGCCATCGCGAACGCGGTGACCACCGGAAACATGAGCGCGGCGGCGAGGACGCGCGGGACCACCAGGTAGCTGTATCGGTCGTAGGCCAGCGTCTCCAGCGCGTCCACCTGCTCGGTGACCTTCATGGTCCCGATCTCGGCCGCGATGCTGGCCCCGACCCGACCGGCGAGCGCCATGCCGGTGAGCACCGGTCCCAGTTCCATCATCACGGTCTTGCCCACCAGCGCGCCCACGAAATAGAGCGGCACGGTACCGGTGAAGATGTAGGAGGAGAGGAGCGACAGGACGATGCCGGTGAAGACCGCGATGAAGAGCGCGATCGGGACCGAATCCACGCCGAGCCGCCGCATCTGGACGACGAGCAGCGGGGCCCAGGTCCGGACGTCGGCAAGGGCGCGGCCGGTCTCCAGCGTCCGCCGCCCGACGTGCGCGACGAAGCCGTCCCGGGCGGTGACGCGGGATGCCACGGAGGGCTGCACGGTTGAGAAGGTACGCTTAGGCCGCGAAGCTCGCCAGCGCGCGGCCGACCTCGCCTTCGCGCAGCCGCTTGAGCGCGCGATCGCGGAGCTGGCGGACCCGCTCGCGGGTGACGCCGAGCATGCCGCCGATCTCTTCGAGCGTGTGCTCCCGGCCCCCGTCGAGCCCGAAGTAGAGCCGGAGCACCTTGGCGTCGCGGGGCGGCAGGGTCCGGAGCGCGGACTCGATCTCCTCGGAGAGGAACCGGTCCATCGCCTGCTCTTCCGCGTCGCCCTGCTCGTCGGCGACGAAGCGGTCGATCAGGCTGCGATCGCCCTCGGGGTCGAGCGGGGCATCCAGGCGCACCTCGGCGGTGTTGAGCGCCGCGAGGGACTGTACCACGTCGAGGGCGAGCCCAGTGGAGGCGGCGATCTCCTCCGGTGTTGGCTCCCGCCGCAACTCCTGCCGCAGCGTCTCGGCGGTGCGGATGATGCGCGAGAGGTCCGCGGTGCGGTTGAGCGGCACCCGCACGGTGCGGCCGTGCCGCGCCAGCGCGGCGAGGATCGCCTGACGGATCCACCAGACGGCGTAGGAAATGAACTTGACGCCCTGATCGGGATCGAACTTCCGCGCCGCGGTGAGCAGGCCGACGTTGCCCTCGCCGATCAGGTCGGTGAGCGCCATGCCGCGGTTCTGGTACTTCTTGGCGACCGAGATCACGAAGCGGAGGTTCCGCTTGACCAGCTCCTGCATCGCTTCGGCGTCGCCCTGGCGCACCTTCCGGGCGATCGCCACCTCCTGCTGGGCGGTGAGCAGCGGGGTCTGGCTTACCTCATAGAGGTACTGGTCCAGGATGTCCTTGTCGGCGTCGTAGACGCCGAGGCTCTTGGCGGTGTCGCGCTTGCGGGGTTTGCGGGGCTTGGCAGGGGCCCCGTACGCCAGGATTTCGGCGGTGGTGAGATCGTCCGGGAGGGGGGCCGCCGATGTGTCGGCCGGGCGTTGGGACGCCCGCTTGGGCCCGTCCTGGCCGGCGGCGGCGGTGTTCTTCTTCTTCATGCTTGCGACATTTCCGTCAGCTTGACGCTAAGTGTAGCGCTGGCTAGGTTTCCGTGCTGCCGCGCCCCCGTCTGGCCCAACGGGCGCGACAATATATAATGGGGGCGTAGCTCAGTTGGGAGAGCGCGTGAATGGCATTCACGAGGTCAGGGGTTCGATCCCCCTCGCCTCCATTTGCTGCAGCGGGCTCTGGCTAGAAGTCTGGCGCCAGATCGGTTAGATTGGCCGGCGTTCGCGGGAATAGCTCAGTTGGTAGAGCACAACCTTGCCAAGGTTGGGGTCGCGGGTTCGAGTCCCGTTTCCCGCTCTCGGGACGGTACGGTGTCAGGGCGGTAGATCAACGTCGCGGGGTGGAGCAGTCTGGTAGCTCGCCGGGCTCATAACCCGGAGGTCGTGGGTTCAAATCCCACCCCCGCTATTCGGTGGAACGGCGGTACGGCGGAACCCAGCCGTACCGCCGTTCCGCCCTCATCGGGCGGTTAGCTCAGTTGGTTAGAGCGCCACGTTGACATCGTGGAGGTCACAAGTTCGAGTCTTGTACCGCCCATTGCCTTTGCGCCCTTAGCTCAATTGGATAGAGCATTTGACTACGGATCAAAAGGCTGGGGGTTCGAGTCCCTCAGGGCGCATCAGCCAAGTATCGTCGCAGTAAGTGGCACCTGGGCCCCCCGCGACGCGGGGGGCTCTTGCATCTCTGGAGTCTTTCCTTCACATGCTTCGTCGCCGCCCCACCCGACATCCGTCGCGGTGGCCTCTGCTCATCGCCCTGCTCTCACTCGTCGGCTGCGCCGCGCCGTTCGGCAGTAGCGACCGGCGGGAGGAGTTCCCCGACGCGGGCCCCGGCGGTCCCGATTCGACGTACGCCGGCATCGGCCAGGGCGTGCCGTTCGGCATGTTCACGCTGCCATTGGACCGGTTTCGCGAGCCGATCACCGGCGCCGCGCGGGCCGTCTCCCGCGATGAAGTCGGCGCGGTGCTCCGCGCCGCGCGCGCCGGAAAGGTCCGCGTCGTGCTCAACCTCGGCGGCGGCAAGGACAACAGCCGTGGATCGGACGGCGGGTTCGACCTGGCGCGCTGGAAGGCCCGCATCGATCAGTATCGCGACGTGGACTTCGCACCGTACGTCGAGGAAGGCCTGATCCTCGCCCACCTCCTGGTGGATGAGCCGTACTCCAAGCAGTCGTGGGGCGGCCGGGAGATCAGCCAGGAAGTCGTCGAGGAGATGGCGCGGTATTCCAAGTCGATCTGGCCCACACTGCCCACGGTGGTGCGCGCGCCGCCGTCGTGGCTGGTCGAAGGCGGCACCAGCTTCACCGGCCTCGACATCGCGTGGGCCCAGTGGGAGGGCCCCGGGCGGGCCGGCGGGAAGGCCCGGACTCCGGAAGAGTTCCGCGACGAGAACGTCGCGCGCGCCAAGCAGCTCGGCCTGGGCCTGATCGTCGGAATCAACCAGCTGAACGCCGGCGACGGGTCGAGCGGCGTGCCGGGCACGACGGACAACCCGAGACATTGGCAGATGTCGGCCGCGGAGCTGCTCCACGTCGGCACGCTCCTGGCCGAGACACCGTACGCCTGCGCCTTCGTGAGCTGGCGCTACGACGCCGAGTTCGAGGCCCGATCGGACATCCGGGCAGCACTGGATTCGGTGGCGACAGTGGCGCGGACCCGCGGGGGCACCTCCTGCCTCCGACACGACCTGCTCGCACCCGCCCAGTAGGAGCCTCGAGCTCGAGCCCGAGCCGCAGGCCCCGTCACCGCAATACGCTGCAACCCGAACATTTCGCGGGCCGACCCCCGGAGGCCCTCCAGGACGAGGCCTCGTCGGGCAAGGCCGAAATCCCGCCCTGGCGGTAGGATACGCGCGCCCCCGTCGAGCCACCCGCGGGCGGCCCATGTCTTGCAAATCCGAGCCGTCCCGGTGGCCCTGCGCGGGTCACTCCCTCCATTTCATTCGCTCGCAGTTCAAGGCTCCGCACCCCTCGCTCGAGGATGGCGTCGTGACGTACACCTTCAAGCTCTCCCGCCGGATCGCGCGCCTTCGAGCGCCCCTGTTCGCGGTTATCCTCCTCGCCTCCGTCGGGTGCAACAGCTCCGACGCCTTCGACCCTGGCAGCACCTCCACTCCCACGCTCGCGACCTCGTTCGCCGGCGGCATCCCCATGGGGACGTTCGCCCAGCCGACGAGTGAATTCGGCAGCCGCTACAACGGCGCCATGCGCACCATCGGTGCGGGGCAGCTGCTGGAGGAGCTGGCGGCGATCAAGAGCCGCGGTGGGCGGGTGGTGCTGATGTTCGCGGGGCCGCAGAACTACTACAAGAACTCCGACGGCACCTTCAGCTTCAGCAAGTGGCAGGATCGCATCGACAACTACCGCGGCGTCAACTTCTCGTCCTACGTCACCGACGGGACCGTCATCGGGCACTACATCATCGACGAGCCCTATGATCCGGCCAACTGGGCCGGCCAGCCGATCCCGGGGTCCACGATCGACCAGATGGCCAAGTACAGCAAGTCGATCTGGCCCAACATGGCGACCATCGTCCGCGCGGAGCCGTCCCGCATTCGGTGGAGCGGGAAGTACCAGTACCTCGACGCGGCCTGGGCCCAGTTCGAGAACCCCCGCGGCCTCAAGGACATCAACGAATTCATCCGCGACAATGTCGCCGATGCCCAGCAGATGGGACTGGCGCTGGTCGTAGGGCTCAACATTTCCAAGGGCGCGCCCCCGCTGATCGGGCCGGGACAGGGCGGCTCCCCGATGACCCCCGATGAAGTCAGGAATTGGGGCGGGGCCCTGCTGAGCAGCAGCTATCCCTGCGCCTTCATCAGCTGGCAGTACGAGGACCAGCTCCTGTCGAGCAGCGGCATGGGCTCCGCCATGGACTACCTGCGGGACAAGGCGCAGAACCGGGCGAGCAAGGCCTGCCGCTACGGCGCGACCTCCGAGCCGCCGCCGTCCGAGCCGCCTCCGCCGCCGCCGCCCTCGGACACCACCACGCCCGAGCCGCCGCCGCCGCCCCCCACCACCGTGTCCGGCGCCCTTCCGTTCGGGCTGGAGCAGGCTCCGGTCAGCGAGTACACCACCAGGTGGACCGGGTCGGTGTACAAGGCGACGCCGAGCCAGATCGCCGACCAGCTGAGCAAGGCCGCCGCCGCGCAGACGAAGCTCATCGTGATGCTGGGCGTGACGTCGCAGGTCAAGAACGCGAATGGCACCTTCAGCCTGACCAAGTGGAAGGCGGCGGTAGACCAGTACCGCAGCCTGTCGCTCGGGAGCCGGATCACCGGCGGGACCTTCTACCTCCACTATCTGGTGGATCAGCCGCAGTGCTCCTCCTGTTGGGGCGGGCAGGCGATTCCCTGGGCCACGGTCGAGGAGATGGCGAAGTACAGCAAGGCGATCTGGCCCGGGCTGGCGACGGTCGCCCGGGTGGCGCCGACGGACCTGGCCAAGGCCACCTTCGCCTGGACCTACCTCGATGCCGGGTGGGCGCAGTACAACACCAAGAAGGGCGACCTCGGGAAGTACCTGTCGGCGCAGGTCGCCTCGGCCCGCGCGGAGCGTCTCGGCCTGGTAGCCGGGCTCAACGCGGATGATGCCTCGGGTGTGAACACGGCGCCGATGACCGCGAGCCAGATCAAGCAGTTCGGCACCAAGCTCGCGTCGGAGCCCGCGGTGTGTGCGCTGGCGGTGTGGAAGTACGATGCCGGCTATCTCGCCCAGACCGGGATCCGAGCCGCCTTCGACTCGGTGGCGACGCTCGCGAAGAGCCGGAGCGCGGCATCCTGCGTCGTCAACTGACGCGCGGCATCAGCAGGGAGCGAGCCCCAGGCAGTCTGCCTGGGGCTCGCTCGTTTGTGGCCCTCGGCTAAAGCCCCCGATTCACCCGCTCGAACTCCGGATCGCCGCGAAGCCCGTCGAGCAGCGGGTCGACGTGGATGTCGAGGCCCAGGCCGAGCCAGGCCGCGGGCCGGCGCAGGCGGCTGAAGGAGTGGCGGGGCATTGGGTTAAGAGTGCCCGCCGCAGCCGCCGCGGACAAGAGCGCGGGGCTGGCAATCGGAGGCCGTCCGATTACATTCACCCGTCTCATAAACCACGGGGCGTAGCGCAGCCCGGTTAGCGCGCCTGCTTCGGGAGCAGGAGGTCCCCGGTTCAAATCCGGGCGCCCCGATCGTGACGAGCCGTCCCTCCAGGGGCGGCTCGTTCGCGTTGGGGCGGGCCCGAGTTGCCGCGGCGTGCGCCGGCTCTTACGATCCGTCATGCCCCACCGCGACGACCCCACCCGGGGCATCAAGCTGACCGCACGACAGGCCGAGCGCATCGCGCGCGCGCTGGCCGAGCCCCGACGCTACGAGATCCTCCGTGAGCTCGGCGACCGCGACGGGGCCGCCGCCTGCAATACGCTCCAGCAGGCCCGTCGGGTGAGTCCCCCCACCCTGTCCCACCACATCAAGGAGCTCGAGGCCGCCGGTCTGGTCCGGATCGAGCGGCAGGGCCGGGTCGCGCACCTGACCCTCCGGCGCGACGTGCTCCAGGCCTATCTGGCGCGGCTGGGCCGGATCTGAGCGCCCGCCGGGAACCAGCCATTATTCGATAGCGTTCTAACTATTCGATGGCTGTCGAATGGTGGCGAACTCCATGCACGGGGGAACGGCGATGAGCAAGCTGAGCGGGAAAGTGGCGATCGTGACCGGGGCGTCCAAGGGGATCGGCGCCGGGATCGCCAAGGCGCTGGCGGCGGCGGGCGCGGCCGTCGCGGTCAACTACGCGTCCAGCCGGCAGGACGCGGACCGGGTCGTGGCGGAGATCGAGCAGGCGGGCGGCCGGGCGGTCGCCATCCAGGGTGACGTGAGCCGGGCCGAGGATGTCCAGCGGCTGTTCGAGGAGGCCCAGCGCCGACTCGGCACGCCTGACGTGCTGGTGAACAATGCCGGCGTCTTCCGGTTCCACCAGCTGGACGCGGTGACCGAGGAGGAGTTCCACCGGCAATTCAACATCAACGTCCTGGGCCTCATCCTGACGACCCAGGAGGCGGCCAAGCATTTCGGGCCCGAGGGGGGGAGCGTGATCAACATCGGCTCGGTGGTGAGCGACAGCGCGCCCGCGGGGTCGGTGGTTTACAGCGCGACCAAGGGCGCCGTGGATGCGGTCACCCGCGTCCTGGCCAAGGAGCTGGGACCGCGGCGGATCCGGGTGAACTCGATCAACCCCGGTGGCGTGGAGACCGAGGGCGCCCGCGAGCTTGGCATCGTGGGCAGCGATTTCGAGCGCGAGACGGTGGCCCGCACCCCGCTGGGACGCTTCGGCCAGCCGGAGGACATCGCCCCGATCGCGGTGTTCCTGGCCTCCGCCGAGTCGGGTTGGCTGACAGGAGAGCTGGTCACGGCGGCGGGCGGGTACCGATAACGGAGCCGGGGAGCTGCCGGGCAACCGGCCTCCGGGCGGTTGCGGAAACCGTGCGATCGGGTGAGTTTTCGCCTCCCCGATCCACGGGTCCGTAGCTCAGCTGGATAGAGCGCTTGCCTCCGGAGCAAGAGGTCGCGCGTTCGAGTCGCGCCGGGCCCACTCTGGAAGCTC
>DATEIR010000158.1:0-4526 GCA_035278885.1 Gemmatimonadales bacterium | reverse complement strand
GTCCGACCGGGAGCACATGCTCGGGCTGCTGGACGCCGGCCACCCCGTGCGGGACTACGAGCTCGAGCTGCGGACCCGCTCGGGGATGGTCCGCCAGGTCACCATCGACGGCGAGCGGGTGGATGTGGGCGGGGAGCCCTGCTATCTCACGTTCATCCGCGACGTGACCGAGCGGAGGCAAGCCGAGGTCGAGGCGCAGGAGCAGCGGCTGCAGGTGGCCCACCTGAGCCGGGTGGCCATGCTGGGGGAGCTGTCCGGCGCGCTGGCGCACGAGCTGAACCAGCCGCTGACCGCCATCCTGGCCAATGCCCGGGCGGCCCAGCGGATCATGAACCAGGAGGACCCCGACCTGGCCGAAGTGCGGGTGATTCTGGGCGAGATCGCGGACGCCGACCGGCGGGCGGGCGAGGTCATCGCACGCCTTCGCGCCTTCCTCCACAAGGGCGAGATGCAGCTGGGCCCGGTGGACCTCAACGAGATCGTGTGCGAGGTGCTGACCCTGACGCACAGCGACCTGATCCAGCGGCGGGTCTCGGTGGACACCGACGGATTGGCGGCGGACCTGCCCCCGGTGTTCGCCGATCGGGTGCAGATGCAGCAGGTCCTGCTCAACCTGCTCCTCAATGCCTGCGACGCCACCCCGCCGGACGCACTGGACCGGCGGGTGACGATCTCCACGGCGGCGGTGGCGGATGGCACGGTGGAGCTGACGCTGGCGGACCGGGGAACGGGTATTCCGCCGGACGAGATCCAGCACATCTTCGAGCCGTTCTTCACCTCGAAGCCCGACGGACTCGGGCTCGGCCTGTCGATCTGCCGCTCGATCGTCACGGCGCATTCGGGACAGCTCTGGGCGGGCAACAACGCGGATGGGGGAGCCAGCTTCCACCTGCGGCTCCCCGTGTTGGAGGATGACCCGAAGCCGCCCGCGGAAGCCTAGCGGATGGTGACGCCCAGGCCGGCGAAGAAGAGCGTCGACACCACGTTGTCGAGCGGTCCCGCGGGGGTGTCGATCGTCGCCGTCGGCACCGCGATGCTCATCACGCTCGGCGTCAGGAAGACCCGCTTCCCCACCCGCAGGTCGTAGCCCACCCCCACCATGACGCTGAGTCCGGTCTCCGAGGCGCGGACGGTCTCGCCGTCGATCGTGTAGACGTTCCGGATCCGTCCCAGGCCGAGCCCCGCCTGTCCGAAGAATCCCCCGGGTGGCTTGGGGTGCCAGAGCACGACGCCTTCGATCGCCCGCAGATAGGCGTCCGATCCGTCGATCGAGGCCTGCCAGAACGCGAACTCTCCGCCCACACTCACGTTCCTTCCCACCGTGCCGCCGGCCCGCAGGTAGCCGCTCCCGCCCCAGAAGCGCTCGATCTTCTCGCAGTCCGCGCAGGAGACCCGGTTGCCCCCGGCGCCCCCGCCGATGGTGTACCAGGCCTGGGCCGAGAGTGGGGCCGGAGCCAGCGCCAGCAGCAGCGCCAGGCGGCCCGCCGCCCTCACTGGAGCCTCCAGCGAAGGTAGAACTGGAACTGGGGTGTATCGTCGCTGACGGTGGGCTCGCTGCGGTAGGCGCTGTGCCGGTGGTAGTACAGCACCTGTCCCCCCAGCGCGAGGGTCCGCGAGACCGGGACGGCCACGTCGGTGGTGAATTCCTGAAGAATGTGGTCGCCGGCCAGGCCGTTCACATTGTGGATCCACTGCAGCCGGTAGCCGATCCGAGCCACGTCATCGTCGTCGTGCGACACCAGCCCGCCCAGCGCCAGGCCCATTCCCGGGCCGAAATCGTAATCCCGCTTGGGGCCGTCCACGAATTCGGAGTTCACCGCCCCGAGGATGATCGCCTGGGCCCGGGCGCTGGTGGCGAGCCGGAACCGCGGATTCAGCTGGTACCGGCTGAGCACGCCCAGGTTCACACTCTGGCCGCCCACCCGGTAGGCGAAGGTGTTCACGTAATCGTAGTCCTGCGTCACGATCAGCACGTGGCGCGGCTCGGGCCTGCTATCGAGGCGCTTGCCGTAGAGCCGTCCGTAGGTGGTGAGGCGGCCGATGATCTTGGCGTCCCCGGCGTTGACCTGGGCGCTGAAGAGGAACACGTCGAACGGCTTGCTGTACGGCTGGGTGAACGGATCTCCATGGACGAAGTCGAAGCCGATGAAAGGCTGGAGCTCGCCCCGGTCGATACCGCCACCCTTGTCGACCAGCCGTGCGCCCACGCGCATGGCCCCGCGCATCAGCTCGGGTGTTCGGGTGTCCGGATTGGGCCCGATCCGGCTCCAGTCATGAAAGAAGAGCCGGTTGAATCCCCGGGCCGGATTGATGCCCATGCCGGCCATCTCCTTCCAGAAGCGGCTCGAGCCCGTCGCCGTGTTGTCGAGCACCATGTTCGAGAGCTGCCAGGTCATCTCTCCCAGGGCGACCCCGCCCACCGTGGTACTGATGTAGTCGTTGAGCGCGGGTCGGTGAATTTCGCCGAAGTATTCCCAGATCAGACTCCCCAGGGCGGCGAAGGGGATCGAGGTCCAATAATCGTGCCCGTTGGCCCGGGCGGCGTTGAAGTTGATGTTCCCGCTGTAGGGGTGGGCGAACTGGTTGGTGCTGAAATGGTTGTCGTCGAACTCCCAGCCTTCGCGGAGATTGTCCCCCCAGCTCTTGAGGGTGACCGCCTGGGAGGAATCCTCCAGGATGTAATGGCCGAACCAGTTCACCGCGACCTGGACGAGCCCGACCTCGGCGAGGGCGGTCCAGGTCCGGGTGCGGCCCTCGCAGGAGGGGCATTCGTAATTGATCGTCGGCGGTCCGGCGTTGAGCGTCGGTGGCGCGACCTGCGCCAGGCCGGTCCCTGGCAGCAGGAGCCCGGCAGCAGCCCACGCGAGCAGCCGCCCGCGCCCGCTAGAACGCTTCCCCTGTCCCCAGGAAGAGGCCATTCGAGCCCTCCCTCCCCCACGCGTAGTCCACGGTGATGTTGGTCGTCGAACGCTTGTTCAGCTTGATCCGGAGTCCGGCCCCGTAGCCCGGGTCCACCCGGCCGAAGCGCTCGGTGGCCGGCTCGGTCGTCGCGAGCAGGTTCACGAAGGCCGCCGCGCCCCAGAACCCGTCGCGCGACAGCGTGACCCGATATTCACCCTCGAGATAGAGCTGGTTCTCGCCGCGAATCCGGCCCTGCGCGTATCCGCGCCCGCTCCGGGCGTACGTGTCCCATCCGATGGCCGGCAGAGCGAGGTAGGGCGGCTTGCCGAAGGTGAACCAATTGCTGGCCCAGACCGCAAGGACTCCCCGGCTCCCGATCCGGTTGTAGCTCCGGAGCTCGGACTGGAAGCTCTGCCAGTCGCTGTCGCTGCCCAGCCAGGTGGTGTAGGCCCGGAGGCTGGCGTTGATGTAGTAGCCAGTGGTCGCGTAGATCGGGCTGTCCCGATCGTCGTAGGCGATGTCGAGTGAAATACCCGAGGCGATGTTGTGGGTCTCGTTCCTGCCGTTGTTGTAGTCCACCACCGGGGACGGAAGTCCGGCTTCGGCATTGGGGTCAATGATGTCGAAATAGCTGTCGAGGTGGTAGCCGACACCAGCCAGGACCCGCCCGGTGGCCGGCCGGTACACGGTCTGGTAGATCCGCACGAGCTTGTACTCCAGCTCGTCCTTCTGGGACTCCGGCTGGGCCGGTCCCAGGCCGTAGGTCGGCTGGGAAGTATCTAGGTACCGCCAGTCGCCCTGCAGCAGGATCTGGTTGTTGGGTCCGTAGATGTTGGACCGCACCAGCACGTTGAACTGCTGCTTGGTGGTGTAGTTGACCGAGACGGAGGCATTGCTGGAATTGGTGGTCTCAACCGGCCCCAGCCGGGTCAGCATGGTGCCCGAGACCCCGAACAGCACCCCATAGGCCGGGTTGACCGAGAATGCCGGCAGCACCGCGATCACCAGCTTGGGTGGGGTGTCCACCACCCCGCTGTCCGGCGGCCCGTGCAGCACCCGGTTCAGGATGTCCATCACGTCTCGTTGGGGCACGGTATCGGCCCCTACCTGCGCCCGGGCGACGCCCCCCTGGACCACGAGGGTGGCGACCAGCAGTCCGGCCCATCGGCTATGCCGCATGGGCCACGGTAGCCGGCCCGGGACGATCCGCCCATTGGACCTTGGTCGAGTGCCTGTACCGAGGTGCAGTATCTTCCCCCGGAACCCGGGGGTACCCTGCAGGAGCCTCTTTCCGGGCGAACCCATACTCTCGAGCTAGGGAGGAGCGATGAGCTTCTCGGGAATTCCAGCGCTGACTCTGGTAGCCGTGGTCGGCATCGCCGCGATGCCGGGCCGGGCACCCGCCGGTCCGGTGGCCGCACCCGTGTCCGCTTCGGCGAGCGCGATCGTCGTGGTGGCCGACTCGCCGGCGACGAACCCGAAGCTCGCTGCCGGGCTCGGACTCTCGGTCTATCCCTCCAAGGACCAATCCAAGGAGCAGCAGGCCAAGGACGAGCAGGAGTGCTACCAGTGGGCGGGGGAGCAGACCGGCATCGACCCGACCGTCCAGATGAACGTCGACTCGG
>DATEIR010000157.1:0-8143 GCA_035278885.1 Gemmatimonadales bacterium | reverse complement strand
CGCCGAGCAGCAGCCCGGTTGCGGCTGCCGACGAGGCCACCGGCCCGGCGAGCCGCGCGACCGCGAGCCCGGTCAGCGCCGCAGCCGCCACGACGACCACCCAGACCGCGACCAGTCGTCCGGCCATGCTCTGCATCTGGGCTTTCGTGTCGAGGTGCGCCACGGCCCACCGGGTGATCGGGGCGTCGCCCCGCACGGCGATCAGATTGGCATCCTCCCGCGATTCCCCCACCGGCAGCCGTCCAACGCCGACACCGATGGCGAGGACGGCGCTTCCCGCCGCGCCGGCAAGCCAGACCGCGAGGGCACCCCATCCCGGCACATCAGGCAGGACGAGCAGCGGGATTTCGAGCAGGCCGGTGAGCACGAGCCCGGCACCGAGCAGGGGAAAGCCGAGCAGCGTGGAAGGGTGAAAACGGAAGCGTTGGTGAGTGACGCGGTAGCCCTGCGCCTGGAGGTGGTCGGCGACGACCGTGCGCGCCGCGTTGGCGGCCGGCGTTCCGGCCTCGCGCGGCCCGGCCAGCACCCGGCTCATGGTCCGACGGAGGTCGGTCACCGGGCGGTCAGCCGCCGCTCTTCCCTCCGCGCTTGCCGCCGGGCCCCGGGCGGGCCGAGGCCGCGGCGGCCGCTTTCGCGGTCTCGGCACTGATGGTCCCGGCCTCGATCAGGTCGGCCACGTGCTGTTCGTACGTCTGGGAGCCCTGCTGCTTGCGGCCGTCGGCCATCAGCTTGCGCACGTCGCCCATCCGCGCGCCGTCGCGGAGCGCCTCGCGCACCGCCGGTGTCGCGATGAGGATCTCGACCGCCGGCACCCGTCCCTTGTCCTCCTGTTCGGGGAGGAGCTGCTGCGATACCACCGCCCGCAGCGCCTCGGAGAATCGCATCCGCCCGATCTCCCGCTCCTCCCGCGGGAAGGTGGCCACGATGCGGTCGATGCTGGTGACGACGTCGGCGGTCGGCATGGTGGCGATCACCAGGTGACCCGTCTCGGCCGCCTTGATCGCCGTGTCGATCGTCTCGGGATCGGGCAGGTCGCCCAGCACCACCACGTCGGGGTCCTGCCGCAGCGCGGCCCGGAGCCCGACCACCATGCTCTCGGTATCCACGCCGACCTCGCGCTGGGTGATGGAGCAGCTCAGGTCGCGATGGAGGAACTCGATCGGGTTCTCGATGGTGACGACGTGCTTGTGCTGAGTGCGATTGATGTGGTGGACCAGCGCCGCGACGGTGGAGCTCTTGCCGCTCCCGCTCACGCCCGTCACCAGCACGAGCCCGCGCTCCGACTCCGCGAGCTGCTCCAGCGCCGTCGGAAGGCGGAGCGACTCGAGCGTCGGCACGGTGAACGGGATCACCCGCATCACGATCATGAAGGAGGAGCGCTGCCGGAGGACGTTGACCCGGAAACGGCCGACGCCGGGCATGCCCCAGGAGCAGTCGAAGTCGCGCAGCCGATCCACCCGGGCGCGGTCCTCCTCGCTGCTGATCAGCTTGAGAGCGATCGCTCGGGTCTGGTCGGGCGTCAGCCGCTGCTTGGTGAGGGCTACCAGCTTGCCGTTGATTCGGGCCCGGAAGACATCACCCGCCTTGATGTGCAGGTCGGAGGCGCCGCGCTCGACCGCGGCCTTGATGATCTTTTCCATGCTTCCTCGGGACCGGGTAGAGGTCGCGGCGCTAGTCGCGGACCGGGGGGAGGAACCCCATGCGCTCGCGCACTCGGCGCATGGTCTCGCCAGCAAGGCGGCGCGCGGTGGCGGCGCCGTCGCCCAGGATCTGCTCGACGCGACCCGGCTCCTGCTGCAAACTCAGGGCCCGCTCGCGGATCGGCGCCAGGGCCCGGATCATGTTGTCGGCCAGCTCCCGCTTGCAGTCGAGGCAGCCCCATTTTGCGCCCCGGCAGGCATCGGCCACCCGGACTACCGTCTCCGGGGGAGAGAAGTACTTGTGCAAATGGTAGATGTTGCAGACTTCGGGGGTGCCGGGATCTTTGCGAGTGACCCGCGCGGGGTCGGTCACCGCCGGGCGGAGCTTCTGCCAGATCACGTCCGGCGGGTCGAGCAGGCCGATGGTGTTCCCCAGGCTCTTGGACATCTTGGCCTGGCCGTCGAGTCCCATGATCCGCTTGGCCTCGGTCAGGATGGGCTGGGGCTCGGGAAAATCGTCGCTGCCCCCGCCGAACTCCGCGTTCCACTTCCGGGCCAGCTCGCGGGCCAGCTCGAGATGCTGAGTCTGGTCCTCCCCGACCGGCACCAGGTCGGCCCGATAGAGCAGGATGTCGGCGGCCATCAGGACCGGATAATTCAGGAGGCCCGCCGGGACACTTTCGAATCGCTGCGACTTATCTTTGAACTGCGTCATCCGCTCCAGCTCGCCCACCGGCGTGACGCTGTTGAGCAGCCACTGGAGCTCGCTGTGCTCCGGCACGTGCGATTGCACGAACAGGACCGCGCGCGACGGATCGATCCCGCAGGCCAGCAGGCCGATGGCCATGTCGCGGGTGCGTTGGGCCAGCGACGCGTGCTCGTACGTGCCCGTGATCGCGTGGAGGTCCACCACGCAGAAGATGCAGTCGTAGCTCTGCTGCAGGGTGACCCAGTTCTGCACCGCGCCGAGCCAGTTTCCGATGTGGAGCTCGCCGGAGGGTTGTATCCCCGAGAATATTCGCGCCATGTCCGGCAACTTACCCGCTTCGATGAGCACCTGCAAGATGGTGTCTCCCTTGGACTTACTTGATCTGGCCCAGGCAGCCGCCGAGTCCGCCGCCCACTATCTGCGGGGAGTGGAGCGGCCGCGCGACCCGGCCGAGTGGACCCGGAAGGGGGCGCGCGACTTCGTGACCGACGTCGATCGCACCGCGGAGCGTCTCATCGCCGAAATGCTGCTGGCGGCCGACTCCCGGGCGCGCATCGTAGGCGAAGAGCTGGCGCCCGACCTCGTGACCGACGGACTAGTCTGGGTGGTGGACCCGCTCGACGGCACCACCAACTTCCTGCACGGCGTGCCGGCCTACGCCGTATCGATCGCGGCCGCGGTGGACGGCGTGCTCGAGGCCGGGGTAGTGGTGCACGTGCCCCATGCCGAGACGTACCGGGCGTGCCGAGGGGGCGGTGCGTGGCTGGGCGAGCGCCGGCTCATAGTCTCGACCATCACTGATCCCTCCACGGCGCTCATCGGCACCGGATTTCCCTTCCGGGACACGGATCGCCTCGACCAGTATCTGGAGCAGTTCCGACGTGTCGCCACCCGGACGAGCGGGATCCGCCGGCCGGGATCGGCCGCACTCGACCTCGCGGACGTCGCGGCGGGCCGGATCGAGGCTTTCTGGGAGCAGCGGCTCTCGGCGTGGGACATCGCGGCGGGCGCTCTGATCGTCCGCGAGGCCGGGGGCGTGGTCACCGATTTCGCCGGGCGTGATGTCGGCGTGGAGCATACCGGCGTCGTGGCCGGCAACCCGACGATGCACGCCTGGCTGCGGGAGGTGCTGCTGTGAACGAGACCCTGGGTCCGTCCGCGACCCTGGAGCGCTGGCTCGAGGCGCTTGCTGCTCCCACCGCGGCCCCCGGCGGCGGCGCCGCTGCCGGCCTGGGCCTCGCGCTGGCGGCGGCCCTGGTGGAGATGGTCGCGGGCCTCACCCTTCGGCGCGAAGCGGGGCCGCGGGAGATCGAGACCCGCCACGCGATCCACCGCGGGTCCGAGCTTCGCCGCGAGGCGGTGGCCCTGGCCCGTGCCGACGCCTCGGCGTTTACCGCGTTCGAGCGCGCGCTGGCGCTGCCGCGGGGCACGGCTGAGGAGCGAGGGCTACGGGAGCAGGCCAAGCGGGCCGCCTACCGCGAGGGAGCCCGGGTGCAGCACGAGGTGCTCCAGCGCTGCGTGGAGGCGGCCCGCCTCGCGTCCGACCTTACCCACTGGGGGCTGGCCAGTGCCCGCGGCGACGCGGCCACGGCGCTGCACCTGGCCCGTGCCGCGGGCCGGAGCGCGGAGGCCGCGGTACGGGAAAACTTGGCCGATGACAAGGACGACTCGAGCCGCGGGATGGTCGCGGCGGCGGGGGCGCTGCTGGCGGAGGCCGACGCGCTCTAGGCGGCCGTCAGGATGCGCGGACCGTTGGCCGTAATGGCGACGGTGTGCTCGAAATGCGCGGACAGGGTGCCGTCGGCGGTGACCACGGTCCACTTGTCGCTGAGCGTTTTGGTCGCCGGGCTGCCCACCGTGATCATCGGCTCGATGGCCAGGGTCATGCCTTCCAGCAGACGGGGGCCGCGCTTGGGGGCGCCGTAGTTGGGCACCTGCGGCTCCTCGTGGAAGCGGGTGCCGATGCCGTGCCCCACCAGCTCGCGTACCACCCCGTAGCCCGCCCCCTCGGCCACCTGCTGCACGGCGTGTCCGATATCCCCCACGTGGTTCCCCACCCTGGCGGCCCCGATGCCTGCCTGGAGGCACTGCTCGGTCACGGTCAGCAGCCGCTCCGCCTCGGGCGCGATCCGGCCGACCGGAATGGTGGTGGCGGAATCGGCGTGGAGGCCGTCGAGGAAGACCCCCACGTCCACGCTCACGATGCTTCCCTCCGCCAGCACCCGGCGGCTCGAAGGGATGCCGTGGACGATCTCGTTGTCGATCGAGGTGCAGAGGGTCTTGGGAAAGCCGTACAGCCCCTTGAAGGAGGGCGTGGCCCCCTCGTGGCCCCGGATGAACGCCTCCGCGGCCGCGTCCAGGTCCTCGGTGCTCACGCCGGGGCGCACCAGGGTGCGCATCAGCGCGAGCGTCCCGCCGACGATGCGGCCAGCGCGGGCCATGATGTCGACTTCCCGGGGTGACTTGAGGGTGACCATCGTCCCGCTATTGCTCCAGGCTCCGGCGGACCCGTCGGGCGATCTCCTCGACCGGCCCGACCGCCCCGATCCGCCGGACTCCGCCCCGCGCCTCGTACCAGGCGAGCACCGGCGCGGTCTGCTCCCGATAGGCGCGCAGGCGGGTGGCCACCGCGGCGGGATCGTCGTCCGCCCGGCCCTCCACCTTGCGGCGGTGGTCCAGGCGGGCCAGGATTTCCTCGTCGGTGACGTCGAAGAACAGCACCGCGTCCATCCGGCGGCCTTGTTCGGCCAGGAGCCGCTCCATTCCCTCCGCCTGCGGAATGGTGCGCACCACCCCGTCGAAGATGACCCCTTGGGCCGCCTCGGGCTTGGCCAGCTCGTCACGCACCACGCCCAGGATGAGGTCGTCGCTCACCAGGTGCCCGGCCTCCATCACCGCCTTGGCCTTGAGCCCGAGCGGCGTGCCCCGCTTCACCGCGTCGCGGAGGAGATCGCCGGTGGCGAACTTGGGGATGCCGAGGGTCTCGGCCAGGATGCAGCCCTGGGTGCCCTTTCCCGCGCCCGGCGGGCCCATGAGGAGGATGTCCATGCGGTTCCGTGACGGCTGAAGGATCGTTGACGAACGGAAAGGCGAAGGGCGAAAGGCGAAGGGTGCTCGCGAGCACGTCGAGCGCCTCCTTCGCCTTTCGCTATTCGCCCTTCGCCCCAACCTACATATACCGCTGCTGCCGCCCCCGGAACTTGACCCGGCCGGTCTTCATGAAGCCGTCGTACTTCCGGAGCGTGCGGTGCTGCTCCACCTGCGCGATGGTGTCGAGCAGCACGCCCACCACGATCAGCACCGACGTGCCGCCGAACTGGCTCCGGACCCCGACGTACTTGGAGACCAGCACCGGCAGGATGGCCACCGCGGCCAGGAACAGGCCGCCCGGCAGCGTGATGCGGGCCAGCACCGCGTCGATGTAATCGGCCGTGCTCGCGCCCGGCTTCACCCCGGGAATGAACCCACCCTGCTTCTTCAGATTCTCCGCCAGATCCACCGAATTGAAGATGATGGACGTGTAGAAGTAGCTGAACAGCAGGATCATCACCGCGAAGGTGAGGTCGTACGGCACCTCGCCGGGCGTGAAGACGCTGGCGATGTCCTGGAGCACCGGGTTCTGGGTGAAGCTGGCCAGGGTGCCCGGCACGATGATGATGGTCTGGGCGAAGATGATCGGCATCACGCCGGCGGTGATGAGCCGGATCGGGATGAAGGTCTTCTGGCCTTCGCGGATCCGGCCGCGACCCATCACCTTGCGGGGGATCTGGATGGGGATCCGGCGGGCCGCGATGGTCATCGCCACCACCGCCGCGATCACGAAGATCACGACCGCCAGCAGCACGATGGCCCCGAACGGCGAGATGACCCCGGTGCGGACGAACTGCACCAGCTGCAGCGTCGACGGCCAGACCCGCTCCAGAATCGAGAAGGTGATGAGCAGGCTCATCCCGTTGCCGATTCCACGCTCGGTGATCTGCTCGCCCAGCCACATGACGAAGATGGCACCGGTGGTGAGCGTCACCACCATGATGAGCCGGGAGGCGAAGCCCGGCGTGGCCACCGCGCCGGGGATCGACTCGGTGAACAGGGCGAAGGTGTAGGCCTGGCCCAGGGAGATCGCCACCGTGAGATAGCGGGTCCACTGGGTGATCTGCTTCTTGCCCTCCTCGTCCTTCTGCATCTTGCCGACCGACGGCGCGATCCCGCCGGCGAGCTGGAAGATGATGGAGGCCGAGATGTAGGGCATGATCCCGAGCGCGAAGATCGTCGCCCGGGAGAGGCCGCCGCCGAGGGCATCGTACAGGCCGAAGAACCCCGCGGCGGCGGAGTTCCGGATGAAATCGGCCAGCGCGGTGACGTTGACGCCCGGAGCGGCGATGTGGGCGCCGATCCGGTAGATCACCAGCGCGAGCAGCGTGAAGAGGAGCTTGTCCCGCAGCTCCTTGTCGATCGCCAGCGTGGGGGCGCGCGGAGTGGTCATTACCCCTCGATGGTGCCGCCGGCCGCTTCGATCTTCGCGCGCGCCGACGCCGACAGGGCGATGCCGCGGACCGTGTAGGCGCGGTCGGCATCGCCGGTGCCCAGGAGCTTCACCGGAGCATCCACTTTCCCGATGAGCCCCGCCGAATACAGGGTTTCCGGGCTCACCTCACCGGTGCTCACCTTCTTCAGCTGGGAGAGGTTCACCGCCTGGGCCGTCACCTTGAACGGATTGGTGAAGCCCCGCTTGGGCAGCCGCCGGTAGAGCGGCATCTGGCCGCCCTCGAAGCCGGGGTTGGTGGCGCCGCCGGTGCGGGCCTTGTGCCCCTTGTGACCCTTGCCCGAGGTCTTCCCCAGGCCGGAGCCCGGTCCCCGACCCACCCGCTTGCGCGCGGGCGAGGACCCGGCGGCGGGGCGGAGGGAGGACAGGGAGATACGATCAGCCATTGGTGTTACTCCGAAATGTTATCGGCGAAGGCGTCACCCCGCCTTGACCTCAACCAAGTGCCGCACCTTGTACAGCATCCCCCGCACCGATGCGTTGTTGGGGAGCTGCACCGACTGCTGATGGTGCCGGAGGCCGAGCGCCTCCAGGGTGCGCCGCATCGTGTCCGCGTGGCCGATGGCGGAGCGGACCTGGGTGACGGCGAGGGTCTTGGCCTCCGACTCCGCCGGCACCGTCGCCGCGTGATGCCGGGGGCCCTGCCGCCCGACGACCGGGTTCCGTCCCATTCCTCAGCCCCCCTGCCGTGGCTTGTAGGCGATCTGATCCACCTCGACGCCGCGCTCGCGGGCCACCTGGCGCGCCGAGACCAGCCGGCTGAGGCCGTTCATCGTGGCCCGCACCATGTTGTGCGGATTGGTGGAGCCCAGGCTCTTGGTCAGGATGTCGGTGATCCCGGCGCACTCGAGCACCGCGCGCACCGGCCCGCCGGCGATGACGCCGGTTCCGGTGGCCGCCGGCTTGAGCAGCACCCGCCCGGCCCCGTGCTCGCCCACGACCTCGTGGGGAATCGTGGAGCCGGTCTTGGGCAGCTCGACCATCGAGCGCTTGGCCGCTTCCACGGCCTTCCGGACCGCCTCGGACACCTCGTTCGCCTTGCCGGTGGCGATGCCGACCTTGGCCTTGCCGTCGCCCACCGCCACCAGGGCGTTGAAGGAGAACCGCCGGCCGCCCTTCACCACCTTGGCCACACGGTTGATGGCGATGACGTTCTCCACGTGGTCGCTGGCGTGGTCCCGGTCGTCCCGGCCGCGCCCGCGCCCGCGGCCCCCCCGCTCGCCGCGCTCCCCCCGGCCGCCGCGGCCGCGA
>DATEIR010000156.1:0-15642 GCA_035278885.1 Gemmatimonadales bacterium | reverse complement strand
TCGTCGACCTCGACGCGATGGCGGTCAGGCAGTGGCTGGTCGATCTCAGGCCGATCGCGCCGCTCGCCTACGTGGCGATCTACGCGCTGCAGGTCATGCTCGCCCCGCTACCGGGCCTGCCGATCGGCGCGGCGGCCGGGTTCGTCTTCGGGCTCGTCCCGGCGATCATCTTCGGCTCGGCCGGCCTCGGCATCGGCGTGGTCGTGGCCCTGCTGGCCGGACGGCTCTGGGGCCTGCGCCTGCTCGCGCGTGTGGCCGGTCCGGACGCGATCGCGAAGTGGGAGCAGCTTCGGCTGGTCAACTCGCCGGTGACCTGGCTCGTCATCTTCCTCGGCCCGTCCCCCGACCTGATCATCTTCGTGGCCGGGATGACGCGCATCCCGCTGCCGCGTCTCTTCCTGATCGCGCTGCTCGGCCGGGCCCCGGCGATGATCGCCGCGACGCTGCTCGGCGCCGGCCGATGCCACTGCCGTCGCAACCAAGGCCAAGGGCTGCCTCGGCCTCGTGATAGTGAGTGCCCTCCTCGGCTCCATGGTAATCGGCGCCGTCCTCCGCCTCTAGGGGGAGTGCAGAGAACGGCATCATCATTGCCCTTTCTCGCCAGGCGGCCGACCGCCCCACCCGGCCGGCCGTCATCTCCTTCGGTACCAACGGCTTGGGCTGGAAGCCGCCGATGCTCCGGTTTGCAGAATGCCACGGACCTTGGCGCCGGGCGGTAGCGCGCGTCTGGGAGGCACTATTTCGGTAGCCGTCGAAGTCGAGAAGCGCCGGTTCCCCTTCGGCCCGATCGCGCTCAGCGCGGTGGTCTACGCGGCCGCGTACCTGGTGTGGGAGCGGAGCGACTGGGGCAGCCCGACCTTCCGTGACCTGCTCGGCAACGTCGCGTTCATGCCGCTGAACGTCACGGTGGCCATGCTCTATTTCCTGGCGGCCCGCTCGCCGGTGCTCGACCCGGGGGTGCGCCGGGCGCTCCGTTTCCTCGCGCTCGGGTCGGTACTGGTCTTCACCGGGAATGCGATCTCGACCTGGTACCTGATGGGCCTGAAGCAGAACCCCCCGGTCTCCTGGGCCGATCCGTTCTACCTCAGCGACTCGATCTGTACCCTCGCTGCCCTGCTGTCCTTCCCCCTGGCCCGCCGGACCCGGATGGAGCGCTGGAAGTTCGTGCTCGACGCCGCGATGGTGCTGGTGGGGGGCGCGGTCGCGATCTGGTTCTGGTCGGTGCGCCCGGCAGCCGAAGGGAACAGCAGCCTGGTCGTGACGTTGCTGGCCTACGCCTATCCCTTGGCGAGCCTGCTCCTGCTGCTGGGCATCACCACCGTGCTGCTCCGCCGGCCGGTGGACGGCAACCGCCTCGCCTTCGGCATGCTGGTGACCGGTGTGACCGTCAGCATCGTGGCGGACCTCGTCTTCACCTACATCGTCCGGGAGACCGGCGGCCGCAGCGCGAGCTGGATCGACTCCGTCTACCTGGTCACCTACATCCTGCTGATCGCAGGCGCCGAGCGGTACTACCGACATCCGAAGGCGCGGCTGGAGGGTGCGTCCATGCCTCGCACCCGCTCCCAGCCGGTGAGTCCCCTGCCCTACGTGGCCGTCGCGTCGACCTACGGGCTGTTGCTGCTGACGGTGGTGAGCCCCTGGATGGATCCGGTGAGCGGCCTGGCGGTGGGCGCGCTGCTGGTGACGGCGCTGGTGGTGGCGCGCCAAGTGATCACGGTGCGCGAGAACGTCCGCCTTCTGGCGGATACCGCCGCCCGGCAGAACGAGGCGCGCTTCCGCTCCCTGGTGCAGCACTCCTCCGACGTGATCATGGTGACCCGTCCCAACGGCACCATGCGGTTCGTGAGTCCGTCGGCGAGCCGGGTGTTCGGCTACGAGCCCTCCGCGCTGCTGGGCCGCCCGCTCGCCACGCTGCTGCATCCCGCCGACCGCGACCGGGCCACCCAGCTCTTCGCCGAGGTGGTGGCCGGGCCGGGCGTGATCGGGCCGGTGGAGTGGCGCTTCCGCCAGGCCGACGGGAGCTGGCTGCACGCCGAGATCCTGGCCACCAACCTGCTCGGCGACCCGACCGTCCGCGGGATCGTGCTCAACACCCGCGACGTGAGCGAGCGCAAGCGGCTGGAAGAGCAGCTCACCCATCAGGCCTTCCACGATCCGCTCACCGGACTCGCCAACCGCGCGCTCTTCCGCGACCGCGTGAGCCACGCGCTGGCCCTGGCGCAGCGGCAGGGGCACCCGATCACGGTGCTGTTCCTCGACCTGGACGACTTCAAGCGGGTGAACGACAGCCTGGGCCACGCCGAGGGCGACCGGCTGCTGATCGCGGCGGCGGAGCGGTTCCAGAGCTGCGCCCGCGCGGCGGACACGGTCTCGCGTCTCGGCGGCGATGAGTTCGCCATCCTGATCGAGCACGTGGCCGGCTCCGACGGCCGGCCCGAGCTGCTGCAGCGGCTGGAGGAGGCGATGACCTACCCCTTCGCGCTGAGCGGCAACCAGGTCCAGGTGAGCGCCAGCATCGGCGTCGCCACGGCCAGTCCGGGCGACACCGCCGACGACCTGCTGCGCAACGCGGACGTCGCGATGTACGCCGCCAAGCGGCAGGGCAAGGGGCGCTCCGAGACGTACGAGCTCCGGATGTACGCCGACGTGCGCGAGCGGCTGGAGATGGAGGCGGCGCTCCGCACGGCGCTGGAGACCCACCAGCTCTCGCTGCACTACCAGCCGATCGTCTCGCTCAAGACCGGCGCGCTGTACGGCGTCGAGGCGCTGGTCCGGTGGGACCATCCCACCCGCGGCCATCTGCTGCCGCAGAGCTTCATCACCCTGGCGGAGGAGACCGGCCTCATCGTGCCGCTCGGGGCCTGGGTGCTCACCGAGGCGTGCCGCCAGGTGCAGGAATGGCGGGGAACGTTCCCCGAGACCCCGCTCTGCGTCTCGGTCAACATCTCGGGCCGGCAGCTCCAGGGCGGCGGCGTCACCGGCGCCCTGCGCGAGGCGCTCGCCGCCACCGGCGCGAGCGCGGACGGCGTGGTGCTCGAGATCACCGAGAGCGTGCTGATGCAGCAGACCGACACGGTGCAGGAGCGGCTCTGGGAGCTCAAGTCGCTCGGCGTGCGCCTCGCGATCGACGACTTCGGCACCGGCTATTCCTCGCTCAGCTACCTGCAGCGGTTCCCGATCGACATCCTCAAGATCGCCAAGCCGTTCGTGGACGACGTCGGATCGGGCACCGAGAAGTCGGCCCTGGCGCGGGCGATCGTCGGGCTGGGCGAGACCCTCAAGCTCCGCACCATCGCCGAAGGCATCGAGCGGGGCGACCAGCGCGCCGCGCTGCTCGAGCTCGGCTGCGACCTGGGGCAGGGACACTACTTCTCCCGGGCGCTCCCGCCCGACGGTGTCGCCCGGCTGCTCACGGCGCGGCGCGCCGCGGCGGAGCGGCGGCTGAGCGCGGCGTCCCCCATCAACGACCTGCACTGACGGGCGTCCCATGAGCTCTCGGATGACCTTCCTGCGCCTGCTCCACCTGATCGGCCTCGCCACGGTGGCGCTCCTGACCGGCCTGGTGGCGGTCCTGCTCCATGCGGCGGGCGCCAGTCCGCTCTGGCACGGCATTCTGGCCTTCGCGGCGCCGGCGCTGGCACTGGAGCAGACGCTGATGCAGCTCCTGCTGCGCTACGTGCTCCGTCCCACGGGGCTGGCCGCCGGGGTAGCCGCCCGGGTGGCCGAAGGCGACCTGGGCCTGCCCCAGGGAGACACCGGCGCCGGGGGCCGCGATCCGCTCACCCGCGCGGTCGTGGCGATGCTGGCGCGGCTCCGGGACCTGGTCGGGACGATCCGGCAGCATGCCCACGAGGCGGCGGCGATGTCGCAGCAGATCGCCGCCTCGACCCAGGAGATGAGCGCATCGACCCAGGAGGTGGCCAGCACCACCGGCGACCTCACCGAGCGAGCCGGACAGCAGGCGCTCGTGGTCCGCGCCGCCGCGGAGGACGCGGGCAAGATCCTGGAGATCACTCAGGAGCTGGCCGCCGGCGCCGGACAGGCCGCGGAGCGGAACGCGGCGCTGGCGCGCCTGGCCCGGAGCCATCGCGAACGGCTGGATCTGAGCAGCACCGAGCTGGGACGGCTGGCCGAAGAGGTCGAGCACGCGGCCCGCGAAGCCGACGCGCTGGCGGCGGCGTCGGAGGAGATTGAGAAGTTCATCTCCCAGACCAAGGCCATCGCCAAGCAGACCCATATGCTCGCCCTCAACGCCTCGATCGAGGCCGCGCGGGCGGGCGAAGAGGGCAAGGGCTTCAGCGTGGTGGCCGAAGAGGTGCGGAAGCTGGCGGGCCAGGCGGCGCGGGCCGCGACCTCGACCAGCGAGACGGTGCGCACGGTGCTGCTGCAGGTGCAGACCGCGCGGGAGCGGCTGCTGCTGCTGGGCCAGAGCGGCCTCGCCGCGCGGGAGGCCGCGCACGCGGCCGCCGAGGGACTGCGCAACGTGGCCTCCGACGCGGAGGCGAACGACGAGTGGACCCGGCGGATCTCGGCCTCGGCGAGCGATGTGCGGGGGCTGGTCGAGGGGATCGCCGGCCGGATGCGCGAGGTCTCGGCGGGAACCGAAGATTACGCGGCGGCGGCGCAGCAGATCGCGGCCGCATCGCAGCAGCTCAATGCGTCGACCGAGGAGATCTCGGCGTCGGCGAGCCACCTGGCGGATGCGGCGGAGCGGCTGCTGGCGGCGACGGGGAGGTTTACGCTGGAGGCGGTGCCGGGTGGGGCGGGCGCGTCGTCCGCGGCAGCGGCGGCTTAACAGCTTTTGGTGCTGGGCAAGCTTTTCTCCGCCCCTGCGCCCCTGCCCCACTAACTTCCTTCCCCCATGACCCTCGAACTCCTTCGCAACGCCGAGCTCTACGACCCTGCCCCTCGCGGGCGGGTCGACCTGCTCATCGCGGGCGAGCGCATTCTCTGGATCGGGCGCGATGCGGCCCCCATCCCGCGGCCGTACGACGTGCGGGAGACCGACCTGGGCGGACGGCGGGTCATTCCGGGCCTGGTGGACGGACACGTCCACCTCACCGGCGGCGGTGGCGAGGCGGGGCCGCACACGCGGGTGCCGCCGCAGGCGCTGAGCCGGTTCACGCTGGGCGGCGTCACCACGGCGATCGGCGTGCTCGGTACCGACGACGCGATCCGCACCCCCGCCGAGCTGGTCACGGTCGCCCGCGGACTGCTGGCCGAGGGGCTGAGCGCCTGGTGTCACACCGGTGGATACCATGTGCCGCCGGCGACGGTGACCGGCAGCGTGCGGCGCGACCTCGTGCTGGTGGATCGGATCATCGGGGTCGGCGAGGTGGCGATCAGCGATCACCGCAGCAGCCAGCCGTCGCTCGACGAGCTGCTCCGGGTCGCGGCCGACGCCCACGTGGGCGGGCTCATGAGCGGCAAGGCCGGGATCGTTCACCTCCACCTGGGCGACGGACCCCGAGGCCTGGACCTGATCTGGCGCGCGCTGGACCAGAGCGAGATCCCCGCCCGGGTGTTCAACCCGACCCACGTGAACCGGCGTGAACGGCTGTTCGACGAGGCGCTCGCGATCGTCCAGCGCGGGTGCACCATCGACCTGACCGCGGCGCCCCCGACCGATTCGGACGAGGTGGGGGCCGCCGACGGGCTGGTCCGTTATCTCGACGCGGGGCTGCCGCCGGAGCGGGTCACCGTGAGCTCCGACGGCGGCGGGTGCCTCCCCTCCTTCGACCACGAGGGCCGGGTGACCGGCATGGACGTGGGCCGGCCCGACGCGCCCTCGACGGTGCTCAGCGAGCTGCTGGTCCGGGGCCAGCCGCTGGAGCGGGTGCTGCCGCCCTTCACCAGCAACCCCGCCAGCCTGCTCCGACTGGAGCGCAAGGGGCGGCTCGCGGTCGGGGCCGACGCCGACCTCGTGGTCCTGGACGAGCGCGGCGCGCCGGCCGAGGTGATGGCGCTCGGCCGATGGCACGTGCGCGCGGGGCAGGCGGTGGTTCGGGGGATGTTCGAAGGACCGGCCTAGAATATCTTTGCGGCCTATGAGCGCGACAGCGAGGACGCGGTGACGCCGGCCAGGAGCGGGGCGACCCGCGGATTCATCATCCCGGTGGGCGGCGCCGAGGAGAAGATCGGCGATGTCGCGATTCTCCGCCGCTTCGCCACCCTCTGCGGCGGGAAGAACTGTCGCATCGCCATCATTCCGACCGCCTCCGAGGTCGCCGAGACCGGCAACCGCTACGAGGAGCTGTTCCACAGCCTGGGCGTGGGCCGGGCCCACGTGCTGCCGATCGCAAGCCGAGCCGACGGCCAGCGGCGCGAGTGGCTCGACCTGCTGGAGCAGGTGGACGGCGCCTTCCTCACCGGCGGTAATCAGCTGCGGCTCAGCACCATGATCGGCGGAACCGAGGTCGCCAAGGCGCTGCGCCGCCGCAACGCCGAGGGCATGCACGTGGCCGGCACGTCCGCGGGCGCGGCGTTCCTGTGCGAGCACATGATCGCGTTCGGCAAGGAAGGGGCGTCGCCGAGGGCCAAGATCGTGACCCTGGCGCCGGGGCTGGGCCTCACCAACCGCATCATCATCGACCAGCATTTCCGCCAGCGCGACCGGCTGGGCCGCCTGCTCTCCGCCCTGGCGTACAACCCCTTCGCCATCGGGATCGGGCTGGACGAGAACACCGCGGGCTTCATCGGCCCGGACGAGACCCTCGAGGTGGTGGGCGGCGGCGCTCTGACCATCGTGGACTCCTCCGGACTGGAGTTCTCCTCGATGGCGCGGGTACGGAAAAACGACCCGGTCTGCCTCATCGGCCTCCGGCTCCACATCCTCGACCACGGATCGACGTTCAATCTCCACACCCGGGTGGCGGCGGCAGCGCCGGAGATCGCCCGGCGGGTCTAGCCCCCCTTCCCCTTTCGCCTTTCCCCCTTCCCCTTTATACCATCTCGAACCGACTCAGGACCCTCTCCGCATGCGCATCCTCGAAAAAGCCGTCTACGTCGGGCCCAGCCTGTACGCCCATTTTCCGGTCATCCGCCTCGACGTGGACCTGGGTGAGCTGGAGCAGTGGCCGTCGGGGCGGCTGGGCAAGGCGTTCACCGACCCGCTCATCGCCGCCCTGCCGGGGCTGTACGAGCACGGCTGCTCCTACGGCAAGCCGGGCGGATTCATCCGCCGGCTCACCGAGGACGAAGGGACCTGGATGGGTCACATCCTCGAGCACGTGGCGATCGAGCTGCAGAACGTGGCCGGCGAGCCGGTGACCTTCGGCAAGACCCGCTCGCACGGCGAGACCGGACAGTATCACGTCATCTATCAGTACGAGCAGGAGGACGTCGGCCTCGAGGCGGGCCGGCTCGGCCTCATGCTGCTCCACTCGCTGCTGCCGGCGGAGCTGCAGCCCACGGGCGCGGTGCCCCCGGACTTCGACTTCGCCGCCGAGCGGGACGAGTTCATCCGCTTCGCGCAGCGGCGGGCGCTGGGCCCCAGCACGATGTCCCTGGTGCGCGCGGCGGAGGAGCGGCGGATCCCCTGGATCCGACTCAACGAGCAGAGCCTGATCCAGCTGGGCCACGGACGCTATCAGCAGCGGGTGCAGGCGACCGTCACCAGCCGCACGCCCCACATCGCCGTGGAGCTCGCCTCGGACAAGGAGGAGACCAACCGGATCCTGGCCCACCTGGGCCTGCCGGTACCGCGCCAGCGGCTGGTGCAGCGGGAGGACGACGCGGTCGCCGCCGCGGAGCGGGTCGGCTATCCGGTGGTGGTGAAGCCGTTCAACGCCAACCATGGGCGCGGGATCACCATCCACGTCACCACCGAGGAGGAGGTCCGCCGCGCGTTCCAGGTGGCCCGTGAGCACAGCCGGAGCATCATCGTCGAGAGCTTCATCACCGGCGACGACCATCGCATGGTGGTGATCAACGGCGAGCTGGTCGCGGTGGCGCGCCGGGTGCCCGGGCACGTGGTGGGCGACGGCACCAGCACCGTCGAGCAGCTGGTGGACGAGGTGAACCGGGATCCGCGCCGCGGGATCGGGCACGAGAAGGTCCTCACCCGCCTGGTGTTCGATCACCAGGCCGAGACGATGCTGGCCCGCAAAGGCTACACCCGGGAGACCGTCCCGGCCGCGGGGGAACAGGTGTTCCTCCGCTCCACCGGCAACCTCTCCACCGGCGGCACCGCTACCGACATGACCGACGTGGTGCACCCCGACAACGCCGAGATGGCCGTGCGGGCAGTCAAGGCGATCGGGCTCGACGTGGGCGGGGTGGACTTCCTCAGCACCGACATCACCCAGTCGTACAAGGACGTCGGCGGCGCGATCTGCGAGATCAACGCGGCGCCCGGCTTCCGGATGCACATGGCGCCGAGCGACGGCCGGCCCCGCGACGTCGCCGGACCGGTCATGGACATGCTCTTCCCGCCGGGCACGCCCAGCCGGATCCCGATCGCGGCGGTGACCGGCACCAACGGCAAGACCACCACCGCGCGGATGCTGGCCCACATCAACAAGCTCGCCGGACATCACGTCGGGCTCACCAGCACCGACGGGGTCTACATCGACGGCCAGCGCACGGTGAGCGGCGACATGACGGGGCCGGTAGCCACCCGCATGGTCCTGAGCGACCCCTCGGTGGACGTGGCGGTGCTGGAGGTGGCGCGCGGCGGCCTGCTCCGGGCCGGCATGGGCGTGCGCCACTGCGACGTGGGCGCCGTGCTCAACGTGAAGGCCGACCACCTCGGCCTGCGCGGCATCGGCACGCTGGAGCAGCTGGCCCAGGTGAAGCGCATCGTGGTGGAGGTGGCGCGCGACACTGCCGTGCTCAACGCCGACGATCCCCTCTGCCTCAAGATGGCCGACTACACCGAGGCCAAGCACCTCTGTTACGTCACGATGGACCCCACCCACGAGCTGGTGGGCGAGCACATCAAGGCGGGGGGACGGGGCGTGGTGCTGGAGTCCGGCATCAAGGGGCAGATGATCACGATCTACGACCACAACGCCCACATTCCGCTGCTCTGGACCCACCTCATCCCGGCCACGCTGGAAGGCCGGGCCATGCACAACGTCCAGAACGCCATGTTCGCCGCGGCGATGGCGTTCAGCATGGGGCTCAAGCTGGAGGACATCCGGCACGGACTGCGGACCTTCGACACCACGTTCTTCCAGGCGCCCGGTCGGATGAACATCTTCGACGAGCACCCCTTCAAGGTCATCCTGGACTACGGGCACAACCCGCACGCCATCGAGGCGATGTGCGATCTGGTCGAGCGGCTGGAGCCGGCGGGCCGGCGGATCGCCGTGCTGGCCGCCCCCGGCGACCGGCGGGACGAGGATATCGCCGACATCGCCCGGATCGCCGCGGGCCGCTTCGACCGCTACATCACTCGGCGCGACGACCACCTGCGGGGCCGGCAACCGGAAGAGGTGCCTCATCTGCTGCGGGACGGGCTGCTGGCCCACGGGGTGCCCGCCGAGCAGATCCTGGTGATTCCCGACGAGCAGGCGGCCATCGACCGGGCGCTCCGCGAGGCGCAGCCGGGCGACCTGGTGCTCCTCTTCGCCGATGCCATCACCCGGAGCTGGAAGCAGGTGATCCAGTTCCGGCCCGAGGCGCCGCTCCGGACGGTCGAGCGGCGCAAGCAGCCCCGGCCCGAGCCGGCCATGGTGGGGGAACCGGCGGCGACCGCACCCCTGGTGGACGAGGGGCGACGGGAGTTCGTGCGCGACGTCCGGGGCGTGCGCCTCGCGCGGGAGGCCGACGATTAGCCGCCGGCAGGCGAACCCGGTTTGTTACCTGCCCTGACCATCGGGCGACGACGTAAGGGAGGAAGGATGAGAGCACGAGCGTGGCTCGGTGCGTGGTCGCTGGCGGCGCTGGCGATGGCCGGGTGCGGCGGTGACGATAACAACGCGTTCAGCCCGACCGTGGCCAACGTGGCAGGCACTTACAACGCCACCGTATTCACGGCGGGCACAATGAATCTGCTGAGTGCAGGCGCTACGGTGCGCGTGGTGCTGAACCCGGATGGGACCACCACGGGTCACCTGCACGTACCCGGTGGCGATGAAGGCGGCGGAGACCTCGATGCGGACCTCGCAGGCACGTGGACGCTGAGCGGCAACACGGTCACCTTCAGCCAGAGCTCGGACACCTTCATCAAGGACGTCGAGTTTACGGCAGCCCAGAACAGTCTGGACGCACGAGGCACGGTACAGGGAGTGGCGATCCACCTAGCGCTGGCCAAGACCGGCTGACTTGAAGCTGCTCGACTCGCGCCGGGTCACCGGGCCCGGACTCCTGCTCGACGGCCCGGGTGCGGTCCTGGACGTCGAGCTCGACCCGCAGACCCGCGATCGCGCCATCGAGGCCTGGCGCGAAGCCGCCACGCGCATGCTGGCTGCCGTGGGATTGCCCGACGCCCACCTGCGGAGCCGCTGCTTCCAGGGCGGCGCCACCCTCGGCTTTACCGCTCCCCCAGACGTCCTCTACACCGCCACCGAGCTGAACGAGTGGGCCTGGGCCTCCGCCGAGGCGACGATGGCCGGAGCGGGGGCGCCGGCGACGGAGCCCGACGCCGCTCGTCTACGAGCGGCGCTCGGGCTCGAGCGCAATCCCGCGCTGCTCGCGATCCGGGCAGCCGCCCGGACGCACGGCCTCAATTTCTTGGCCGGCGAGGAGCAGGTCTCGGCAGGATCGGGCACGGGCTCACGGGTGTGGCCGGAGCGCGAGCTTCCCGATCCCGAGCAGGTGCCATGGGATCGGCTCCATGATATCCCGATCGCGCTGGTGACAGGCTCGAACGGCAAGACGACGGTGGTCCGTCTCCTGGCGGCGATGGCCATGGAGGCCGGGCGGGTGACCGGCACTACCACCACCGACGGGGTGGCACTGCAGGGTCGTTTCCTCGAGGAGAGCGATTTCTCCGGCCCGTCCGGCGCCCGGATGCTGCTGCGCCGGCCGGAGGTGGAGACCGCCATCCTGGAGACCGCCCGAGGCGGACTCCTCCGGCGTGGGCTCGCGGTGGAGCATGCGCTGGCGGCGGTCGTCACCAACATCGCGGCCGACCATCTGGGCGAGTTCGGCGTGCAGACCCTGGCCGAACTCGCGGAGACCAAGCTGCTGGTGGCGCGGGCAGTGGGCCCGGGCGGCCGGGTGGTGCTCAACGCGGACGATCCGGTCCTGGCGATGGCCGGCGGCCGGATCAGCGCCGAGCTCGCCTGGTTCAGCCTCGATCCGGCCAACCCGCTGATGCGCGCACACGTGGAGAGCGGAGGAACTGCCGCGGTGCTCGATGGATCCTCGCTGGTGCTGATCGAGCGAGGCCGGCGGACGATCCTCGCCTCGACCGAGGCGATGCCGATCGCCCTCGGCGGGGCCGCCCGCCACAACGTGGCCAATGCGCTGGCCGCCGTCGCCGCGGCCGGAGCGCTGGGCATCGACCACGACGCCGTGCGGCGCGCGCTCGAGCGTTTCGGCCGAAACCCGACGGACAACCCGGGCCGAGCCAACGTGATCGAGCTGGGCGGCGCGCACATCTACGTCGATTACGTGCACAACCCACACGGGATGGCGGCGCTCGCCACGGCGCTGGAGCGGTTTCCCGGACGTCGTCGCCTGGTGTTGCTGGGCCAGGCCGGCGATCGCGACGACGCCGCGATCCGGGAGCTGGCCCGGTCGGCGCTGGGCCTCCGGCCCGACCGTGTGGTCCTCAAGGAAATGGAGGCCTATCTGCGCGGGCGCGCCACGGGCGAAGTGAGCCGCCTCATGACCTCGGCACTCACCGAGGCGGGCTACCCGCGCGAGAAGATCACGTCGACGCCGAGCGAGCTCGATGCCGTGCGCGCGGCGCTGACGTGGGCGGAGCCCGGCGATCTGCTGGTGTTCGGCATCCATCAGGATCGCCGGGCGGTGATGACCTACCTCGACTCCTTGCGCGGCGCCGGCTGGACGGCGGGCCGGCCGCTTCCGGCGCATGCCTCAGCCATGCAATGACTTGCACTGCGAACGTTGGCATACGGGTTGCCGAGTCTAGTGACCGGTGTGTCACCTAGCTGACCACTGTTTCTCCAAATCATTGTGGCAGTCGCCCCTAGGGCGACACCGATCAAGGCAAACCCGTCGCGAGGCGGGGACGCAAAGCCAGGAGTCTCGCGTACTGCGAGATCGTCCGGTTGCCGGGCCCGGTGCGCGGGGACTGAGTGCGCCCGATCCGGTTACGGTCGGATCACTCATACCCGGAGTCACCATGCGTCGGATCCTTCTCCTCTCGTTGGCCCTTCCTTTCCTGCTCGGCAGCAAGGCGGTGGCGCAGACCTGCGTCGGCATGCCGTCGTTCACCAGCGGGAAGATGCAGGTCGGCGCCGGCAGCCAGTTCGCGGATGGCACCAGCAGCTTTGCCGGCACCTTCGGCTACGGTCAGGCCAAGGGCATGTACGGCAAGGCGGCGCTGGGCACCACGTCGTACGATGGGCTCGACGGTTCCTCGCTCGATCTGGGCGCGAACGCCGGCTACCAGCTGGCCCTCAAGACCGCCAAGCCCGCCCAGCTCTGCCCGGTGGCGAGCCTGAGCGTCGGCTCGGGTCCGAACGACGTCGGCGGCACCGGCATCGACATGTCGAGCCGCACCTTCTCGTTCGGCGCCGCGATGGGTGCCGTGCTGAGCCAGACCTCGCAGATGCAGATCGTGCCCAATGCGAGCTTCCAGTTCGCCAATACCCGCCTGTCGGTGGATGACGGTACCACCTCGGCGTCCGGGTCGGAGAGCTACGGCCTGCTGACCCTGAGCACCGGGTTCGTGTTCAGCTCGCGGTACAGCCTGAACCCGAGCATCAACATCCCGATGGGGCTCGACGGGTCGAGCACCTCGTTCGGTCTGGCCGGCGCCATCAACTTCGGACACTAAGGCCGGAAAAGCAGGGCTGCGGGGCGTCGCCGGGGAGCCGGCGGCGCCCCGTGGCTTTTTCTGCCGTAGGGCGGCCGGACCATTAGCTTCCGGGGACCGCCACACCCCGCGCGAGGACGCTTCCCGGTTGCCACGACGCCCCAGGCCATACCCACTCCAGCCATCGTCCGACCGGGACTGGGGCTCGCTGACGGCGAGCGCGGTCCTGCACGTGGCGGTACTGGTGCTGGCGGTCTTGGTGACCCGGCCAAAGCCGGACCCAACTGACGGATCGCGCCGTCCGGACGCGGCCCAGCTGGCCCGGCAAGTCCAGATGGTGTACGTCCCGCCGCCACCCGCCGCGGTGCGACCGCCTCCTCCACCGCCGGCCCCGAAGCCTGAGCCCCCGCCGCCGAGCCCCCCGCCTCGGCCACCGGCCCCTCCTCCGCAGGTCGCGAAGCCGGTGACACCGCCTCCGGACAAGGCGCAGCCGACGAAGGAGGACAACGCCAACGCGCCGCCCGACGCTACCCGGAGCAAGGGCCAGGACAGCGACCAGCCCGAGGGCGGAGCCCCCGCGACGACGCCCGCGCCGGCGGCGGAGGCCGCCCCGACGATGGAGTCCGAAGCGCAGCGGATCTTCGGATCCAAGCGGGTCGCCACCCAGCCTGGGGCCGGGCCCCAGGAAATCCGGCCGATGGAGGCCGACCTGCCGGAGAACGGCGAGAAGTGCGTGCCGCGGGTAACCACCGACTCGGCCGGGCCGCAGTACGGCACCGTGGTGGGCAAGATCGTCCGGGGTGACAATGGCCGGCCGCTCGCCGGGGCCCACCTGCAGATGCTCGGCACACCCTTCGTGGCGTTCACTGGTCCGGACGGCGAATATCAGTTCCGCTTCGACATGTCGCTGGTGGATAACTGCCGCACCCAGTATGTGCGGGTGACCGCGAAGGGCTACGAAACGCGGCTCCTGGTGCTCGTGGTGGGAGAGAACGTCCGGAGCGACGACGTGAGCCTGCAGAAGCGGGGACGTTTCGGACTATAGTTTTCCGGCATCCTCAACCCATTCCGGCGGACCTGTGACGTCACTCTTCCGTTGCACCCGGCGCCTCCGGGCGTTCACCGCCTCCCTCATCCTTGCAGCCCCGCTGACCGCGCAGCAGCCGCCCGCCGCCCCGACTCACATGGGCCTGGGTGCCGCGCCGCCGCCGATCCGCACCGAGGCCGACCTCAGGCGCTTCCTCGACGACCTCGAGGCCCAGCAGTGGGCGCTCGACCGGGCCGCGAACCTCGAGGCCTATGCCCAATGGAAGGGCCTCCCGAACCACCAGGTCGAGGCCATGAACCGGCTGATCAACCAGCTCTCCACCCGGCGGGATTACGCCAAGGTCATCGACCAGTGGAAGGGTCGGGTCCAGGACTCGCTCCTGACCCGGCGGCTGCAGGTGCAGGCCAATTACTTCCTCGCGGCCAAGGCCGACCCGGCGCTCGCGGTGAAACTCGGAGAGCTCCAGACGGCGATCCAGGACACCTTCCGGCAGTTCCGCTACCAGCTGGACGGCCGGGAGCTGACCCAGACCCAGCTCGGCATCATCCTCGACACCACGGCGGATCGCTCGATCCGCCGCCGGGCCTTCGAAGCGATTCCGGGCCTCAGCGCCAAGACGTCGCCGATGATCCGGCAGGCGATGGCGATGACGGACCGGATGGGCAGGCAGGAAGGATTCCCCAGCGGCGCGGCCGCGCAACTCTCGGTTTCCGGTCTCACGCCCACCCAGGTGCTGCGCGATCTCACGTCTTTCGAGCAGGCGACCCGGCCGACCTACGAGGCGCTGCTCACCACGATCGCGCGGGACCTCAAGGTCGAAAAGGTCGAGGCGTGGGACCTGGACTACTGGTTCCACCTGCAGGAACAGCAGGTGTCCGCCGATGCCTACCCCGGCGACCAGGCGATGCAGCGCATCCGGGCGCTGGCCACCGGCATGGGCTTCAACGTCGACAGCCTGCCGATCACCGTCACGATCTACGACGTGCCGACCGGTGGTATCGCTTTCCCGATCCGCCCGGCGTACGAGGCGCGCCTGCTCTCGAACCCGTTTCCCGGCGGGCGGTTCTACTCCACGCTGTTCCATGAGTACGGGCATACGCTGCACGCGGTGCTGATCCGGCCCGACCTGCCTTTGTCGCTGCTCTCCTTCGATCCCCAGCCGTCCACCGAAGGTCTGGGGGAGACGCTGGGGCACTTCGCCTTCGACCGGCGGTTTCTCGCCCGGACGGGCGCGGTGAACCCGGAGCAGGCCGCGGCGCTGGAGCGGCTGGGCAAGCTGGAGCAGCTCCTCTGGCTCAGACGCACCATCGGCGCCAACGCCTACGCCGAGGTGCAGGCATATCTGGATCTGACGGCGAGCTTCGATTCGATCTTCACCGACAGCTATCGGAGGTTCGTGGGGGTCGATCTGCCGCCGGGCGACTACGCCTCCACCCGCGACCTGTTCGGGACCGTGCCGCTCTACTACCCGGCCTACCTCTACGCCAACATGTTCGCCGCGCAGCTGCGCGAGGCGATGAGGAAGGAATTCGGGACCGAGGATCTGAGTCGGGAGCCCCGGGTGGCCGGGTGGCTCACCCGCAACTTCTACGGGCCGGGGCAGAGCATCCCGTGGATGGAAAAGGTGCGCCGGGCGACCGGACGTCCGCTCGATTCACGGGCGCTGGTGGAATTTCTGGCGGTGGAGTAGGGGCGG
>DATEIR010000155.1:0-31059 GCA_035278885.1 Gemmatimonadales bacterium | reverse complement strand
TCGCATCGCCTGGTCGAACCGGCGGCGCTCGCGCCGGCTCCATGCTCGCGCCGCGCGGAGGCGACGGCGGGCGTCGGACAAGCCGAGATCGCCCAGACCGCCGGTGGAGCGCCGGCGGGCCAGCAGGCGCGCGGGCGATGGCGGCTCGAAGCGGCGGTCCTGGCCGAGCTCGAGCTTCACGTCGCGATACGCCGACCGGAACGCCTGCCCCGCCTCGACCCGCCGCATCACCTCGTCGGTCGCCAGTGCTCCGCCATCCAGCGCCTCGGCGCATCGCCGGCGATCCACCTCGAGCAGCGGGACCGCGCCGGCCAGCGCGCCGAGCATCGCCTCGGTGCGGTCGAGCCCGCGCAGCAGCGGCTCCTTCAACATCTGGAAGTCGCGATGATACCCGGACGGAAGCCGGCCCTTGATCGCCAGCACGGCGGCCAGGTCCGCCTCGATCGCGGCGGAGCGGGCGCGAGTGAGCTCGAAGAGGTCGGGGTTGCGCTTGTGGGGCATGATGCTCGACCCGGTGGCGAGCTCGGCCGGCAGCTCCACATAGCCGAACTCCTCGGCGCTCCACAGGATGACGTCCTGCGCCAATCGGCCCACCTCATGGCCCAGCTGGGTGCACCAGAAGAGCACCGCCGCCTCGAGCTTGCCGCGTCCGCCCTGCACCGTCGCCACGTTCCGATCCAGGCCGGCGAAGCCGAGCGCGCGGGCCGCCGCTTCCCGCCGGAGCGGCAGCGGGACGCCGTAGCCCGCGGCACTCCCGAGCGGCGAGCGGTCCACCCGCTTCCACAGCGACTCCACCGTCTCGACGGTGTCGAGCACGCCCTCCGCGTAGGCGCCGGCCCAGAGTCCCAGCGAGCTCGGCATCGCTCGCCGCTGATGGGTGTACCCCGGCAGCACGACCGCGCCGTGCTCCGCCGCGAAGGCGATCAGGGCCTCCGCCACCGCCAGCGCCGAGTCGGTCAGCGTGAGCAGGCGATCCTTGAGCAGGAGGCGGAGATCGCAGGCGACCTGATCGTTCCGCGATCGGCCGGTATGCAGCCGTTCCCCCACGCCGGGCAGGCGGCGGGTGAGCCAGTCCTCTACCGCCGTGTGCACATCCTCATGGGAAGCGCCGAGGCGCAGCTTTCCCTGGTCCACGGCGGCGAGGGCTCCACGCAATCCGGCGCGGAGGCGGGCGTGCTCCCCCGCGCTCAGCAGGCCCGAGGCGCGGAGGCCCTCCACGTGGCCCAGGCTGCCGAGCACATCCCAGCGGAGCAGCCTCGCGTCCCAGGGGCGGTCCTCGCCGGCGGTCGCCTCGAGCAGCCCCCGGTCCGGTGCGGACCCAGCGCTCCAGAGCGTCGTGGCGGCCACGCTAGTCGCCTCCCAGGTACGCCCGCGCCAGCTCGGCGTAGAAGCCCCGGGCCTCGGTAACCTCGGGCAGGTCCACGTACTCGTCGGGCGTATGCGAGCGGCGGCTGGTGCCGGGACCGCACTTGACGGCGTCCACGTGCCGGAGGAAGACCCAGTCGGAACAGGTGGCACTGCCGAACGGCGCCGCCTGCGGTCGCACCCGCTGCGTAGCCGCGAGCAGGCGCGAGCCGGCCGGCGTCTCGCAGGGCACCAGGCGCTTGGAGGTGACCTCGACTCGCGATTCCATCCGCGAGCGCAGCAGATCGGCGATCTCCTCGTGGGTCCAGTCCGGGGTGCTGCGCACGTCCAGGATGGCCCGCGCGACCGGCGGGGTCACGTTGCGACTCACCCCCGCCTCGAGCATCGTCGGCGTCGCGGTGGTCCGACCCAGGATCGGATGGGTCCGGCCGTCGAACAAGCCATCGAGGCGGAGCAGGTCGCGGGCGAGCACGAGTGCGGCGTTCCGGAAGCCGCCCTCCGCCGCGGCGTAACCGGCGTGGCGTTGATCACCCTCGGCCACCAGATCCACCATCATGAGCCCGCGCTGCGCGCTCGCGGGCATGAGGTTGGTCGGCTCGCCCACCACGGCGCCGTCGATCTCACCCGCGACAGCGACCGCCTGCTCCATCGTGGTGTTCCGGGTCTCCTCCCCGTATCCGAGGATCACCACGACGCGCCCGGCGGGCAGGCCCGACTGGTGAAGATCCGCGGCTGCGCACAGCATGGCCGCGACCGATGCCTTGGCATCGCCCGAGCCGCGGCCGTACAGCCGGGTGCCTTCGACGGCAGGGGTGAATGGATCGCGCGTCCACCCGGCGCCGGGCGGGACCACGTCGAGATGCGAGACCAGCGCAAGCGTCGGCCCCGCCGCGCGTCCCCGTACCTCCACCCGGACGGACGTGTCGTCCCGGACCGCGTCCAGGCCCCACCCGCGAGCCGTCTGCTCCACGAACAGCGCGAGCGGCCCTTCCTCGCCGCTGACGGAAGGAATCGCGACCAGCCGCTCGAGCAGCGTCAGCTCATCCGGCAAGATCGACCCCGAGGTAGGTCGCCTTCTCCTTGCGTCCGACGATCATGGTGCCGCAGCCGGCCCCGGTGAACACCTCGAGCAGGAGCGCGTCGGAGGCCCGCCCGTCGATGATGTGGGTGCGCTCGACCCCGCCCGTGGCCGCCCGGATGCAGGCCTCCACCTTGGGCCGCATGCCGCCGCTCAGCACCCCGTTGGCCATCAGGCCGGCGAGGTCGTCGGGATCGGCGAACGTGATCAGGGTGGAGGGATCGGTCCGGTCGCGCAGCACCCCGGGCGCGCCGGTGAGGAAGATCAGTTTCTGCGCCCGGAGGGCCACGGCCAGCGCCTCGGCGACGGTGTCGGCGTTGACGTTGAAGACCTCGTCGTCCTCCCCGCCGGCCAGGCTCGCGACCACCGGGACGAACCGCGCCTCCATCAGCGTGACGAGCACCCGCGGATCCACCCGGTCCACGTCACCCACGTGCCCGAAATCCACCTTCTCGGTAGCTCCGCCGTCGGTGACGACCTGCACCGGCGGGCGCCGATGAGCCGTGATCAGGTCGGCGTCCACCCCGCTCAGGCCGACGGCCTGCACCCGGTGGGCCCGCAGCGCCGCCAGCAGGTCCACGTTGAGCTGGCCGGCATAGACCAGCTTGGCCACCTCCAGCGCGGCGTCGTCGGTGACTCGCCGCCCCGCGACCATCCTCGGCTCCGCGCCGAGCCGGCGGCTCAGGGCGGTCGCCTGAGGCCCGCCGCCATGCACCACGACGAGCCGGATGTTGAGCGACGAGAGCAGGGCGAGCTGGGCCGCCACCTGATCGAGCGCCTCCGGCTCGCCCAGCACCTCGCCGCCGAGCTTGACGACGAAGACCTGGTCCCGGTAGGCCCGGACGTAGCGGAGCGCGCCCTTGAGACCGGCGATGCCTTTGGTGGTGTCGATGGTCAACCCGTAACTCCTTTCGTCTCTCCGAGGAGCTCCAGCAACAACGCCCGCTGCGCGTGCAGCCGATTCTCCGCCTGGTCCACGACCACCGAGTTGGGCCCGTCGAGCACCGCGTCGTCGATCTCGACGTTGCGGCGGACCGGGAGGCAATGCATCACGATCCCCTTGCCCCCCCTGGTGGACTTGACCCGCGAAGCGGTGAGCCGCCAGTCCCGATAGGCGGCGCGGTGGGCGGCCTCCTCCTCGGGCCGTCCGTACAGCTTGACCGAGCCCCACGACTTCACGTACACGGCGTCGGCTCCGACCATGGCGTCGTCGGGATCGTCGATGATGTGGACGAACTCGCCGCCGGCGCGCTGGGCGATGGTCCGGATCAGCGCCGTGTCCTCGGGGTCGAGCTCATAACCGGGCGGGCGCGCGATCACGATCTCCATCCCCAGGCGGGCGGCCGCCAAGGCCGCGCTCGCGGGGACCGCGGTCGGCAGCGCCTTGGGATGCCAGGCCCAGGTGAGGACGAAGCGCTTGCCCGAAGTCTCCTTCAGCTTTTCGCGCAGGGTCATGGCGTCGGCCAGCGCCTGGCACGGATGCCGGCGCGCCGATTCGAAGTTGATCACCGGCCGCTCGCAGTGACGGGCGAAGCTGCGGACGATGGCGTCCTCCCGCGCTTCGCTCCATTCGCGCCCGCGGGGAAAGGCCCGGACGCCCACCGCGTCGGCGTAGCGACCGAGCACCCGGGCGGCGTCCACGATGTGCTCGACGGTATCGCCGTCCATCACCGCCCCGGGCCGGGTCTCCAGTGACCAGCTCCCCTTGCCCGGCTCGAGCACCACGCCGTGGCCGCCGTGCAGGAACATCGCGGTCTCGAAGCTGGTCCGGGTGCGGAGGCTCGGGTCCATGAAGACCATCGCGAGGACCTTCCGCTCGAGCCCGCCGGTGACCTCGCCGCGCTTGACCCGGGCCGCGAGCGCGAGCAGCGCCTCGACCTCCTGGTCGGACCAATCCTCCAGCGACAGGAAATCGCGCTTGCTCATCGGAGGACCTCCGCCAGGCCGGCGAGCAGGAGATCCGCCTCCCGAGCCGAGAACGAGAGCGGCGGCAATAGCCGGAGCACGGCAGGATCCGAGGCGGTCCCGGTGATGATCCGCCGGCCGAACAGCGCGCGCTGCACTTCGGCGGCCGGACGGTCGAGGTGCAGGCCGAGCAGGAGACCTCGCCCGCTCACCCGGCGCACGCCGAGCGCGAGCGCTCCGGCGGTGAGCCGGGCCCCGATGCTGATCGCGTTGTCGATGAGCCCCTCCCGCGCGATCACGTCGAGGTTGGCCAGGGCCGCGGCGCAGGGGACGGGGCCGCCGCCGAAGGTGCTGCCCAGGTCGCCCGTCGTCACGGACGCGGTCACGGCCGGCGTGGCCACCACGGCGGCGATCGGCAGCCCCGCGGCGAGCCCCTTGGCGAAGGTGAGCACGTCCGGGGTGACACCGACGGCCTCGGCTACGCTGAAGGCGCCGCAGCGCCCGACGCCGCACTGCACCTCGTCGAAAATCAGCACCGCGCCGTGCGCATCGCAGGCACGGCGGGCCGCCCGGAGGAACTCGACCGAGAGATCGCGCGCGCCGGCGAGTCCCTGGACCGGCTCGATGATCACCGCGGCGACGGAGCCGTCGACCGCCGCTTCCATGGCCGCCGCGTCGTCGGCCGGCACCTTGCGGCTGAGGGGGATGCCGCTCCGGCGGGCGGTCTCCTCATACCGGGCGCCGTCGGTGACCGCGAGCGTGGCGGCGGTGCGCCCGTGCCAGCCGCCGGTGACCGACACGATCGTCCGGCGGCCGGTGTGCTTCCGGGCCAGGTGCAGCGCGTTCTCGTTGGCTTCCGCGCCCGAGTTGCAGAAGAAGACCCGCTCCAGCGGCGCGGGACAGCTCGCCGCCAGCCGCTCGGCGAGCGCGATCCGCAGCGGGTGGCGTACCGCGGTGGAGTAGAACAGCAGCTCGCCCGCCTGCTCCGCGATGGCCCGCACGACGTCCGGATGGCTGTGGCCGGTCGCGGCGACGGCATGGCCGCCGTACGCGTCGAGCCACTCCAGGCCGTCCTCGTCGATGAGCCAGGATCCGCGGCCGCGGACCGGGCGGACCGGGAACTCGGCGTAGACGGGAAGGAGGGCGCGAGGACGCGGAGGCGCGGGGGCACGGAGGGACCCCGAACCCGGTTCGTTGCCCCCTCCGATCAGGTCGGCCGCCCCCGCATCGTCCTGCGTCCCCGCCCCCCTGCGCCCCCGCGCCCCCACGTCCCTCAACACGGAAACGCTCCCACACCCCGAAGTCCCATCGTCTCCTCCAGCCCCAGCGCCAGGTTCATGGCCTGAATCGCCTGACCGCCAGCTCCCTTGATCAGATTGTCGATCGCGACCGAGACCTGCACCTCGCCCCCGTCCTCGCTCTCACAGGCATGGAGCAGGGCGTAGTTGGACCCGACCGCGTGGGTGAGCTCGGGCGGCGCCTCGAGCACCCGGACGAACGGACGGCCGGCGTAGGCATCCCGGTACCAGCACCTCGCCGAGGTCCACGACTCGCCGTCGGTGATGGCCGAGCGGCCGAGAAAGGCGTGCAGCGTCAGATAGATGCCGCGCACGAAAGGCCCCGAGTGGGTGAGCAGCCGCGCCGTGGCATCCGGCCGACCGATCCATTCCCGCCACGACTGCGCCACCTCGGCTTCATGCCGGTGTCCCAGGACCGAGTAGGCGAAGACGTTGTGCGCCCGGGCCGGGTGGTGCGTCGTCGGCCGTGGCTGCACCCCGGCGCCGCTCGAGCCGGTCACGGCAAAGAGCGATGGAACGGCATCGATGCCCGCGCGAGCCAGTGGATAGAGCGCGAGCTGGGCGGCGGTCGCGAAGCATCCCGGGGCCGCGATCGCGCGGGCGCCGCGGAGCGATTCGCCGGCGATGTCGGCCAGGCCGTAGACGAAGCGGTCGAGCAGCTCCGGCGCGGGATGGACGCCGTAATACCGGCGGTAGAGCTCGGGGTCGCGCACCCGGAAATCGGCGGCCAGGTCGACTACCAGTCCGGGGTCGGCGGCCAGCACCTCGCCGGCCACCCGGCTCGACTCGCCGTGCTCCAGGCAGAGGAAGACCACGTCCCGCCCGCGCGCGACCTCGCCCGGGGCCGCCGCCGCGAAGCGCGCCTGCGTGAGCGGCGCCAGGATCGGGTGCGCCTCCGCGATCGGCTTGCCGGCCCGGCTGCGGCTGGTAGCGACCAGGTCGGTCACCTCCGGATGCTGCAGGAGGAGACGGAGCAGATCGCCGCCGGCATAGCCGGCGGCGCCGACGACGGCGACCTTCACGCGCCGGCCCGGGCCAGGGAGGGCCGGGTGACCTGGAACTCGGTCGTCGCGGCCAGCCCCTGGCGCCTGCTCCACGCGGCCAGCGACTCGCGGACGGTGCTCACCAGACCGGCGGCGTCCCGCCGGGCGTTGTGCGCCGGCACGCCGAGGCCGGTGGTGATGTACACCTGACCCACCTCGTTGTCGGTGGCGGGGCCGGTGATGGCGGTCAGCGGTAGCTGGTACTCCCGCGTCATCAGCTCGGCGGCGCCCCAGCACGCGACGGGGTCGGGCGCGGCCATGACGTATGCCGCGCCGACGCCCATGAGCTCGGGGTCGCGCAGGATGTCCTGGACGCCGTACTCGCCCAGGATGCCGTCGCCGAGCTCGGCCACGATCACGTCGGGCTTGGCGGCGGCCAGCCGGTTGAAGATGCCCTTCGCGGTGCTCACGGTGACGCCGGCGTGGGTGCTGGCGATGCCCACGTCGTTGAAGGTGAGCGCCGAGGCGGCGCCCGCGTCGAGCATGCTGAGCGCGTCCCGCATGAGCGAGACGCCGGTGAGCTTGGCCGCCGCAACCCGGAGCCCGCCCCTCGCCAGACCCCGCACCAGCTCGGTGGCGGCGACCGTCTTGCCGGCGTTCATGCAGGTGCCCGCGACGTAGACCACCGGCACGCGGCTCTCGAGCGCGTCGGCCGGCGGGACGGCGCGGTCGCGGATGTGCGCGGGACGGCCGATCCGGTCGCCCAGCTCGGGAAAGGCGAGCACGGCGCCGAGCACTTCGGCCTGGAAGGGCGGCCCGATCTCGGGGTTGACGGAGGTGCAGGTGCCCAGGATGCCGCCCAGGTTGAGCACTTCGATCGTGTCGCCGACGGCCAGGCTCGGGGGCACCACGCCGGCGTAGCCGCGGAGCGCGCGGCGAGTGCCGAGGACGCCCGCGAGGACGTCGCCGGCGCGAAGCGACAGCATGCGGCCGGTGACGTCCTCCACCGTGTTGTAGGTGGACTTGTCGGCCAGGATTCGGACCGCCAGGACGTAGCCTTCCGCCGCCACGATCTGGTCACCGACGATCACCTCGGGGGTGAGGGCGGCGTTCCGGGTCGCTGAGCTGATCCGGTCGAGCCGGACGCGGGTCGTTACGACCATTGGTACTCCTTTGCTGAGATCGTGCGGCTATTCACCACGAAGGCACGAAGGCCACGAAGGACACGAAGCCACCCGACGAACTGTGGGGTGCGGCACTCGGGCTGCATCACCGGTGCCCGTCAGCCGCCCTCGCGGCGAGCAGCGAGGGGACGGCGGACACCCGCGCGAACGCACGGGCTTCCTCCCCGGTCCAGAGCCGGTTCTCCTCGCCGTAAGTCGCGATCGAGGTGTCCATCATCGAGTGCGGGCTCCGGGTGCCCACGACCTGGAACCGGCCCGGAGCGAGCCGCACGCGGGTGTCCCCGCTCACCCGCGCCTGCGAGCTGGTGATCAGGGCTTCGATGTCGCGGAGGGCCGGGTCGAAGTACTGCCCCTCGTGCAGGCGGTCGCCGTAGAAGCGGCCGAGCTGATCCTTCCAGAACACCTGCCACTTGGTGAGCACCAGCTTCTCCAGCTCGCGATGGGCGCCGATGAGAAGGAGCGCGGCGCCGGCCTCGAAACCGATGCGGCCCTTGATGCCGAGCGCGGTCTCGCCCACGTGGATGTTCCGGCCGATCCCGTAGGCTTCGGCGAGGTCGCCCAGGCGAGCCACCAGGGACGGCCCTTCGAGCGGCACCGCGTCGAGGGTGACCGGAAGGCCCTGCTCCCAGCCCAGAACGATCTCCCGCGCCGCGGGAGCGTCCGCCGGCGGCTCGATCAGCTCGGCCGGCGGACCGGCCCAGGTGTCGTGGGTCCAGCCCCCGCCCCACGTGGTGCCCCAGAGGCCGCGATTGATGGAGTAGCTCCCCGCCTTGGCCGGGACGGGCAGGCCGCGCGCCTCGAGATACGCGATCGCCGCCTCCCGGCGCACCGCGGCATCGCGGATCGGCGTGACGATGCGGAGCTCGGGCGCGAGCACGCGGAGGGCCACATCGAAGCGCACCTGATCGTTGCCCGCCCCGGTGGATCCGTGGGCCACGGCCTGGGCGCCGATCCGGCGCGCGACCTCCACCACGGAGAGCGCCTGCTGGGTCCGCTCGGCCGAGACGCTGAGGGGGTAGACCTCGCCCCTCAGCACATTGCCCTGGATCAGGAAGCGGACGAAGCGGTCGTAGACCTGCTCGCGGGCGTCCACCTCGTGGTGCTCGACCGCGCCGACGGCGTCGGCCTGGCGCCTGATCGCGGCGCGCTCACCGGCCGTCGAGCCGCCGGTATCGACGTAGACCGTGTGCACCGCCCATCCGTCCTCGGCGAGGCGGGGGACGCAGTAGGAGGTATCGAGGCCGCCCGAGAAGGCCAGGGCGATGACGCGGCGTTCGGTATGCATAATGCATAAGTATGCAGACTATTGGTTGCGGGCGCAACGGGGCGGAGGGGCGGACGATGTGCCACCTCCGCACTCAGCGCAAGAGGTGAATCTCATGACTCTCGAGTGTGATCTAATATCTCATTCCCCCCCAAGTCCCTGGCTGACTTTCGCGCTTCTGTCCGACTCTCGTCCGCTCGCCTCTCCGCCCGTCCGCCCGTCCGCCCCTCCGTCCCCTGCGACCCCCATCACAGCCGCCGCTTTGTCCCGGGCCTAAGGTGCCCCCGGACCTGCGGAGGAGCCGCATGATGGACGAGCACGAGCTCGCGCTGTATCGCGCGCTGCTGGAACAGGTTCGGGACCACGCGATCTTCGTGATCGGTCCCGACGGACGCAATCGGACCTGGAACCCTGGCGTCGAGCGGCTGCTGGGGTATTCCCGCGACCAGTTCATCGGCCGGCACACTAGAGAGATCTTCACGCCCGAGGATCAAGCGGAGGGGGTGCCGGAGCGGGAGCTGCGGTTCGCTGCGGACGAGGGCGAAGCCAGTGACGAGCGGTGGCTCCAGCGCAAGGACGGCAGCCGTCTGTGGGCCTCGGGGATGACCACCCGGCTGGTCGACGACGATGGCCGCCTGACCGGCTTCGCCAAGGTCTTCCGGGATCTCACGGTGGAGCGGGAGTTCGAGAGCGAGCTTCAGCGGACCGCCGAGCGGCTGCAGCTGGGCGCGCAGGCCGCCCATCTCACCTTGTACGATCGCGATCTCAACACCGGCACCTTCGTCTGGATGGCCGGGACGGAGGGTTTCGGCTTTGCGGCGGGCGAGATAGGGCCCAAGGTCGAGTGGTGGGAGGATCGCCTGCATCCGACCGACCGGGAGCGGGTCCTGAGCAGCCTGCAGACGGCCGTGTCAGGTCAGACCAGTCGCTGGGCGGCGGAGTACCGCTTTCGGCGGCGGGACGGCACCTACGCCACGGTGTCCGACTCCGCCCTCATCAACCGGAGCAGCGAGGACATTCCCCTGCGGATGCTGGGCACGATGGCCGACGTCACCGAGCGGATCCGGGTCGAAGCGGACCTCCGCCGGTCGCTCCGGCTCGAGGCGCTCGGCCGCCTGGGCGGGGGCGTCGCGCACGAGCTCAACAACGCGCTCACCTCGATCATCGGCTTCGGCGATCTGCTGGAGCGCAGCCTGGCGAGCTCGGACGATCGGCGCGAGTACACCGGGCAGCTCCTCAAATCGGCGTGGCACTCGGCGCGGCTGGTGCGGGAGCTGCTCGCCTTCAGCCGGCGCGAGGTCGTGCGCCCGGCGGCGCTCGACCTCAACGCGGTCGTCCGCCGGCTGGTGCCGCTGCTCCAGCCGCTGCTGGGCGAGCGCATCGCCGTCGTGCCGGTGCTGGCCTCGAGCCCGCCGCCCGCGCCCGCGCTGGCCGACGAGGGACAGCTCGAGCAGGCGCTGCTCACCCTGGCCCTCAACGCGCGCGACGCCATGCCCGAAGGCGGCCGGCTCACTCTCGAGACGCTCGGCGGCACGGTGCCGGGCACGCGGATCCGGGAGCTGCACCCCGGCGCCGCGTCGGCCGGCGAGTACGCCACGGTGGTGCTGACCGACACCGGCCACGGGATGGCGCCCGAGGTAGTCGAGCGGATCTTCGAGCCGTTCTACACCACCAAGGGCGTCGGCGAAGGCACCGGCCTCGGGCTCGCCGCCGCCTATGGCGCGATCCGGCAGAACGACGGGTACATCTCCGTATCCTCCGAGCCGGGCCGAGGCTCGGCCTTTCGAATCGACCTTCCGGTCGCTCCCGGAGGCGACTAGCGCGCCGCACCCGGCGTGACCGCCGAGGCGGGCATGCGCAGCGGCGGCAGCCCGGCCTCGATGGCCGACCGTTGGGACTCGAGCCAGGGCGGCAGCACCAGTGAGTTGCCCAGCTCGGCCGGCGCTTCATCGACCCCGAAGCCGGGGCCGTCGGTGGCGACCTCGAACAGCGCACCGCCCGGCTCGGTGAAGTACACCGACTTGAACCAGAATCGGTCGATCACCTCGGTAGGCCGGCGCCCGGCCTCGAGGATCCGCCGCTGGGCCAGGTGCTCGGCCGCGTCATCGGGAACGCGCCACGCGATGTGGTGGACGCTGCCGACGCCCCACTCGCCGCGAGGCTGCTCCGGACTGGCCCGCAGGTCGAGGACTCGGCCGGAGCCGCCGTCTCCCACCGCGTAGCGACGCCAGCCGTTCTCTTCGGCGGCCAGTCGGAAGCCGAGTCCGTCGGTGAGGAACGTGGCGGTCGGCGCGAGCTGACGCTCCAGCAGCCGCACGCTGTGGAGTCCGCGGACCTGCCGCTCCGCGGGCACCGGGCTCCCTTCCCAGGGCGTGAACTCCCGCGGGTCGGCGGTCTCGACCAGCGCGACCGGAAGCCCATGCGGGTCGTGGAACGGCAGCGCCCGCTCGCCGAAGCGGCTCTCGATCGGCTGCAACGCGGTGCCGCTTTCACGCAGGCGCGCCCCCCACCACTCCAGGCTCCCCGCGGGGACGGCGAGCCCGACCTCCACCGTGTGGCCGACGCCCTGCCGACCTGCCGGCAGATCGGGCCAGGGGAAGAAGGTGAGATCGCTGCCGGGATGGCCGGCGCCATCGGCATAAAACAGGTGATAGGTGCCGGGAACGTCCTGATTGACGCTCCGCTTCACCAGCCGCATGCCCAGCCGGCCGGCGTAGAAGTCGAGGTTCTCCTGCGGGTCGCCCGCGATGGCGGTGACGTGGTGCAGACCGGTGACGACGGACATGTTCACTGCTCCTTCGAAGGTGAGGCTCCCGGCAGCGGACGGGCCGCCGCGGCGAGGCCGAGGGTTCTGAGCAGGTCGGCCGCCCGGCGCTGCTCCGCGCGGCCGAGCCCCGACAGCGCGCCCCGGAGGGCGCGCGCGTGCTCCGGAAAGATCCGATCCATGAGGCGGCGCCCGGCCGGCGTGAGCAGCGCGTGCCGAGCCCGGGCGTCGTCGGGACTGGGCCGGCGCTGGACCAGTCCCCGCGCCGCCAGCCGGTCCACCAGGAAGGTGATGCCCCCGCTGGAGACCAGCACCTTGTGTTGCAGCTCCCCCAGCAGCAGCGGCTCCCGGTGGTAGAGGGCCTCCAATACCCCGAACTCGCCGGGCGTGAGGTCGTGCCGCGCGATGTCGGCCAGCGCGTGCCGCCGGACGGCTTCATAGGCGCGGGCCAGGACGACCCAGAGCTCCAGATCGGCTTTCATCTTAGTACTAAGATAATTCTTCGTCTCGTCGTCGCAACCCCTGCTCAAACGAGGAAGGCCGGCACCTGGACGGCGCCGGCCTCCGACGCGGCAGCGCCCGACCTACTTGCCGCCCAGCTCGATCTTGCCCAGGCGGCCGGTGCCGCTCAGCGCCAGCCAGATCCGGTGCCGGGTGCTGTCGGTCTCCATGTGGCGGACGATGGCGCCGGGCGTCGGGATCGGCACCACGTCCATCTTCTCGGTCCTGGGATCGAAGGCCACCATGCGGCCGGTGCGGGATTCGCAGTACCATATCCGCCCGTCGGTGCCGATGGCGATCCCGTAGGGCCCCGCATTCTCCCCCGGCGAGCGCCACTCCCGCAGCTCACCGGTCGCCGGATCGAACGCCCCCAGGTAGCCACGCCCATAGTCGGTGTACCACACGGTCCCATTGTCGCCCACCTGCAGCCGTCGGGGCCGAGCGCCCTCGGGGAGGGTGGTTTCGGTGAGCTTGCCCGTCTTGGGATCCACGTGCCCCAGCTTGTTGGTGCCGAGCTGCGCGATCCAGATCGAGCCGTCGGGCGCGGGGACGATGCCGTAGGGAACCGAGTTGGGCGTTGGCGCCTGCCAGACCTCGACCTTCCCGGTCACCGGGTCGAGCCGGCCGTAGCTGTTGTTGTTGGCGTCGGTGAACCAGACCTTCCCCTGGTGGTAGATCGGCGTGTGCGGATTGCGCGCGCTCGCCGGCAGCGGAAACTCCTTGATCGCCCCGGTGCCCGGATCCACCCGCCCGATCACCCCGGCGCCCTGGCCCGTGTACCACACCGCGCCGTCGGGGGCCACAGTCAGTCCGTGCGGGCCCGAGCCCGGCGTCGGCGTGGGATAGTCCACGACCTTGCCGGTCTCGGGGTTCAGGTGCCCGATGAAGCTGTTGGCCTGGTCGGTGTACCAGATCGTGCCGTCTTTCGCCACCGCCGGGTCATGCGGGAAGTTGCCCGGACGAGGGATCTGGTACTCGACGATCGTCGGCGCGACAGCGGGCGACGCGACCAGGCCGGCGGCGCCGGCCGCCGCGGCGAGAGCGAGAGTGCGCATCGAAGTCTCCTTCGGGGATTCACCTACAGACGACGACGCGGGCGGGGTGCGGGTTTCCGGAACGACACGAGGTGAGCGGCGAGCACGTCCTTCGAAGCGCCCGCCGCTCACCTCGTCCCGACCGCACCGATTCAGGTCGCCTGGGTCGTGTCGGCGGCCAGCCCGGTGTCGAGGTCGTAGATGTACATCGCGGCGCCGCGGCCTTCGTCTGACTCGCTCACTACCTCCTGCAACAACCGCAGGGCGTCACTGAGGTTGGGGGCGAATGCGAACTCGAGCGCGAGTGGCGCAGGCTCCCCCTCCCGGGCCTCGGGAAGGTAGGTCGCGAGAAAGCGGTCGGTGATGACGGGGTGAATGTCTCGCTTGATGGGGTGAGGCAGACCGTGGCGGCGTTCGATCTCGGAAAGCAGGCGCTCGGCGATCAGCAGGCGCTCGTGTTCAAGGGCGGCAGAAAGCATCACATAGGCCCTCATCGAGGTGGACCGGCAACTGCGGCGCGGCCGGCGGAAGGACTGTCATGGGGCGGCGCCCCGCCCCGTGGGAACCGTTGGAGCGGCGTCGTTCTTACGATGGCGCAGACACTTGGACCTCGGAAGAGAAGAAAGGCCGAAGGGCACCTTTGTTCAAGGCCACGGGTCGGCCGGAGTGCGCTGGAGCATGGAGGGAAGCACGATCGCGGGCAGCTCCTGGGCTATCCGGTCCTTCATCGGCTCGAACCGGGGCGGCAGCTTGAGCGCGGTCCCCAGCTCACCCGGACGCTCGTCCACCGTGAACCCCGGATCGTCGGTGGCGATCTCGAACAGCACCCCTCCGGGCTCCCGGAAGTACACCGAGCGGAAATAGGTCCGGTCGAGCACCGGCGTGACGTCATACCCCGCCTGCTCCAGCGCCGTGCGGCGGGCAAGCTGATCCGCCTCGTCGGCAGCCCGGAATGCAATATGGTGCACGATCCCGACACCTCCCGCGCCACGCCAGAACCCAGGGGCGCGCCGCAGATCGAGCACCGCGCCTCGCGTATCCGCGGCGACGAGCCGCAGCGTGGTCCCCTCCTCGCCCGCCCGCCGGAACCCGAGCTGGCCGGTCAGCAGGTCGGCCGCGCCGGTGTCGCCATCCTCCCAGATCGTCGCGCCGTGCAAGGCGCGGATCGCATGCTCCGGAGGCACCGGACCGTCGGCCCAACCCGGCGCCTGCGCGGCGCGCTCGGTGGCCACCAGCTCGAGCGCGAGCCCATCGGGATCGGTGAAGGCGAGCACAGCCTCGTCGAATCGCCGTGTGGGCCCTTGGTAAGTCACGCCTTGGCCCAGCAGCCGCTCGATCCAGAAGCCGAGGGAGCCCGGCGGAACGGCGAACCCGACCGAGGCGACCAGACCCGTGCCCAGCCGCCCCGGGCTGCCCTGGGGCCAGGGGAAGAACGTCAGGATCGTCCCCGGCCGGCCCAGCTCGTCGCCGAAATAGAAGTGATAGGTCGCGGGATCGTCGTAATTGACGGTGAGCTTGACCAGTCGAAGGCCGAGCGTCCGGGCGTAGAAGCGAAGATTGCGGTCGGGATCGCCGGCGATGGCGGTGATGTGGTGGATGGCCACGGCGATCTAGCGCGGGAGCGCGGGCCCCGCGCCGGCGCCACTCTGGGCTACCGCGCGGGCGATCTCGTCCAGGTCGCGCGGCTCCAGCTCCACCGACGCCGCCCCGATCCATCCGTCCACCTGGTCCGGCGTCCGCGCCCCGACGATCGCGCCGGTCACCCCCGCCCAGGCCAGGGTCCAGGCGATGGCGACGGCGGATACGCCGGTATGGTGCCGCTCCGCCACGGGAAGCAGCGCGTCCCGCAGCGCGAGATTCCGGCGCAGCTTGGGCGGCTTGAACTCGGCCGAGCGTCGGCGCCAGTCGCCCTCGTCCAGCGCCGCGACGCGCTCCGCCGAGAAACGCTCGGTCAGAATGCCCGACTGGAGGGGGCTGTACGCGATGACGCCGGTCTCGTGGTCCGCGCACCAGCGGATCTCCTCATCGGCGACCTGGCGGCGGATCAGCGAGAACGGCGGCTGGAGCGAGTCCACGTGCCGGACCGCCTCGCAGCGCTCGAGCAGCTTCACGTCGAAGTTGGAGACGCCGGCCGCGCGCACCTTCCCCTCGTCGATCAACCGCACCATCTCGCTCCAGGAATCCTCCACCGCGGTGCCGCTCTCATCCGGCCAGTGGAACTGGTAGAGATCGATGCGCTCCACGCCGAGCCGCCGGAGCGAGGCCTCGCACTCCCGCCGGATGGAAGCCGGACGCAGATCCTGCCTGGGCGAGGCCATCCGGTCCTGCTCGTCCCAGACCATGCCGCACTTGGTGAAGACGTAGGGCCGCTCGTCGGCAGGAACGCCGTCGAGCGCGCGCCGGACCACCTCTTCCGAATGCCCCAAGCCGTACACGGCGGCGGTATCGATCCAGTTGATCCCGCGCGCGATCGCGTGCCGGATCGTGGCGATGGACTGCTCGTCTTCCTGAGGGCCCCAGCCGTAGGCCCAGTCGCCGCCGCCGATGGCCCAGGCACCGAAGCCGACGGTGGTGATCGTCATATCCGTGCGGCCGAGCCGTCGGGTGGTGAGGGTCGTCGTCATGGAGTGAATGTACAGCGACGGCGGTCATTCCACCGTGATGGAGACCTCGGCGTGCTGCCCACCCGCGCCGAGCGCACGGATGCGGTGGCTGCCGGGCACGAGCATCCAGCGCCCCCCGACGAAGCGGGCGCCGTCCACCCACCAGCGCGCCCCCGCTGTCCCCGGTCCGGCCGCCCGCAGCGCGATGGTGGCGTAGCGGGGGTCGGCGCCAGGCGGGATGCGATAACGATCCCCGTCCTGCGGCGAGACGATCTGGAAACGATCGGTCGAGCGTGTCGCGGCGGTGGAAGTCGGTGCGGCCCGCGGCTCCGCCGGCTCGGTCTCGCCCGCCCACTCGGCGTACTCGGCCGGAAGGACCACGGCGCCGCCCACGTGCCAGTCGCACCGGCCGGTAGGCTCGCTGCCCGGCACGAACCACTCGGTCTCGGCCGGGCACTCGGGACCCGCACGCATGCCCGACAGCCGGCAGATCGCGAGCGGCACGGCACCGGCGGAGACCGGCGTGGGCAGCGTTCCGGGCGGATAGCGCCTGGCGGTCGCCAGCACGGTCCGATGCAGGAGCGGCCCGGCGCCGGTCACTCCGCTGACGCCGTCCATCGGACGGCCGTTGAAGTTCCCGACCCACACCGCGACGGTGAACCCGCCGGTCGTGGCCACGGCCCAGTTATCGGTGAAATGGCGGGAGGTACCGGTCTTCGCCGCGGCCGGGAATGGAAAGTCGAGCGGCGTTTCCACCCCGAAACCGGGAATGCGCGCCGCGGGATCGCTCAAAATATCGAGCACCAGGGAGGCCGCCTGCGGCGAGGCCAGCCGTCGGCCGGGCTCGGGGGCGCGGTCCGGGTCGCTCGCGCGCCAGGCGACCGGCCGCCACACGCCTCCATTGGCCAGCGCGCGGTAGCCGTTGGCCAGCTCCAGCAGGGTCACGTCGCCGTTCCCGAGCGCAAGGCCGAGCCCGTAGTGATCGGCGCTCCGGCCCAGCGACCCGAAGCCGGCCAGACGGAGGGTATGGAGAAGCGTGCCCACGCCGAGTCGGCTCGCCAGCTCGACCGCGGGCACGTTGTAGGAGCTGGCGAGCGCCTCGCGCGCGCGCACCGGCCCATGGTACCGGCGGTCGTAGTTGCGCGGGCGGTAGGGGCCGGTGCCGGTCTGGTATACTCGCGCGATGTCGGGGAGAATCGAGGCCGGCGTGAAGCCACGGTCGAAGGCGAGGGCATAGAGAAACGGCTTGAGCGCGGAGCCCGGCTGTCTCGGACTCACCACCATGTCCACCTGCCCCGCGGTGTCGGCCCAGAAATCGGGCGACCCCACCCAGGCCAGGATGTCCCCCGAGCGGTTATCGAGGACGACTGCCGCGGCCTGGCGGGCGCCCCGGTCTGCCAGGGTCTCGACGGTGTGGCGCACCTCGGCTTCCACCGCCTCCTGGAGTGCCAGGTCGAGCGAGGTGCGCCACCCCGAGGGCAGCGCGCCGCGCGATCGATCGAGGTCTCGCAGCACCCTGGTGGTGAAATGGGGCGCGAGGAATCCATCCCCCCCGCTCCGCGCCATCAGCGGCTCGGCGGCCGCGCGGCCGGCGGCCTCCGCGGATGCGTACCCGGCAGTCCGAAGCCGGCCGAGGGCGTACGCCCGCCGGCTCCGGGCCCGCCCGGGCGACACCAGCGGGTTGTCGGCGGAAGGCGCCCGGGCCAGCCCGGCGAGAAGCGCGGCCTGACCCAGGCTCAGCTCGGTGGCCGTCGCTCCGAAGTAGAGCGCGGCCGCGGATTCCACCCCGTTGGTGCCCTGCCCCAGCGGGAGCCGGTTCAGGTACTGCTCGAGAATGGCCTGTTTGTCGAGGTGACGCTCCAGGCGCAGCGCCCAGAGGACCTGCACCACCTTCCCCACCCAGGTGCGCGGCGCGGGCCGCAGAATCCGCGCGAGCTGCATCGTGATGGTGGAGCCGCCCGACACGATGTGACCCGCCCGCAGGTTGGCGCGCGCGGCGCGCCCCGCGGCAAGCGGGTCCACCCCATGGTGGCGATAGAACCGCCGATCCTCGGCGGCCAGGAAGGCGGCGAGCAGGTCGGGGTCCATCCGGTCGAGCGGCACCCAGCGGCGGCGGGTCCCGTCCACCGCGCGCGCGTCGCGCAGCACCCGCCCCTCCCGGTCCCGCAGCACCGTGCCCGGCTCGAGTCCGCTCCGCAGGAGCTCGATTGGAACCGGCCGCGATACCCAGGCGGCGGCCGCGAGCGCGGCGGCGGCGACGGCCGCCAGGACCGTCGCGGCAGCCTGGCGGAGCCGGCGCCGTGTCATCGCGAGCCGCCCGACGAGGGCAGCACGGTGAAGGTTCCTCCGTCGCTTTCCCCGTATACCGCGGGGTTGTACATCTCCTCCGCGTGAGCCGGCGGACGGGTGAAACGTCCCGGTGTCGTCGCGCGGGCCAGGTAGGAGGCCGTGTACTCGCCCTTCCAGAGCACCGTCGCGGCATAGACCACCCGATCGTCGCGAAGCTCGCGGTGATCGAACGGCGACCACCACCCCGCGTCCCACATCCCGTAGGCCCAACGGTACGGCTCGCCGCCTTCGCGCTCGCCGTTCTCGCCGGGATCGGCGGAGGCGGTGTCCGCGGCACCGGGACCGGGCACGCCGCCCACCGTGCGGAGACTCAGATCCACCGCCTCGAGTCCCGCGGGCAGCGCATCGTCGAGCACCACGAAGTGCCGCTCCGCCGGCACCTTCACCTTGAGGCGAACCCGCACCAGCTCGCCTTCCGTCACTTCGGTGACCGGCTTTCCATCGTCGTAACGCTCGTACCAGCGCTCGACCTGGATGCCCTGATCACCCGGACGCACCGTCGGCTCGCTGCTCATGGCGGTTACGGTGACGAAATAGAAGAGCGGAGTGGTGTCCGCCTGAGCCGCGCGGAGCGCGAGCTCGAGACGAGGCGGCTTGCCCTTGGCGACCAGCCCCTTGAGCGAGACCGACGAATCGCGCGCGACGGTGGCTCCCTGGAAGACGGTCCGCTTGCCGGCGGTGACGCGGATGGTCCTGGCCGCGCCGCTCGCCTGACGGCGCTCATACTCGGCCAGCGCGTCCACCGCGGTGCCGTAGTCCTGGGTGTTCCAGACCCACTGGTCGGTTTCGCCCTGGCGGATCAGCGTCTCGACCAGGGGACCTACCAGCGGATGGGACGGATTCACCGCCAAGGTGGCCGCGAGGAGCCATGCGGTGGGCCGGACCCGGGAGTAGAAGTAGAAGTCCCGCACCGTCGCCTCGGGAAGCGTCGCCGTGCGGCCTTCCACCTTGACCGAAGCCCAGGCGGGCTCGAGCAATCCGGTGGCGGCCGCGCGGTCGCCCCGGCGGGCGAACACGCTGGCCAGGCGCACCCGGTCTTCCCAGGCGAGCTGCGCGGCGGTGCGCAGCAGCTCGTTCTCGGCGGCCCGATCGGGGAGTCCGGCGCGGCTCAGGTAATCCACCGCCATGACGCGCTCGCTCAGGCGGACGTCGTTCCGGCGGTACCACTCCACCACCGGCACGACGGGAAGCTTCTCCTCGATCAGTGAGCGGTGCAGGTAATCGCCCAGCCGCGCGAGGACGGAATCGTCCACCGCCAGGCCGGCGGACTTGGCGTCGAGCAGCACCGACCCGGCGTAGGCGGTGAGCCACGGGGTGGTCCAGTCGCCCGAGCCCCACAGGCCGATGCCGCCGTCGTCCCGCTGACGTCGAGTGAGCGTGGCGACCACCGTCTCCAGATCGAGACGCGCCCGACGCAGCAGGGCCGAGTCCGCGCCGAGCTGCGCTCCCGACCGGTAGAGCGCCACCAGCGGCTCCGCCGAGCTGGCGAGCTGCTCGGAGCAGGCGTACGGATACACCTGCAGCCAGCGCGCGGCGCCCTGAATGAAGCCCAGCGGCGAGGAGCCCAGGCTGAGCGACAGCGTGGATCGCTCGGGGTCCACATCGGCCGGCAGCGGAATCGTCGCGAGCGCGCTGTCGCGCAGCACGCCCGACACGGTGGTCGCTCTCGGATGCGATGCCGGGCGGAGCGGCAGCGCGAGCGCCACCGCGTCGGCATCGCGGCCGGAGCGGGCGTCGAAGCGGAAGCCGGCGCTGTCCGCCGGGCGCGCGCGGAACTCGAAGCGCACCTCCCGGCCGTGCCCGACCTCGAGTCGGACCGTCTGCTTCCGCTTGCCGCGCAGGTCGATTCCTTTAGCCGAGGCTTCGACCGTCGCTTCAGCGTCGGCGGCGTCGCGCCGGTTCACCACCACGCCGGCCGCGAACTGGTCGCCGTCGCGGAGGAAGCGAGGCAGCGCCGGCCGGGCCACCAGCGGTCGGGTCACCAGGAGGCTCGATTGGCCGCTGCCGTAGCGGTCGCCCGAGGTGACCGCGACGGCCATGAGCCGGAAGGTGGTGAGATTGTCGGGCACCCGGGCAACGGCCGTGGCGCGGCCGTCCGCACCGGTCACCACGGACCCCAGGAAGAACGCGGTGGTCTGAAAGCGGGAGCGGAGGATGTCCGCGGCATCGGCCCCGCCGCCGCCGCCCGGCGCGCGCTTGCCCTTGATGCCCTCGGGAACCTGCGGCGTCACGCTGGTGAGGGTGCTGGCGAGCCGCATGCCCAGCCCGCGCGGACGGTAGATGAGGTCGATCGGGTCGGGCGTGCGGTATCCGGTCAACGCGAGCACGCCCTCGTCCACTGCCCACAGCGTCACTTCACTCCGCCGGCCGGCGCCGCCCGCGTCGCGGACCTGGAGCGCGACCCGGGCGCTGTCGCCCGGCCGGTACTCGGGCGCGCCGGGGGTGAGTGTGACCGCGAGCCGCTTCCGCTCGGGGGTCACCCGCAGCTCGGCGTAGCCCACCCGGATGGTAGGGCGGCCGGGGTCGTCGAGCGGGCCCGGCGGAGCGCTTCGCCCCCGCGCGACTACGATGGAGACGAACGCGTTGGGCGCGAGCGCCTCGGTGATGGGCAGGCTCATGGTGGTCGTGCCGCTGGCGATCCGCAGCCTCCGCTGCTCGATCAGCCCTTCCCGCTCGACCGTGATCCAGGCCTCGGCGCCGGTGAACGGCGAGGCGAAGAGGATCGTGGCCGTATCGCCCACGGCGTAGCGGCTCTTGTCGGGCACGACGTCCATCTTGAACTGGCTCTCGTCGTTCCACGGCACCCACTCCTTGCCGACGGCCCAGCGATAGAGGCTGCTGCGTGCCACCCGTCCCTGCTCGTCCGTCGCGCTCATGCTCACGATGTAGGAGCCGCCGGCGGACGGGGTGAACCGGCAGGGCACGGGCTCACCAGTGGTCACGGGGGCGCAGCGGGCCACGGTGTCGGAGACCCATTCGCCCACCAGCTCGGCATAGCCTCCGCGCTCACGCCGCACCTGGTGCCACTCACGGCGGACGACGGTGCCCACCACACGCACCCCGCTCACACGCCCGCCCCCGGGCCGGACCGCGATCACCTCCACTTCCGCCGGCTCTCCGGCGGCCCAGAAGTAGCGCGTGCCGGCGGGACGCAGACCGAGATAGAACGCGGCCGGATGCACCAGCACCGAGGCGGAGGCGGAGACCGTCTGCCGGTTGACGTCGGTGACGGTGGCCTCGAAGGTCGTCCACGAGGGCTTGCCCGGCTCGGAGGTGCCGAGCGGGAGCGTCAGCGCCAGGCGGCCACGAGCGTCGAGCGTGTCGATGCCGCTGGCCTGTACGGCGACCCGGGGAGCCTGGCCGTCGTACTCCTCGTACCACCATCCGGTCTCGCCAAGGGAGAACCCGTCGGTGCCGGGGATGTCGAGCTCCCAGCCGTCCACGCCCTGCCGCCGCAGCGTCCAGCGGGCGGCGGCCCGGCCCATCGGAGCGCCGAAGAGATAGCGGGCCTCGACCGCCGTATGGACCGAGTCCCCGGCGAAGCGCGTTCCGCTGTCGGCGCGGACATCCACCAGGAACTCGGGGGGACGGTATTCGGCGACCCGGTAGTACGTGCTGGCCACGTCCTGCCAGCGCCCCTCGCGCCGAAGCTGGAGCGAGACGCCGTACTCGCCCAGCGCGGCGCCGGCAGGCACCCGGAAGCGCTGCTCGGCAGTGCCGAACTCCGTGAGCGCCACGATGGTGTCGCGGAGCGTGCCGGTCTGTCCGGTCGCCTGGTCGGCGCGGTCACGAAAGATCCAGCGGAGCGAGTCGCCGCGGGGCGGCGACCCGAGCGCGCCGAGCGGCCCATTGCGGACGATCGCCTTGGCGTAGAGCGGCTCGCCGGGGCGGTAGATGCCGCGCTCGGTGAACACCGCGGCGGCCACCGGCAGGCGATCGGTGCCCCAGGCCGCGCCGACGTTGAAGCGCCAGGGACTCAGATCCGGGTCGTACTCGCTGATGCCGAGGAGCGCGCGGTCCTCGCCCAGCGTGGCGACGACATAGCCCTGGAAGCCGTAGCGGTAGGGCGATTCCTCGTCGGCCGGGGCCTTCGCGGCGAAGCGGGGCAGACGCGCGATCCCCTGCGAGTCGGTGACCGCCCGCGCGAGCTCCCGGCCGGCGGCATCGTGCAGTACCACGGCGGCACCGGGGCGCGGTCGGCCGTCGCTCGCCCCGGTGATCCATACCACCCCGTCCGCCGCGCCGATCCGGGCGTGGACGCCCAGATCGGTCACCTGGAGCAACGCGATCGGCCGCGCCGCGCGGGAGAGCGAATCGAGCCCGGGCGCGGTCACCTGCACCGCCATCAGGCTGGGGCCCCCGAGGCCCCGTCGCGGTGGCGGCGTGAGCGGCACGCCGTAGATACGCACCCGATCCCGAGGGCCGGGCACCGCGATCTTGCGGCGGCTGGCGCCCGCCCGGAGGGCCGGCCAGAGCTCCCGCCAGTTCCACTCGCTGCGCGCGAGGAACGCGGGCTCCAGGGAGTCGGGCACCGGCGCGGTGACCACCTCGAGCGTATCGACGTTGACGAAGCTGAGTCCGAAGGTTCGGCCGCCGACCCGCTCCACTACCGCGCGGCCGGAGGGATAATCGATGGACGGCGCGTACCCGGTCGTCGCGAGGGTGGCCACCGGATTGTCGCGGAGCCGCTGGCCGAAGACGTCGGTGAGCGCCGGATCCACGACGACCGCGTACCCCGTGCGCGGTCGAAGCTCGGTCTCGAGCACCCACTCGGAGCGGGTGTCGGCGGTGTCGCTCACGGCAAAGGTCGCGGCGGGGCGGAGCTGGACTCGGCGCTGCACGTCCGCCCCGCGTACCGGCGTACTGAAGCGGAGGGTCACCGGTCCGGTAGGGCAGTAGCGACCCTGCCACCCGCAGGAAGCCTTCACCAGCCGGAGCGGCCCGTAGGTGCTCAGGGGCCAGCGCTGAGGCGCCTCCCGGCCCGGCTCGTCGAACGCCGAGGGGACGATCAGCTCGCCGGAGCAGGCGAGCGGCAGCGGGGTCCGGGGCGCGAACCGCACCACGCGGCGCAAGGGATCCGCGGTGCGATCCCGGTCCCATCCGCCCGCCTCGCGAAAGACCCAGGGGTCGTCCTCCCGGACCGGCCGCTGCGACTCGACCCGGAGCCGGATGACCCCCGGCTGCCGGCAGAACCGGTTGAACTCCAGGTACACCGCCGCGCCGGCCTCGGCGGTATCCAGGGGCGCGTCCACGACCAGATCGAACCGGGCGTCCGGTTGCAGAAAGGGCGGGCCGCCGTTCTGATCGATCGGCTGCGCCGCGAGAATCCGGGGCCCCCGTACCCGGAACCGGTGCACGTAGAGCGCCGGCAGGCGGCTCCCATCCATCGCCTCGAAACGGTCGGACACGGTGATGGTGTAGGCGCTGCTGGCCGGCAGCGGGGCGTCGGGACGGAACCGGAGGGTGACCGGGTCGCGCCAGTCGAGCCGCCCGTCGACCGCGGGCTCGATGCGGAAGATCCCCCGCGGATCCACGCTCCGGTCCAGCGAGCCCGCCACGGGCCGGTCGAAGGTGACCGTGACGGTGGCGGTGGGAGCGGCATCGGCCGCCGGGGTGACCCGAAGGACCTGCAGATCGCCACCCGCGTCGGCCGCCAGAACCAGGCTGGTGGCGGCTGCGAGGCGAACGAGGAGCAATTGTGAGGGCGACATGTACCAAGATAGGTAGAAGTTTCGGCTCGGACTTCTATATATTGGTGCCCATTGGACCGCCCGTGTTCCATTCTGCAAAGCCGGTGGGTTTTGGCTGGTCTCCGGAGGAGGGATGATGCGTCGATTGATTGTAGTCTGTACCGCTCTGGTGGTCGCCACGACCGCCGCGCACGCGCAGCAGAAGGGCGTCTTCGAGATCGGGGCCTTCGCCAACGTCGCCTACTTCGACAATTCGCTGAGGTTCGATCAGCACAAGGCAGGTCCGGGCGCCCGACTGGGGTACTTCTTTACCGACCACGTCGCGGTTGAGGGCGAAGGCACCTGGGTAAAGGTGGACGGCGCCAACGACAGCCTCCACGTCGACTACGTCCCGCTCCGCATCGGACTGGCCTACAACACCGGTGGCTCCAAGGGCCTCGGCGCGCTGATCGGCGCGGGCTATACCCATACCATGTACAAGATCGGCGGCGCTGACGACATCAGCGACGACGGCCCCTACGGCAAGATCGGCTTCCGGCTCGGCACCGGGGACGTGGTCTCGATCCGGGTGGATACGTACGTCGACTGGGTTCCCTCGCCGGCCAACAACGTGCCCGAAGGCCGTGCCGGGTACAACCTCAATTACGGCCTCGAAGCGGGCCTGTCCTTCATGCCCGGCTACCACGGCGCCGCCAACCGCGACAGCGACAAGGATGGCGTCGTCGACGGGGCGGATCAGTGCAAGGACACCCCAGCGGGCGACAAGGTGGACGCCAAGGGGTGCACGATCAAGGACAGTGACGGCGACGGCGTGCTGGACGACGTCGACGCCTGCGCCGACACCCCGGCCGGCGATCAGGTGGATGCCAAGGGCTGCTCGCTGCCGAAGGATGCCGATAAAGACGGCGTGATGGACGACAAGGATCAGTGCAAGGACACCCCGGCCGGCGACCAGGTGGACGAGAAGGGTTGCTCGCTGCCCAAGGACGCCGACGGCGACGGGGTGACCGACGACAAGGACGCCTGCGCCAACACTCCGGCCGGCGAGAAGGTGAACGATCGGGGCTGCCCGCTGGATACCGACGGCGACGGGGTCGTCGACTCTGCCGACCGCTGCCCCAACACGCCGATCCGGACTTCGGTCGACGCCGAGGGCTGCCAGATCCTGTTCGAGGCGTCCAAGAAGACGCTCATCCTGGAGGGTGTGAACTTCGAGACCGGCAAGGCCACGCTGACGCCGGAGTCGGAAACCATCCTCAACGGCGTGGCGGAGTCGCTGGTGGCCAATGACAGCATCAAGGTCCAGGTGGCCGGCCACACCGACAATACCGGCAGCGCGGCGGTCAACGCCCGGCTGTCGAAGCAGCGGGCGGAGGCCGTGCGGCAGTATCTGATCGCGCATGGCGTCGCCGAGGACCGCCTGACCTCCAAGGGCTTCGGCCCCTCCAAGCCGATCGCCTCCAACAAGACGGCGGAAGGCCGGGCGCAGAACCGGCGGGTGGAGCTGACCCGGACCAATTAGGTCCCCCTCACCCCGCAACACCGAAGGCGGGAGGTCCGTTCGGGCCTCCCGCCTTTGGTGTGTTCCCCCTGCGCGAACTCGCCGCGGGACCCTAGAAGACGGTCGCGGCCGGTGTGTCGGGGGTGTGTTCCAGGTATTCCGCCCGGTACATCCGGATGAGCTCGAAGAAGTAGGAGATGGCGAGCGGCCCGATCAGCAGGCCCAGCAGCCCGAAGTAGCGCAGGCCGGCGAAGGCGCCGATGATGGTGACGAACGGGTGGATCCGGGCCCAGCGCCGGTAGACGAACGGGCGGATCAGGCTGTCCACGTTGCCCACCGCCACGATTCCCCAGATCGCCAGCCCGATGGCGGCTCCCCAGCGGCCGTCCATCGCGAGCGAGGCCGCCCCCGGACCCCACACCATGCCGCTCCCCACCACCGGCAGGACCGAGAGCACGAACGTCACCACGCCCCAGAACGGCGGGTTGGAGAGGCCGGTCGCCCAGAAGCCCAGGGCCACCAGAAGCCCCTGCACCGCGGCGGTAAGGCCGGTGCCGACCAGCGTGGAGAAGGTGACGTCGCGGAACCGCTCCCGCAGGATCTCGGCGCTCTCGGTGGAGAACGGGATGAAGGGGCGCACGCTGCGCCACGCGCCCTGGGGAGCGACGAGCAGGTAGAACAGCCCGAAGAACGAGATGGTGAGCTGGATGCCGACGCGGGTGGCGGTCCCGATCAGGCCCACCGCGCTGGTGCCGACCCAGGAGATGAGCTGCGATCCGACCGACTCGACCTGGGCGCCGACCGCGTACGGGCCGATCCGCACCTCGCTCAGCCGGGCGAGCAGCGGGCTTCGGATCACCCCCGTCGCCATGTCCTGCGCCTGGTTGGCTACCAGGCCCACGATCGAGATCCCGGGCCCCAACACCAGGACGAGGCCAAGCAGCACCGCGACCCCGGCGGCCGCCCCCGGTCGGATATACCGGCTCAGCGTGCGGTGCAGCGGCGCGAAGACCACGTACAGCACCATGGCTCCCAGCAGGCCGGTGCCGAACGGCCAGAGCACCCAGAGCAATCCCAGGCCCAGCGCCAGGATGAGCCAGGCAGCCCGCTGGCGCTCGGTATCCAGGAATGACATGCGCCAAAGACTACCGGCCAGCCCGAGCGGCCGCCAGCGCTCGCCTTGCTCCCTCCCCGACCGAGGGCGAAATTATCGCCGTGTCCGACACCCTCGCCGCCTACGACGCCCTCCCGCTGATGGTCTGGACCAGCGGCCCCGACGGGCAAACCGACTACAGCAACGACCGCCGGCTCGCCTTTACCGGCCGGACCGCCGACCAGGAGGTCGGCTGGGGTTGGGCCGAGCCGGTTCACCCCGACGACCGCGCCGCCGCGCGCGAGGCCCGGCGCCAGGCCTCGGCGGAGCGTCGGGGCTACACGCTGGAGTACCGGTTGCGCCGCGCCGACGGCGAGTACCGCTGGGTCGAAGACACCGCCGGTCCCCGGCCGTCCACCGCGGGGAGCTTCGCCGGGCTCGTCGGCGTCACCCTGGACGTCACCGACAAGCGCCAGCGCATCCAGCGGATCCGGCAGCTGCAGCGTACCGAGGGGCTCGCCCAGCTGGCCCACGGTGTGGGGCACGACTTCAACAATCTGCTCACCGGCATCCTCGGCCACGTCTCGCTGCTGCTCGAGGATGCCACGCTCTCGCCCGAGGCCAGGGGCGACGTGACCCAGATCGAGCGTGCGGCCGACCGCGCCGCGGGCCTCACCCGCCAGCTGCTCGCCTTCAGCCGCCGCCAGGTCCTGGCGCCGCGCGCGCTGGATCTCAATCGGCTGGTGGGCGGGACGGTGAGCGCGATCCGCAGCATCGTCGGCAGCCGGATCGAGGTGGTGCCCACGCTGGAGCCGGATCTCGAGCTCGTCCTGGCCGATCCCGGCCAGCTCGAGGAGCTGCTCCTCGAGGTCGCGAGCGGCGCGCGTGACGGCCTCCCGGACGGCGGCCGGCTCGAGCTCCGCACCGGCCGGCTCCAGGTGGACCAGCGCCTCGCGGCGTCGCGGGAAGGGCTCCGCCCGGGGGCGTTCGTCACCTTCACCGTTCGGGCGAGCGGCCCCACGGTGAACGGCGAGCCGTTCGAGCGGCTGCTCGACCCGCTGGTCCTGCCCGCCGGCGGCGCGGTCAGCCCCGGCGACGCGCCCGCCGCCCAGGCCATCGTGCGGCAGAGCGGCGGCTTTCTGGCGCTCGACCGCGAGCCCGACCTGGCGAGCGCCTTTACGGTCTACCTTCCCCGGATCGAGGCCACCGCCGAGCGGACAGCCCCCAAGCCGGAATCGCTCGGCGGTACCGAGACGATCCTGCTGGTGGAGGATGAGGAGCAGGTGCGGGAGCTGGGACGCCGGGTGCTGGAGCGGGAAGGCTACACCGTGCTCGCCGCCACCGACGCCGAGTCCGCGACCGCGCTGGCCGACCGCCACGGCGGGCACATCCACCTGCTGATCACCGACGTGCACCTTCCCCGGGTCAGCGGCCGGGAGCTCGCCGCGCGGCTCGGGATTCACCGGCCGGCCATCAAGGTGCTCTACGTCTCCGGCACTGCGGAGGGCTCCCTGGCCCGCCACCGCATGCTCGAGCCGGGGACGACGTTCCTGGAAAAGCCCTTCTCTCTCGACCGGCTGCTGCGCTCGGTGCGCCGGGCGCTGGGGGCGCCGGAGGCCGCCGCCCGCTCGGGCTGAGGGTCGCTCGCCGGTCCCCCCGGACGGGTGTATCTTCGGAAAAGCGGCCTCCGCCCTGGCCCCGTCCCGCGCTCAAAGGTCCGATCCGTGGTCCCTGCCGCCCCCGACCTGATCGCCAGCCTTTCCCCGGCCACCCTGGCTGCCATTGCCGGCGCGGCGATCGTCCTCAGCGTCCTGCTGCTGGTGCTCCTGGCGGGCCGGATCCGGCGGCTGCGGCAGAGCCGCGCCGAGACCACGGCCGCCCGGACCCAGCTCGCCACCGTCACCGCGACCATGCGCGAGGGGGTGGTGGCCTACGACCTCCAGCACCGTCTCACGTTCGTCAATCCCGCCTTCGAGCGCCTGACCGGCCATCCCGCCGAGGATCTGCAGGACCAGGAGCTTCTGCAGTACGTGCATCCCGACGACCGCCCCGCCCTGCTGGCGGAGTGGGACCGGCTGACCCAGGGCGGCTCGCTCCGCGACCAGGAGTACCGGGTCGTGACTCGAGGAGGTCAGATCCGCTGGACCTCGGGCACCTGGGAGCCGCTCCGCGACGAGTCGGGCCGTCAGATCGGCTATCTCGGCACCGAGTTCGACATCACCGAGCGGAAGCTGGCCGAAGCGGAGATGCGGATCGACACCGAGCTGTTCCAGGCGGTCATCGAGGTACAGCAGGCGGTCGCGGCGGCCGGGCTCGATTCCCAGACCGTGCGACACGTGATCGCCGACCGGAGCCAGCGGCTCACCGGGGCCAGCGGGGCGGTCATCGAGACGCTCGACGGCGACGAGCTGGTGCCCCAGGTGTCCATCGGGGCCGACGCTCCCCGCCTGCCGGTGAAGGGCAGCCTGAGCGGCCTCTCCATCCGCACCGGCGAGCTGCAACGCTCCGACGACGCGTGGAACGATCCCCGCATCGAGCACACCCGGTACCGCGACCTCAACATCCGCTCGCTGCTGGTGGCGCCGCTCCGGGACGAGCAGCGGACCATCGGCGTGCTCAAGGTGGTCTCGCCCCAGCCGAGCGCGTTCACCGACCGGGACGCCAAGGCGCTCCGGCTGCTGGGTGGGCTCATGGGAGCCGCCCTGGGCCACGCGGCGGCGTACGAGGCTCGGCAGGCCCGCCTGGAGGAGCGGACCCACGCCCTGCAGGAGAGCGAGCAGCGGTTCAAGCAGCTGGTGGACGTGGCCCAGGAGGGCATCTGGGTCGCCGACGAGCGCGGGACGATGACCTACGTCAACCAGCGCATGGCCGAGCTGCTGGAGCACCCCAGCGGGGCGATGCTGGGGCGGCCGATCTACGATTTTGTCGATCCGGGATCGCGGCCCGCCGCCCAGCGCGCCCTGGGCCATCCGGCCTCGGGCAGCAAGAGCGTGGACCTCCGCTTCCGCCGCCGTGACGGCGGCGAGCTGTGGGGCCTGGTGTCGGCCAGCCCGATCATCCGGCGGGATGGTGTCACGGTGGGCTCGGTCGGCATGGTCACCGACATCACCGAGCGCAAGCGCGCCGAGGAGCGACTCCGCCGCTCGGCCGATCGGCTCGGGATGCTGCACGACATGGATCAGGCGATCCTCTCGGCCCGGTCTCCCGTCGAGGTGGCCCGCGCCGCGCTGGGCCGGATCCGCCGGATGGTTCCCTGCCAGCGCTGCACCGTGGTGCTGTTCGATCCGGCCAGAGCCCAGGCCCAGGTGCTGGCCGGGTTCGCCGGCGCGCTCCCGCTCTCGGCCTCCACCCTCCCGATGGACAACCTGTCGGCCGGCGAGGTGCTCCGCCGGGGGACGGTGCGGTCGAACGACGACATCACCGCCATGGAAAATCCGCCGCCGATCTTCCGGCAGCTCATCGCCGACGGGATCCGGAGCGTGCTCTCGGTGCCCCTCCTGGTGGACGGCGAGCCGATCGGCGAGGTGAACCTCGGGGCCTCGACCCCCGCCGCGTTCGACGCCGAGCATCGGGAGATCGCGCTCGAGATCGCGACCCCGCTCGCGATCGCCATTCAGCACGCGCGGCTGCGCGACGAGCTGGCCCGTCGGACCGGCGAGCTGGAGCGCCGGGCGGCCGAGCGCGGCGCGGCCCTGCGGGCGGCCTCGGCGGACCTCGAGTCGCTGCTGTACAGCGTGTCGCACGACCTGCGCGCGCCGATGCGCCATATCGGCGGATTCGCCCAGCTGCTGCTGGAAGACGGGGGCCCGACGCTCGACAGCGCCGCGCAGCATTACGCCCGCCGGATCAGCGAGGGCGCGGCGCGCCTCGCCGCGATGGTGGATGACCTGGTGCACTTCAACCGGATCAGCCGGCAGGACATGATGCGGCGGGAGGTGAACCTCAACACCCTGGTGGAAGACCTGGTCGGCCACTTCCAGGCGGAGGCGGCGGTCGAGGGCCGGATCCTCGACTGGCAGATCGCCGAGCTGCCGCTGGTGGAGGGGGACCCGGCGCTGATGCGCATCGCGCTGGAGCAGCTGCTCGGCAACGCGGTCAAGTTCACCCGCCCTCGCGAGCGGGCGACGGTCCGGATCCGGCCGGTCCGCTCCGAGGAGCAGGACGGGATCGCGGTGGAGGACAACGGCGTCGGCTTCCGCATGGCGTACGCGGGCAAGCTGTTCGGTCTGTTCCAGCGGCTGCACCGGGCGGAGGAGTTCGAAGGCAACGGCGCGGGGCTCGCGCTGGTGCAGCGCATCGCCCAGCGGCATGGCGGCCGGGTGTGGGCCGAATCCGAGGTGGACCAGGGGGCGACCTTCTACGTCACCTTCGGCGGCACCCCCGAGCGGCGGAACGGCACGCCGGCCGCGAGCCCCAGCCCGGCCCCGACCGACGAGCGGAAACCGGC
>DATEIR010000154.1:0-22371 GCA_035278885.1 Gemmatimonadales bacterium | reverse complement strand
GGATGCGAAAAGAGGGCCGGCCCGCCGGGGCCGGCCCTCTTCGCATGCGACCCTCGGCCGCGGCTACTCGGCCTTCGTCTCTTGGTACTCCGGCTTCACCGGCGGAATGATCGGCTCGTCGGGGTAGCCCACCACCGCGAGCACGATCCGGTGATGGATGGGATCGACCTCGAGCACCTTGAGGTCGACCGGCTGGCCTTCCTTCACCGCGTCGCCGGGATTCTCGATGTTGGCGACCCCGAGCTGCGACATGGGGACGAAGCCCTCGATGTCGTTGCCCAGGTCCACCACCACGCCTTTGTCCATCAGGCGGACGGCGCGCCCGCGGAGCTCCATCCCGATGGGATAGGTCTCGCCGATTCGAAGCCAGGGATCCTCCTCCGCCTGCTTGAGGCCGAGGGAGATCCGCTTGTTCTCCGCGTCGATGTTGAGGATGACGACGTCCACCGTGTCGCCCTTCTTCACCACCTCGGACGGATGCTGCACCCGCTTGGTCCAGGACATGTCGGAGATGTGGATCAAGCCGTCGATGCCGGGCTCGATCTCGACGAAGGCGCCGAAGCTGGTGAGGTTCCGCACCTTGCCGTTGATCCGGGTGCCGACCGGGTACTTGAGCGGGAGCACCATCCAGGGATCCTGCTCGGTCTGCTTCATGCCGAGCGAGATCTTCTCCTCCGCCTCGTCCACCTTGAGCACCACGGCCTCGATGGTCTCGCCGATGCTCACGATCTTGCTCGGGTGGCGGACGTTCCGGGTCCAGCTCATCTCGGAGATGTGGACCAGGCCCTCGATGCCGGGCTCGATCTCGACGAAGGCGCCGTAGTTGGTGATCGAGACCACCTTGCCCTGCACCCGGGTGCCGACCGGATAGCGCGCGGCCACGTTCTGCCAGGGATAGCTCTGCAGCTGCTTCATGCCCAGGCTGATCCGCTCGCGCTGCCAGTCGATGTCGAGGATCTTGACCTCGACTTCCTTGCCGATGGCGACCATCTCGGTCGGATGCGACACCCGGCCGTAGGACATGTCGGTGATGTGGAGCAGGCCGTCCACGCCGCCGAGATCGATGAAGGCGCCGAAATCGGTGATGTTCTTGACGATGCCCTTCCGCACCTGACCGACCGCGAGCTCCTTCATCAGGTGCTCGCGCTTGTGGGCCCGCTCGTTCTCGAGAATGACCCGGCGGCTCACCACGATGTTGCGGCGGCGCTTGTTGAGCTTGATGATCTTGAACTCGTAGGTCTGGCCCAGCAGCTCGTCGATGTTGGGCACCCGGCGGAGCGCGATCTGGCTGCCGGGGAGGAACGCATCCACGCCCATCAGGTTCACCACCACGCCGCCCTTGATCTTCTTGACCAGGGTGCCCTCGACCGGCTGGTCGCTCTCGTGGGCCACGCGGATCTTTTCCCAGACCCGCATGAAGTCGGCCTTCTTCTTGGAGAGGACGACCGCGCCCTCCTGGTCTTCCAGGTGCTCCAGGAAGACCTCGACCTCGTCGCCCTCCTTGAGCGACTGGGGATCCTTGAACTCGTCGAGTGGAACCGAGCCCTCGGACTTGAAGCCGACGTCGAGAATGACCGCGTTATCGGTGACCCGGAGGACCTTGGACTTGACGATCTCGCCCTCGACGATCTGCGCCATCGTGCCCTCGTACATCGAGAGCATGCGCTCGTAATCTTCGTCGGAGTAATCTTCGTCGTAGAGGTCCTGCCGAACGCGGAGACCGGTGGGGGAGCTGAACTGTTCGGTGGTGGGTTGGAGTTGATCGAGCATGCGCTGCCAAGCCGTCCTTGAGTTGTCCGCCGCGCCGGCGAAGCCGCGGGTGGAGTGTGAGACGCCAACCGGGCCGAAGTGCCCGGAGGGCAAGCCTTGAAGACTAATCAGCCGCTGGGGTCAACGCAAGATAGGACAAGCTTTTGGGGGCCGGCCGGCGCTACCTGGACCCGAAGATCGGCCGGGCCAGCTCCACGATGATCCGCACCTGATCGGCGAAGCTCATGCTGGTCGTGTCGAGCATGATGGCATCGTCCGCCGCCCGAAGCGGCGCGACCGCCCGGGTGGAGTCGGCCCGGTCCCGTGCCTCGAGGGCGGCCGCCTCCGCCGCCAGAGCCTCCGCCGCCGATTCGCCCCCGCGTTGAGACACCCGCCGGCCGGCCCGGGCTTCGGGGGACGCCGTCAGGAACACCTTGAGCTCCGCGTCGGGGAACACCACCGTTCCGATGTCCCGCCCATCCACCACGACGTCCCGGCCCGCCCGGACCATCGCCCTGAGGCGGGAGTTGATCCACTCGCGCACGACCGGCACCGCCGACAGCGCCGACACGTGGGCGGTCACATCGGCGAGCCGAAGCTCGGGGTCGACGGGTACGCCCTCCAGGTAGGCCGCGAAGCCCGCGCCGTCGGGCTGGAGCATGAGCCCCCGGTCTTCCGCCGAGCGGAGGATCGCTTCCGGCCCCAGCACAGCCAGCGGATCGGCCTTCGGTTGCCCCCGGCGGGCCGCTTCCCGCAGTGCCACCAGAGTCACCCCGCGGTACAGCGACCCCGAATCGAGGTGCGCGAAGCCGACCGCCTCGGCTACGGCGCGCGCGGTGCTCGACTTGCCCGAGGCCGAGGGCCCGTCGATGGCGATGACGCCGCCCTTCATGCGCGGGAGTCCGCCGCGATGCGCCGCAGGGTGCCGGTGAAATCCGGGAAGCTCACCTCCGCGCACGCCAGATCGTCGATCCGGATCCGGGCGCCCGGGAGGGTGCCGAGGACCTTGAACGCCATGGCGAGGCGGTGGTCGCCGGCGGTTCGGACCGCGCCGCGGGGCGGCGCGTCTCCCCCGGTGACATGGAGGTCATCGCCGACGACGTCGGCACGGCTCCCGACGGCCCGGAGGTTCTCCGCGATGAGGGCGAGGCGGTCGCTCTCCTTGACCCGCAGCTCGCCGACGTCGTGGAACACCGTGGTACCCTCCGCGCGGGACGCGAGCGCGGCCAGGATGGGGATCTCGTCGATGACCGCCGGGACCTCGGCGGCACTGACGGACGTGGCGCGGAGCGCGGCCGGACCCACGATCAGATCGCCGACCGGCTCGCCGACCCGGCTCTCGACCTCTTCAACCTCGATCCGGGCTCCCATTCGCTGGAGCACGGGCAGGAATCCGGTCCGGGTCGGGTTGAGGCCCACGCCGGTGACCGCGAGCTCGCCCGCCTCGGCCAGCACCGCGGCTCCCACCAGGAACGCCGCCGAGGACGGGTCGCCGGGTACCTGCAGATCGAAGGGCACGATCGTCCCTCCGGGGCGAAAGTGGATCCAGCCGTCCTGCTCGGCGATCTCGTAGCCGAAGGCGCGGAGCATTCGCTCGGTATGGTCACGGCTTCGGCCGTGCGGCTCGCGCAGCCCGACCTCCACTCCACCGACCATGCCGGCGAGCAGCAGACTGCTTTTGATCTGGGCGCTGGAGACGGGCATCTCGTAGCGCAGCGGCTGCAGCACGCCGCCGCGAATCGTGAGCGGCAGTCCGTCGGCGTTCCCATGCTCGGTGAAGCGCGCGCCCATGCGGCCGAGCGGGCCGGTGACCCGGCGCATGGGCCGGCGGCGGAGCGAGGCGTCTCCGGTGAGCGTGGCGGCGAAGCGGTGCCCCGCCAGGAGCCCGAGCAGCAACCTGGTGGTCGTGCCCGAGTTGCCGCAGTCGAGAGTCCGCTCGGAACGGCGAAGACGCCCGGCACCTTTCGCGGTGACCACCGTGTCGGGCCGCAGAGGGCTGATCGCCGCGCCGAGCTGGCGCAGGACACGCGCGGTGGACCGGGCATCGAGCGAGGTGAGCGCGCCGCCGACGTGGGAGGTGCCCCGTGCCATGGCCGCCAGGAGCAACGCCCGATGGGTGATGCTCTTGTCTCCGGGAACCCGCACTCGCCCGGCGACTTTCATCGGTCGAGGCCCTGGCGGAACTCCCGCGCCGCGGCCAGAAAGCGCTCCAACCCTTCGGGATCGCCGGCCGAGAGGAGCGCCCGCAGCTCGGACAGCGCGGCGCCGGCACGCTCCAGCGCCTCATCCAGCGCCGGCCGATTGAGCAGGAGGATGTCGAGCCACATCTCGGGGCTGCTCGCGGCGAGCCGGGTGGTGTCGCGGGCCCCGCTGCCGAAGGAGACACCGCCCAGCCGACGCTCCGCGAGGGCGTGCGCCAGCGCGTAGGCGACGGCCTGGGGGAGGTGGCTGGTCCAGGCGAGCTGTCGGTCGTGGGCCGCGGCGTCGATCAGAATCGGCTCGGCCTCGAGCACATCCCGCCAGAATCCCATCGCCGCGCGCGCGGGCCGGTCGCCGCCCGGCAGCTCGCACACGTAGACGACGCAGCCCCGCAGCCGATCGGGGCGGGCCGCCCGGAACCCGGAGTCATGCGTGCCGGCGAGTGGATGGCCTCCCGCAAAACGGGCAGCCAGCCCTGCTTCTCCGGCGCGGGCCATGACCGGCTGCTTGATGCTGCAGACGTCGGTCAACACGGCGCCGGGCTCGAGCGCGGGGCCCAGTCGGCCGATGAGATCGATAGTTGCGCGGGGTGGCACGGCGAGCACCACGAGCTCCGCACCTCGGATGGCACGCCCCGGGGTGTCGGCCATTTCCGTGATGGCGGATGCCTTCAGCGCCTCGACGCCCTCGGCCCGTGACGGCGAGTACCCGATGACGCGGGCGACCCCGGACAGGCGAGCCTGCCACGCGAGCGACCCACCGATGGCACCCAGCCCGATCACCGCCAGGGAAGATGGGCGCACGCGTCAGTCGTACGATGAGGTCGTCACGGGGCGCATTGTACCCCCATCCCTAGCGAATCTCAACGCGCCCGCGCGACGGTCCAGTCGGGGTCCCCGGGGGCCCGAGCCCCCCCGATGCGCCGACCCGTAAGCGCATGGCGTCCTGCTGCTTGTTAGCTTGAGTCCGGACCTGAACCCCGGACGCTGGCGTAGCGTTTGCCTGCGCGGTGGCGTACTTCTTGCCCCCCGATGGTGAGACAGTGGCGAAGATCCTGATCGTCGAAGACAGCCCCGACAACATGAAGCTCTTTCGAACCCTCCTGACCCTGCGAGGCCACGAGGTCACGGGGCTGTCGGGTGGCGACGGGCTGATGGACACGATCGCGCGCACCGACCCGGCGCTGGTGCTGATGGATATCCAGCTTCCGGGCCGCGACGGCTTCGCCCTGGTGCAGGAGATCCGGAGCTCCACCCACCGGTCCCTGAGGGTCGTTGCCCTCACCGCGCATGCCATGAGCGGAGACCGGGAGCGCGCGCTGGGCGCGGGATTCGACGGCTACATCACCAAACCGATCGACATCCGAAGCTTTCCGGACGTGGTGGAGCGGGCGCTCGCGGGCGGGACTCCCTCGCCCTGAGCGCGACAACGCCAAGGTCAGGGATGCCATGAGCCAGGAGACTGCACCCACACCGCCGAAGCCCGAGGCCCGATCGGCCTCGGCCGAGAAGCAGGCATTGCTCGAGGCTTACGACACCGTTCTCAAGCACCAGGCCGAGACCCGCGACGCGGTAGTGCGCGAGGCCGAGGCCCGGCGCGCGGCCCGCGGGAAAATTCGAGCGTTCGTCTGGACCTCGGCCGCGATCACCATGGTCCTCTGTGCTTACCTCCTGATCGAGCGTCCCGATTGGCTCTTCCCGGCGGTCGGCGCCCCCGAGGCGACCGAGGTCCAGGAAGCCAGTCTCCGGATCAGCATGGCCAACGCCGCTCAGCATATCCAGCGCTTCTATCAGCAGAACAGCCGGCTCCCCGAGACGCTGGCCGAGGCGGGCGCCTACGGTGAAGGGCTCGAGTACACCCGGATCGGGACCGGGTGGCGCATGACGGCGATGCAAGGAACGACGCAGCTCAGCTTGTCGTCCCGCGATGCGCTGGCAACCTTCATCGGTCGCAGCTTCGAGGTGATCGCGCGGAGGGCGCCATGACGCGGGGCCGGCGTGGTTTCACCTTCATCGAGCTGCTGGTCGTCTGCGCGGTCCTGGGGATCCTGTCGGGGCTCGCGGTCCTCAAGTACATCGACCTGCGCTACCGGGCGCTCTCGGCGCAGGTGGTGGGTGACCTGGAAGCGATCCGGCTGGCGGCCTACACCGGCTATTACGAGACCGGCAGCTGGGCCCCGGACGCGGGACCGGGACTGATGCCGGCACAGCTCGTCCCCTACATGTCGAAAACCTTCAGCTTCAGCAAGCCGGACTATACCCTGGACTGGGAAAACTTCGTGCCTCCCGGGGGCGGGCCGAGCGGCGGCATGCAGGTCGGCGTGGTGGTCGACGCCTCGAACGCCCGGCTGGCCCGCTCGCTCGCGCTGCACATGGGCACGCGCATCCCGTTCTTCGTGTCCGGCAACACCATCACCTACGTGCTGGTGGGCGCCGACGGGCGGAGCTGAGCTCAGGCCAGCTCCCGGCGCCAGGCCGCGAGGTCACCGGTCGGCGCGGGATACTTGGGGTCCATCCGTTCGAGCGCCGCGACGATCGTCTCCGCTACCAACACGTCCCGGATCGGCTTATGGTCCGCCGGCACGACGTACCAGGGCGCCGTCTCGGTGCTGGTCCGTGCCAGCATCTCCTCCGCCGCCGCCGTGTAGTCGTCCCACCGCTTGCGATCTTCCAGATCGCCGGGATTGAACTTCCAGAACTTTTCCGGCTCCTCCAGCCGGGCCAGCAGCCGCTCGCGCTGCTCCGCGCGGGAAATGTGCAGGAAGAACTTGAGTATCGTGGTTCCGCTCTCCACCAGGTTCCGCTCGAAGCGGTTGATCTGCTCGTATCGCCCCCGCCACACGCGCTCCGGCACCAGCTGCCGCACTCTGACCACCAGCACGTCCTCGTAGTGCGACCGGTTGAAGATGCCGATCAGGCCGCGCGGCGGCACCGCCTGGTGCACCCGCCAGAGGAAATCGTGGCGCAGCTCCAGTTCGGTCGGGGCCTTGAACGCGGTGACGACGGTGCCCTGCGGGTCGAGGGGACCGAAGACCTTGCGGATGGTGCCGTCCTTGCCCGAGGTGTCCCGCCCCTGGAGCACGACGAGCACGGAGCGCTCGCTTTCCGCGAAGAGGGCTTCCTGCAGCCGGTCGATCCGTTCGGTGAGGGTATCGAGGCGGTCTCGGAGGGCCGACTTGTCGGCGTCGTGCATGTGGCTCGGGCGGGCGGCCTCGTCCGAGAGAGACACGGCGGCACCGGGGGCGACGGGATCGAGGTGCATGGAAGCTCCGGAGATCAGCGGTGATCGTCGGGCAGCAGGAGTGCGGCCGGAAGGCGGGCGAAGAGCTCGTCGATCGGCACGGCCCCGCCGGCGGCGTCGATGCGCTCCCCACTCAGCGCGCAGGTCCAGCGCGCGGGCCAGCCGGACGGCAGGGGCAGCACGGTGCCGGCCCACCCGGCGAGGGGCGAGGTGTCCTCACCTGGAACCCTCGACCCGAGGTGCCTGGGCACCGCGACGAGGATGCGATCCTGGCCCTCACCCCGGGCGAACGCGACTACCCGCGCCGCCTCGGCGCCCTGCGCGGCGAGCGGCAGGTAAGTGGTCGAGCGGAAGGCGGAGGGGCAAGCGCGGCGAGCCGCGAGAGCGGTGCGGATCAGGTGCAGCTTGAGGCGTCCGTCCTCCGGCGTCTCCAACAGGCCGCGCAGAAACCGATGGCGCACCTCCCCCTCGCCGGCCCATTCCCGCTCGACTTCCTCCAGGAGGGCGGCGCGCCGGGCGTAATCCACCGGACGCCGATTGTCGGGATCCACCAGGGCGAGGAACCCGAGCTCGTCACCCTGATAGAGGTCGGGGATCCCGGGGCTGGCCAGATGGAGGATGACGCGCGCCGCGGAGGTCCACCAGCCGGCAGGCGCGATGCGCGCCACCCAGCGCTCGAGATCGTCGAGCAATCGCGGCGACCTGGCGGGTGAGAAGAGCGCCCCGATGTCAACCTCGAGCGCGGCCTCGAATCCGGGGTCGGGATCGGTCCAGCTGGTCCGCCGCTTCGCCTCCCGCGTCGCCTTGAGCATGTACTCGCCGATCCGCCCTCGCAGCTCCTCCAGCGCGCCCACGGCCGGCGGCTCCTGAGGCCAGATCCCCACCATGGCCTGGAACAGGTGGTGGACCGTCCCGGGGTCGGGCAGCCTGCGGCCTCGCACCGTGCTCTTGAACGCGACATTGATCCGCCGCCATTGGTCGAGGCGCTCCACCCATTCCTCCGGCAGCTCGGCCAGCTGGTCGAGCCGGGCGCGCACGTCGGCGGTGCGCTTGGTGTCGTGGGTGGTGACGGCGAGGAGGGATCGCGGCCACCGCGCCGCGCGCTCGGCGTTGCCCGCGTGGAACTCGGCCAGCGCGCGGTCGAGCGGCGCCTCGGGGCCGCCGCCGACCTCGTTGCGGGACAGCAGCGGCGCATAGGCATAGAACGCCGTATCCTCCACACCCTTGGCGGCGGCCGGACCGCTGAGCTGCTGGAAGCGCTGCACCAGCCGCAATCGCGCCCCCTCGTGCTCCGGCGTGCGCATCGGTCCCTCGTGCGCCAGGAGGGCCTCTTCCAGCAGATCCATCGCCCCCGCCGTGGCTCGACCCCGAGCGCGCGCTTCCTGGAGGGCGCCACGGAGCAGACACCGATCCTCCCCGGCGGGGACGGGCGTGCGGTCGTCCACGTAAGTCCGGTAGACCGGGAGCGCGACGATCGTCTCCGCGATGGCCCGGGCGAGCGCCCCGACCGGTGGGGCGGCAACCGGGCGCGAGCGGCCGAGGCGGTGCAGGCGCTCCGCCAGCCTCCGCACCCCGGCCGACAGGGCGGTCTCCAGCACCAGACGCTTGCCCTGCCGCACCAGGTCGGGGAAGGCGAGCGGCTGCCGGATGACGCGCCGGTAGTCGGCCTCGAGCGCCGCGAAGCCGTCCGCCGGAATGAAGAGGGCTTCGGCCAGGTTGAGAAAGTCGTAGCCGGTCGTGCCGGCGACGGGCCAGTCGGCCCGGAGGTGCTCGCCGTGGCTGAGGATCTTCTCCACGAAGATGGGCGGCGAGCCTTCCGCGCCGGGAAACGCCGCCGAGGCCAGGCGGTCGAGGTAGGCCCGCGGGTCGAGCAGGCCGTCGGGGTGATCGATCCGGAAACCGTCCACCCAGCCGCGGGCGCGCCAGTCGAGCACCAGGGCATGAGTCTGGGCGAAGACCTCGGGATCCTCCATGTGGAGCGCGACGAGATCGTTCACGTCGAAGAAGCGTCGGTAGTTGATCTCGCGCGCCGCCCGACGCCAGTGCACCAGCCGGTAGACCTGCGCGTCGAGCAGCCGGCCGAGCCGCGCCGCGCCGTCCGGGCCGGCGCCGAAGTCGGCGATGGCGGCCTCCATCTCGCCGCGGACGGCCGGGTCCTCGGCCGCGAGGGTCAGCCCTTCGAGCGCCACGGCCGCGCTCCGGCGCCGCTCCTCGGCCGCGCCGGCGCGGCGAGTCGTGCGTCGGGGCATCCGCCGGAGCCGGTCGATCGCCTCGGCGAGGGCGGTGCAGCGCGGGTGGTCGGGCCCCAACCGGTCCCGGCAGCGCGCCAGAGCGGGCCGGAGCACCGCCGGCAGGGTCGAAGGATCCAGCGGGAAGCTGTGCTCGAAGTAGCCGACCCGCGGGACCCCGCTGCGGACGGCGAGGGCGATCTCGCCTCGCTCCAGCGCGTGCGCTCGCGGATCTCCCAGCACGGGCAGCAGCACCCGGCTGCGCAGGTCCGGCTCGGAGGTGCGCCAGTCGATGTCGAACCACCGGGCGTAGCGCGAGGCCGGGCCGTGGGTGAGGACGTCCTCCCACGCCGGGTTCTCGTGCGAGGCGGCCATGTGGTTGGGCACGATGTCGAGCACCAGCCCCATCCCCTGCCCCGCCAGCGCCTGGTGCAGCGCGGCAAGGTCGGCCTCGCTGCCCAGCTCGGGATCGAGCATGGTCGGATCGACGACGTCGTAGCCGTGGGTGCTCCCCTGGCGTGAGCGGAGCAGCGGAGAGCAGTGGAGATGGCTGACGCCGAGGCGTCTCAGGTAGGGAACGAGCGCGCGCGCGTCGGCGAGGGTGAAGCCGGCATGGAGCTGGAGTCGGTAGGTGGCCAGGATCTCCGGCATCGGCTCACCGCGGCGCCTCGTGCCGCAGCAGCATGAGCGAGTGCGCGACCAGGTTGATCCGGTTCTGCCGCACCGGCCGTGCCTGCGGATGGGCCGTGTTGATGATCTCGGTCCAGGCACCGGGCCGGTCGAGGGCGGGCAGCGCGAAGGGGCGCGAGCGCGCGCCGCCGTTCACCAGCAGGAGCACAGCCTCGCCCATCAGCCGGCGGCCGCGCTCGTCCACCTCGTCGGTGGCCTCGCCCCGCACGAGCATGCCCAGCACGTGATTGCCCGGATCGTTCCAGTCGTCGGGCGTCATCTCCGCCCCATCGGGTCGGAGCCAGGCCAGATCCTTCATCCCGCCGGGCAGGGTCGGCTCGTTCCGGAAGAACGTGCGGCGTCGCAGCACGGGGTTGCGCGCCCGAATGGCGAAGACCGCCCGGGTGAACTCCAGGAACTGCTTCTTCAGCGGGGTGAGCCGCCAATCGACCCACGCGATCGGATTGTCCTGACAGTACGCGTTGTTGTTGCCCTGCTGGGTGCGGCACACTTCGTCGCCGTGGGAGAGCATCGGCACACCCTGCGAGAAGGCGAGCATCGCCATCAGGTTGCGCTTGATCCGCTCACGCATCCGCACGACATGCACCGCTTCGGTCGGTCCCTCCACGCCCCAGTGGCGGCTCAGGTTGTTGTCGCTCCCGTCGCGGTTGTCCTCGCCGTTCGCGTCGTTGTGCTTGGACTCGTAGCTGACCAGGTCGGCGAGGGTGAAGCCGTCGTGGCAGGTGACGAAGTTGACGCTCGCCTGGGGGCTGCGTCCGCTGCCCTCGAAGAGGTCGCTGCTGCCGGCGAGCCGGGAGGCCAGCTCGCCCACCTGGCCCGGGTCGCCGCGCCAGAACCGGCGCGCGCTGTCCCGATACTTGCCGTTCCACTCGCCCCAGCCGATGGGAAACCGGCCCACCTGGTAGCCGTCCGGACCCAGGTCCCACGGCTCGGCGATGAGCTTCACCCGGCTCACCACGGGATCCTGGCGCACCACGTCGAAGAACTCCGCGAACGGGCTCACCCCGGTGTCGTCCCGCGCCAGCACGGGAGCGAGATCGAAGCGGAATCCGTCGACGTGCATCTCGTCCACCCAGTAGCGCAGGCTGTCCATCACCAGCTGCATGGTGCGGGAGTGGCGGATATCGAGCGTGTTGCCGGTGCCGGTGTAGTCCACGTAGTAGCGCCGGTGATCCGGGTCGAGGCGATAATAGGCCTCGTTGTCGATGCCGCGGAAGCACAGGGTGGGGCCCAGCTGATTGCCCTCGGCCGTGTGGTTGTACACCACGTCGAGAATGACCTCGAGTCCCACCCGGTGGAACCGCTTCACCATCGACTTGAACTCGGCCACCTGCTGTCCCACCCCGCCGGTGGCGTAGCGGACGTCGGGCGCGAAGAACCCGATCGACTCGTACCCCCAGTAATTGCCGAGCCCCAGCTCGTGCAGGCGCCGCTCGGTGACGAAGTGGTGGACGGGTAGCAGCTCCACCGCGGTCACGCCGAGCGACAGGAAGTGGTCCAGCATGGGGTCCGTGGCGAGGCCGAGGTAGGTGCCGCGCAGGGACTCGGGCACCTCCGGGTGCAGCATCGTCATCCCCTTCACGTGACATTCGTAGATGACGGTCCGATTCCAGGGCGTGCGCGGCGGCTTGTCGTCTCCCCAGGTGAAGGCGGGCTCGACTACGACGCACTTGGGAAGCCCCGCGGCGCTGTCGGCCGAGTCGGCCACCAGGTCGCGCTCGTCCATCGGCGGGGTCATGCTGTAGCCGGAGAGCGCGTCGCTCCAACGGATGGTGCCGCTGATGGCCCGGGCGTAGGGATCGAGCAGCAGCTTGGCCGGATTGAAGCGGTGCCCGTCCTCTGGCGCCCAGGGACCGTGCACCCGATAGCCGTAGAGCTGGCCCGGCCGCACGTCGGGAAGGTAGGCGTGCCAGACCTGGTCGCTGCGCTCCCGCAGGGGAACGCGCTCGACCTCGCGGGCGGCGTCGGGGCGATCGAAGAGACACAGTTCCACCGCCGACGCGTGTTCCGAGAAGATCGCGAAGTTGGTGCCTTCGCCGTCCCACGCGGCGCCGAGCGGGCCCGGCGCACCGGGCCACACGCGGATCATCGCCGGCTCCGGAGGAGCGCCGCGGTCCGCGGCGGGAGCGTGAGCACGCGACCGTTTCGCCGGACCTGCCCGGCGCCGCCGTAGCGCGGATCGTCCGTACTGAGGAGGAGATCGGCGGGATGCGCCGGGTCCGGAACATCACGCGTGTCCGCGGCGAAATTGAAGACCGCCTCCAGCGCCCGGTCACTCCCGCTCAGTCGCATCGCCACCCACTCCTCGCGCTGGTCGTGTCGCACCGCAGGCTCAGCCGCGCCGGGCCGCAGCAGGGGGAGCGCCCGGCGCAGCCGGAGCAGGTCCCGGTAGAGGGCGAGGATTCCCGCGTGCTCCCCCTGCCCTGCCCGGTCCCAGCGCGGCCGAGAGGCCGCGAAGGTGGTCTCGGACTGAGGGTCGGGAACCTGGTTCTCCCACCCGAAGGCGGCGAACTCCCGACGGCGGCCTTGGCGGACCGCTTCGATCAGCGCGGGATCGCCGTGGCTGACGAAGTACTGGAACGGACTATCCTCGGCGTACTCCTCGCCCATGAAGAGGAGCGGGACGTACGGCGCGAGCAGAAGTATAGCGGCCGCGAGACGCACGCCCGCCGGCCCGACCAGCGCGGCCAGCCGCTCTCCGCCGGCCCGGTTGCCGACCTGGTCGTGGTTCTGCACGCAGACGACGAACCGGTCGCCCGGCACGTCCCCGGCCGGACGCCCGTGGCTGCGGCGCCGGAAGGGCGAGTAGCCGCCCTCATGGACGTAGCGCCGCTCCAGCACGCGCGCCACGGGGCCTACCCCGCCGAAGTCGGCGTAGTACCCGCTTCGCTCCCCGGTCAGCGCCACATGCACCGCATGGTGGAAATCGTCGGACCAGTGGGCATCGAGCCCGAAGCCGCCGACCTCGCGGGGCCGCACCCAGCGGGGATCGTTGCTGTCGATCTCGGCGACGACCACCGTGCGCCGGCCGAGCGCGTCCCCGCGCGCGTGCACCGCGTGCCCGATCTCTTCCGCCAGATGGACCGGACTCAGGTCGACGATCCGGTCGGCCGCGTCCAGCCGGAGTCCGTCGAAGTGGAACTCGTCGATCCAGTAGACCGCGTTGTCCACCAGATAGCGCCGGACCTCGCCGCTGTCGGCTCCGTCGAGATTGAAGCCCTCGCCCCAGGCCGTCCGGTAGCGATCGCTGAAGTAGGGGCCGAACTCGCGAAGGTAGTTCCCCTCGGGGCCGAGATGGTTGTAGACCACGTCGAGCAGAACGGCCATGCCGCCGCGGTGGGCCGCGTCCACCAGGCGGCGCAGGCCCGCCGGCCCGCCGTACGCGCTGTGAGGCGCATACAGCGACACCCCGTCGTATCCCCAATTGCGCCGCCCGGGGAACTCGGCCACGGGCATGATCTCGAGCGCGGTCACGCCGAGGTCGATCAGGTACGGCAGTCGCGCGATCGCCGCCTCGAAGGTGCCCTCGGGGGTGAAGGTGCCCACGTGCAGCTCGTAGATGATCAGATCCGGCATGGCGAGCCCCCGCCACTCGGCGTCCGACCAGGGGAAGGCGCCGGGATCGACCACCCGGCTGACCCCGTGTACACCCCCCGCGAGCTCCCGGCTCACCGGATCGGGCCGGTCGCGCTCGCCGTCGAGCCGGTACCAGTACTCCAGCCCGGCGACGACGTCATGGAGCTCGGCGCGGCCCACGCCCTGCTCGTCACGCTCCAGGGGGACCACCTGCACCTGGTCGGGGCGGCGGACACACAGCTCTACGCGTCGGGGCACCGGCGCCCACACGCTGAAACGGGTGCGGCCGTCGGGTAGCAGCACGGCGCCGCGGTCGAGCGGGGACATGTCTCCGGGGTCAGTCAGGTTCGTGGGCGAGGACGACCGCGCCGAGGGGCGGAAGATCGATGCGAAACGAGGCCGGCTGATGCTGCCAGGGGCTGGGCTCGGTGCGGACCTCCTCGATCATGCCGTAGCCGCTGCCGCCGTACTGGGGCGCATCGCTCGAGAGCAGCAGCGACCAGCGGCCCTCGGCCGGAGCCCCGGCCCGGTACCCGGGACGCGGCACGGGAGTGAGGTTGAGCAGCACCACGACGCTTCGCCCCCCGTCTCGGCGGAGATACGCGTACACCGAGTGGTCCCGGTCGTCGGCATCCAGCCATTGGAAGCCCGAATAGTCCGGGTCCTCCCGCCAGAACTCCGGGCGCTCGCGATACAGCCGGCCGAGGTCGGCCATGAAGCGGAGCAGGCCGGCGTTGAGCGGCTCGTCGCCCAGGTGCCAGTCGAGGCTGGAATCGTGGTTCCACTCCCTCAGCGAGCCCAGCTCGGCGCCCATGAACAGAAGCGGCTTGCCGGGGCGGGTGTACTGGTACGCCAGAAGCGCGCGAAGGTTGGCGAAGCGCTGCCACAGATCGCCCGGCATCTTGGCGAGCAGCGTGCCCTTGCCGTGCACCACCTCGTCGTGGGAGAGCGGCGTGATGAACCGCTCGCTGTACTCGTACATCATGGCGAAGGTGAGCCACTCGTGGTGGAACCGCCGATGCACCGGATCCAGCGCGAAGTAGTTCAGGGTGTCATGCATCCACCCCATGTTCCATTTGTAGGTGAAACCCAGGCCACCCTGGTCCACCGGCGCGGTCACGCCAGGCCACGACGTGGACTCTTCGGCCACGGTGAAGCAGCCGGGATGCTCCTCCGCGAGCACGGCGTTCAGCTCCCGCAGGAACTCCACCGCATCGAGGTCCTCCCGGCCGCCGTGCCGGTTGGGGACCCACTCGCCTGCCTTCCGGCTGTAATCGAGGTAGAGCATCGAGGCGACCGCATCCACCCGCAGTCCGTCCACGTGGAACTCCTCGAGCCAGTAGAGCGCGTTCGCGACGAGGAAGTTCCGGACCTCTCGGCGGCCGTAGTTGAAGATCAGGGTTCCCCACTCCGGGTGCTCGCCGCGGCGGGGGTCTTCGTGCTCGTAGAGCGCGGTGCCGTCGAAGCGGCGCAGGGCGAAGTCGTCCTTGGGAAAGTGGGCCGGGACCCAATCGAGGATCACACCCACGCCGGCGGTATGGAGCGCGTCGATCAGGAACCGCAGGTCGTCCGGCGTCCCGTAGCGGGCGGTCGGGGCGAAGTAGGCGCTGACCTGATAGCCCCAGCTTCCGGTGAAGGGGTGCTCCGCCAGCGGCAGGAACTCGACGTGCGTGAATCCCAGCCGCCGCACGTGCTCGATCAGGCGGGGCGCGATCTCCCGGTAGGTGAGCGAGCGGTGTCCCTCCTCGAGCACCCGGGCCCAGGAGCCGAGGTGCACCTCGTAGATCGCCATCGCCGCGCGGCCCGGATCCCGTCCCGCGCGTCGAGCCAGCCACTCGGCATCGCCCCACTGGTAGGACGAGGCGGTGACCCGGGACGCGGTGCCGGGCGGCAGCTCGGCGGCCCGGGCGAACGGGTCGGCCTTGAGCCGCAGCTCGCGATGGGGGCCGAGGATGTGGAACTTGTAGAGCGCACCCGGGGCGACGCCCGGCACGAAGAGCTCGAAGACCCCCGAGCTGCCCAGGCGGCGCATCGGGAGGCGACGCTCGTCCCAGCGGCAGAAATCGCCCACCACGCTCACGCCCCGCGCGTTCGGCGCCCAGACGGCGAAGCCGATGCCGTCCACGCCGTCCAGCTGGCGTGGATGGGCGCCGAGGACCCGCCAGAGCGCGCGGTGCGTCCCCTCGGAGATCAGATAGACGTCCACGTCGCCCACCGACGGAAGGAACCGGTACGGATCGTCCTGCTCCCAGGTGCCCCCGCCGGCGAAGCGGAATCGAAAGCGGTACCGCAGCGGCAGCGTCCGATCTTCGAGCACCGCCGCGAAGACCCCGCTCTTGCCGAGCGTGGCCATCGGGACGGCTCGGCCATCTTCGAGCAGACACTCGGCGCCTACGGCGTCGGGATGGAGCGCCCGGACCACCACGCCGCCGTCCACCGGGTGAGCGCCGAGGAGGTGGTGGGGATCCGCGTGGGTGCCGGCCGTGAGCTGCGCCAGCTCGGTCGGGTCGGGAGCCGCCGGGTCGCGGGCCGCGGCCCCCTTCACGTTCCGGCCCCCACCAACCGGGCCTCCGGCTCCGCCCGGCGCAGCAGCGCCTGCAGCGGAATGGCCACCCACTCGGGGCGGTTGTTGAGCTCGTAGCGCAGCTCGTACACCGTCTTGTCGATGAGATACAGCTCGAGCATGGCCCGGAGGTCGTCCGGGTTGGGCGGCAGGAATCCGCCCTCGGTGGCCACGCCGAGGTAGCCGCGGAGGAAGCGGGCCGAGGCCCAGCGGCGCCAAAGGCGGGACCAGGGCGCCAGGGCCGGGGCGTCCTCCGCCCGGGTCGGACCGTGCTGCAGCCCGTACGCCGCGGCGTACTCGAAGCTCCGGATCATGCCCGCGACGTCCCGCAGCGGCGAGCGCTTGAAGCGCCGCTCGCTGATGCTCCGGCTCGGCTCGCCCTCGAAGTCCAGGATGATGAAGTCGCGCCCGGTGTAGAGGACCTGGCCCAGGTGGTAGTCGCCATGGATCCGGATCCGGGTGGCCACCAGCTTGCGATCGGTGACCGCGCGGACCCGCCGGAGCAGCGGCTCTTCCATGCCGATCAGGACATGGGCCTGGTGCTGGAGGGCCTCGCTCAGGGTGGGCAGACGCCGCCGCAGCAGGTCGAACGTGGTCCGGACCGCCGAGCGGGCGGACTGGTAGAGCGAGCGGCGATACAACGCCGTGAACGGCTCCGGCGCAAAGGCGGGATCCTCGGTCGAGGACGCGAGCGCCACATGCATCTCCGCGGTGCGCTCGCCCAGGAGCCGGACCTGGGCCAGGAACGGTCCGGCCAGCTCCTCGATCCGCGCCGACGGCTCCTGGACCGCGAGGTCGAGCAGCCCCACCGGGGCGAGCTCCGCCTCGTTCGGCGGTGAGGGAGCGACCAGGGCGCGCTCGAAGTACTGGCCCAGCGCGTTGAGCGCCAGGCGCCACGCGTCGCCCTCGCTGGGCACGAACTGGTGCAGCACGCCGATGGTGACCGGATCCCGGTTCCGCGAGCGCAATTCCAGCCCGCCGGCGAGCAGCGGGATCCGCCGGAACCCGGTGTGCTCGGTCAGGAAGCGGCCGATCTCCAGGTCGGGGTTGACGCCGGGCTCGGCCTTGCGGAAGAACTTGAGCAGCAGGCGATCGCCCAGGTTGACCGAGCTGTTGGTCTGCTCCGCCCGGAGCGGACTGGCCCGGAACTCCTCCACCTGGTCCTGCAGGGCACCGAACGCATGGGTCCGCGACGCCACCAGCTCCGCCCCGGCGCTGCGCCACCGGCGCCGGCGCGCCATGCCATCCACCAGCACGTTCACGAAGCGCTCGTCGGCCGTCGCGTCGTACAGGATCTGGCCGCGGGGCAGATTCATCAGGATCGTGTCGGGCGACTGGCGGAGCAGATCGGCCGCCTCGGTGCCTTCCGCGTGGCCGATCGGCAGGACGTACTGCTCGGCGTCGCCGTCGAGATAGCTCACCTCGACGATCGCGAGCAGGACCTCGCGCTCGCGGAGCGGCACCGGTATGGAGCGGCCGATGGCGACCGACGCGATCTCCCTGGCCTTGCCCCGGAACCATCGCCGCCGACGCAGGTACGCCGGGAGCATCGCCTCCAGCCGCTCCTGCTCGCTGCCGGTGACCAGCTCCTGCCAGCCGCCCCGGAGTGCCACGGTGGGGGCCCGCCACTCCTGGGTCACCTCGCGGGTGGCGCCCTCGGCGGCGGGAAGCAGGAACCAGTAGAAGGCGTGCTGGCCGAGGGTGATGGAGTACGGGGCGGAGCCGATCCGGGGAAAGGGAGTGCGTCCGAACATCTCCACCGGGACGGTGCCCTCGAACTCGGCCAGGTCCAGCTCCGCCGCCTGGGCGAAGCGCGAGAGGTTCGCCACCACCAGGATCCGCTCGTCCTGCCACTGCCGCACGAACGCGAGCACCCGCGGGTTCTCCGGCGAGAGGAAGCGCAGCGTCCCCCGGCCGAACGCGCGGTGGCGCTTCCTGAGGCCGATGAGGTGCTTCATCCACCAGAGCAGTGAATGCGGGTTGTTCTGCTGCGATTCGACGTTGAGCGCCTCGTAGTGGTATTCCGGGTCGATGTTGACCGGAGAGTAGAGCCGCTGCGGGTTGGCGAGGGAAAACCCGGCGTTGCGGTCGGGACTCCATTGCATCGGGGTGCGCACGCCGTTCCGGTCGCCCAGGTAGATGTTGTCGCCCATGCCGATCTCGTCGCCGTAATAGACGATCGGGGTTCCCGGCAGGGAGAACAGCAGGGCGTTCATCAGCTCGATGCGGCGGCGGTTGTTTCCCATCAGCGGCGCGAGCCGGCGGCGGATGCCCAGGTTGATCCGGGCCTGCGGGTCCGAGGCGTACATCCGGTACATGTAGTCCCGGTCTTCGTCGGTCACCATCTCGAGGGTGAGCTCGTCGTGGTTGCGGAGGAAGACCGCCCACTGGCACCCCTCGGGGATCGCCGGCGTCTGCTGCAGGATGTCGAGAACCGGGAAGCGGTCCTCCATCTGGAGCGCCATGAACAGCCGGGGCATCACGGGGAAGTGGAAGGCCATGTGGCACTCGTCGCCGTTGCCGAAATAGGCGACCGCGTCCTCGGGCCACTGGTTGGCCTCCGCGAGCAGCATCCGGTCCTCGAACTTCTCGTCCAGCCGCCGGCGGAGCTCCTTCAGGAACGCGTGGGTCTCCGGAAGGTTCTCGCAGTTGGTGCCCTCCCGCTCGTACAGGTAGGGGACCGCGTCGAGCCGGAGACCGTCCACTCCGAGCCGCAGCCAGAAGTCGAGCGCCGCGAACACCGCGTTGTGGACGTTCGGGTTGTCGAAGTTGAGATCGGGTTGATGGGAGTAGAACCGGTGCCAGTAGTACGCCCCCGCCTCAGCGTCCCAGGTCCAGTTGGACCGCTCGAAGTCCTTGAAGATGATCCGGGCCTCGGGATAGCGGTCGGGGTCGTCGCTCCAGACGTAGAAGTTGCGGGCCCGCGATCCGGGGCGGGCACGCCGGGCGCGCTGGAACCAGGGATGCTGATCCGAGGTGTGATTGATGACCAGCTCGGTGATCACCTTGAGCCCGCGGCGGTGGGCCTCCCGAAGAAAGACCTTGAAGTCCTGCAGGTTGCCGTAGGACGGATTGACGTCGTCGTAGTCGGCGATGTCGTAGCCGTCGTCCTTGAGCGGGCTGGGGTAGAACGGGAGCAGCCAGAGCGTCGTGACGCCGAGGTCCTGGAGATAATCGAGCTTCTCGGTCAGGCCCGCGAAATCCCCGATGCCGTCACCGTCGCTGTCGCGGTAGGCGCGGATGTGCAGCTGATAGATGATGGCGTCGCGATACCAGCCGGCGTCGTCGCTCATGGCGCCCCCACCCCTTCCCGTCCGACGACCCGCCAGATGTAGCCGACCCGCTCCGCCGGGTCGAACCGGACGGGCTGGCGCTCTCCGCACCACTGCCGCCGCTCGCCGGTCAGCAGATCCTCCACCACGTAGCGGTCGCCGGGACCCAGGCCGAGGCGGGCCAGCGGGATCTCCAGCTCCGCGTCCACCGGTTCATGCGGGTTCACCGAGACGGCGCAGAGCAGGTCACGCTGCCACGCGGCCTTGAGATAGCAGAGCACGTCGGGATGGCCGGCGGCATGGAAGCTGATGTTGTCCATGCGCTGCAGCCCGGGCTCCTGCGTTCGCACCCGATTGAGCCGGGCGATCTCCTCGTCGAGGCGCTCGGGCGCCGACCAGTCGCGTACCCGCACCTGGTACTTCTCGGAGTCGAGATATTCCTCGCTCCCGGCGCGCGGGGGGACGCGCTCGAACAGCTCGAACCCGCTGTAGATCCCGTACACCGGCGAGAGCGTGCCCGCGAGCAGCAGGCGGATCCGGAAGGCCGCCGGTCCGCCCTCCTGCAGGAACTCGTGGAGAATGTCCGGGGTGTTGGCGAAGAAGTTCCCCCGGAAGTAGTCCACCGTCTCCGGGGCGGCCAGCTCGGTGACGTAGTCGGCCAGCTCGGCCGCGCCGTTGCGCCAGGTGAAATAGGTGTACGACTGGGTGAAGCCCAGCTTCGCCAGCGTCTGCATCCGCTTGGGCCGGGTGAACGCCTCGGCCAGGAAGACCACGTCGGGAAACTCGCGCTGGACTTCGGCGATGCACCACTCCCAGAAGGCGAACGGCTTGGTATGCGGGTTGTCGACCCGGAAGGTGCGGACGCCCTGGCCGATCCAGAAACGGAAGATGTCCCGGCAGGCGTCCCAGAGGGCCTCCCGGTCGTCGCACCAGAAATTCAGAGGGTAGATGTCCTCGTACTTCTTGGGCGGGTTCTCCGCGTATTTGATCGTGCCGTCGGGCCGAATGAAGAACCACTCGGGGTGCTCCCGGACCCACGGGTGGTCGGGCGAGCACTGCAGCGCATAGTCGAGCGCCACCTCGAGGCCGAGGCTGCGCGCGGTCTCCACGAAGCGCCGGAAGTCGTTCAGCGTCCCGAGCGCGGGGTTGACGGCATCGTGCCCGCCATCCTCGTTGCCGATCGCCCAGGGGCTCCCCGGATCGTCGGGGCCGGCGACCAGCGCGTTGTTGGGACCCTTCCGGTGGGTCCGGCCGATGGGATGAATCGGCGGCAGGTATACCACGTCGAAGCCGAGTGACGCGATCCGCGGCAAGGCCTTGGCGGCGCCGGCGAAGGTGCCATGGCGGCGGGGATCGTCGGTGGCCGAGCGGGGGAAGAACTCGTACCAGGCGGCGACGCCCGCGGCGCGCCGATCGGCCCGCACCCGGAACTCCCCCTCGGCCCGGGTAAGGCCTTCGGGCGGCGCGTAAAGCGCCATGAGCCCCAGCAGGTCGGGGGAGAGCGCCGCGCCGACCCTCGCCGTCGGATCGGCGGCCGCGTCGCCGATCACGGTGGCATACTCGAGCAGACGGCCGTGGTCGGTGCCGCGGGCATGCGGCTCGGCCCCGCGCACCAGCTCGGCGCCTTCGATCAGCTCGGACCCGACATCCTGGCCGGCCGCGACCTTCTTTTCCAGCTCGTTGTGCCAGCTCGCGAAGCGATCGGTCCACGCTTCCACGGTGAAGCGCCATTCGCCGGGCCGATCGAGCGGGATGCCCGCGTACCACCGATCGTCGTCGAAAACGTAGGCGAGCGGGACGCTCGACGGACGGCGCTCGCCGGGCGGCCAGACCAGCACCCGCGCCGCCACAGTGTCGTGTCCGTCCTTGAAGATGTCCGCCCCCACCTGCAGCTCGTCGCCCACCAGTCGCTTGACGGCGTAGCGGCCGCCGTCGACCGCCGGAGAGATGCCCCGGACAACCAGACTGGGAGGATCCGCGTCGGGGACGCGCTCGGGGACGCGTCGCGAGTCCATGGAACCCATTGTAGCGCGATCCGGATCGGTCGAAAACCCCCGCGCGCGCGCCCACTCGTGACGCGCGTCACACGGCCCTGTGAGCCAAGTCAGAGGCGGAACGGCCCGCTCGCAGCACCTTTGCGGCGATGACCGTCTCCCAGCAGCAGGCACCACGATCCGCCGATCCGCTCGGCGGGGGCGGCGAGCTTGGCCGCCTCATGCGCGGCACCGACTGGTCCCCCACGCCGCTCGGGCCGGTCGAGAGCTGGCCCGGAGCGCTCCGCACCGCTGTGCCCATCATCCTCACCTCCCGCCAGCCCATGTTCGTCTGGTGGGGGGAACAGCTCATCAACCTCCATAACGATGCGTACCGCAGCATTCTCGGGGGCAAGCACCCGGTCGCGCTGGGGCAGCCGGCCTCGGTCGTCTGGCGGGAGAGCTGGGACCAGGCCACGTGCCCGGGCGGCGATGTCCGGTAACGAAGGGACATACGACGAGGCGCTGCTCCTCATCATGGAGCGGAACGGCTGCCCGGAGGAGACCGACTACACCTTCTCCTACAGCCGGGTGCCCGACGACGAGGGCGAGGCGGGCGGTATTCTCTGCGCCAACACCGACCACACGCGGCGGATCATCGGCGAGCGGCAGCTGGCGCTCCTGCGCGAGCTCGCGGCGGGGACTGGCGACGCCCGCAGCATCGACGACGCCTGCCGATTGGCGGCGGGCAGCCTGCTCCGGGAGCTGCGGGAGATCCTCGCCCGCGCCCATCCGGACCTGCCGGTGATCTGGATCTCGGGCTATCCGCGGGATGCGGTGATGGAAGGCGACACCCTGGGGGACGACCAGGTCTTTCTCCA
>DATEIR010000153.1:0-28685 GCA_035278885.1 Gemmatimonadales bacterium | reverse complement strand
CCCCGGCGGTTCCGCAGCGTCCGCACGAACGCCGGCCCCCGTTCCTGTCCGATGTAGGGCAGCCCGTAGAGCACCACGCACGGATCGCAGCGCTTGCTGATCTCCAGCTCGACGTGTCCCGCGCGGACCCGGACGCCCGGCGCCAGCGTGTCCGACGGCAGCCCCGACACCAGGAGGTTCTCCCCCAGGTCCCCGGGCCCGACCGGCCATCCCTCGGCGCGAAGCTGCACCAGCACCTCGTCGGCGAGCAGCAGCACCGCCTGGTCCGGATCGCCGTTCGCCTTTTCCGTCCGCCAGCGGTTGAAGTCGCCGTCGACACCGTGCGCCACGATCGTCAGCTCGGCGACGGGCCGCTTGGGGAGCCCGCGGGAGCGTCCCTCGCGAGGCTTCAGCTGCAACCGGACGATGCGACTGGAGACGGAACGTGGAGTGATTTCGCTCATGCGGAACTATACTGCTTGACAGCGCCGCTGGGAGGTGTCGATTTGGCTCCGGATCCTTCGTCTAGCTCTGTGGCGGGTACCGGACCCGCGCCATGGAGCCAACGCGTAAGCTCAGGAGGGAACCGCAGATGAGCGGCGTACGCCTGCTGGTGGGAACCCGCAAAGGCGGGTTCGTCATCAGCTCCGACGGTAAGCGGAAAAAATGGAAGGTGAGCGGCCCCCATTTCGCCGGCTGGGAGATCTATCACCTCAAGGGATCGCCCGCCGATCCCGACCGGATCTACGGCTCGCAGTCGAGCGGCTGGTTCGGTCAGGTGATGCAGCGCTCCAACGACGGCGGCGAAACCTGGGAGCCGGTGGGCAACGAGTTCGCCTACGACGGGGTGCCCGGCACCCACCAGTGGTACGATGGGACGCCGCATCCGTGGGAGTTCAAGCGGGTGTGGCACCTCGAGCCCTCGCTCCACGATCCGGACACGGTATACGCGGGCATCGAGGACGCCGCGCTCTTCCGGAGCGCCGACGGCGGCAAATCGTGGCAGGAGGTCTCCGGCCTCCGCCAGCACGGCTCGGGGCCGCACTGGTCGCCCGGTGCCGGCGGGATGTGTCTCCACACCATCATCCAGGACGCCGCGAACCCGAAGCGGATGTTCGTCGCCATCTCGGCGGCCGGCGCCTTCCGCACGGACGATGGCGGCGCCACCTGGAAGCCGATCAACCGCGGACTCCGCTCCCAGTTCATCCCCGACCCCGAGGCCGAGGTGGGCCATTGCGTCCATCGGATCGCACAGCACCGCGCCCGGCCCGAGACCCTCTTCATGCAGAAGCACTGGGATGTGATGCGGAGTGACGACGGGGGCGACAACTGGCGGGAAGTGAGCGGCAATCTTCCCACCGACTTCGGCTTCCCGATCGACGTCCACGCCCACGAGCCGCAGACGATTTACGTGGTGCCGATCAAGAGCGACTCGGAGCACTTCCCGCCCGAAGGAAAGCTCCGGGTCTACCGCAGCCGGAGCGGCGGCGACGAATGGGAGCCGCTCACCAAGGGTCTGCCCCAGAGCGACTGCTACGTCAACGTGCTGCGCGACGCGATGACGGTGGACAGCCTCGATCCCTGCGGGATCTACTTCGGCACCACCGGCGGGCAGGTGTACGGCTCGGCCGACGGCGGGGACAGCTGGACCGCCATCGTGCACGACCTGCCGGCGGTGCTCTCGGTCGAGGTTCAGACCCTGGCATGATCCGGGTCGTCCTGCCGTTCCACCTCCGCAATCTCGCCCGCGTGGGCGAGGAGGTGGAGGTCGAGGTCGCCGGGCCGCCGACCCTGCGCGCGGTGCTCGACGCCCTGGAGGCCGACTACCCCGTCCTCCGGGGCACCATCCGCGGGCACAACGGCGGGCGGCGCCGCCCCTTCCTTCGCTTCTTCGCCTGCGAGCGCGACCTGTCCCACGAGCCGCCCGACACGCCGCTGCCCGAGCCGGTGGTGCGCGGGGCGGAGCCCTTTCTCGTCGTCGGCGCGACGGCGGGCGGATGATGCCGGCCATCACCGTCGTGCTGGCGACCTACAACCGCGCTGACCGTCTCCGCGCCTGTCTCGACGCCCTCGACCGCCAGACCTGCCCGCTGGATGACTACGAGGTGATCGTCGTCGACGACGGCTCGAGCGACCGTACGCGCGAGCTGCTCGAGAGCTATCGCCCCCGCTATCGCCTGCGGCCGATGTTCCAGAGCAACACCGGCCAGCCCCGGGCACTCAACCGCGGCGTCGAATCGGCCGACACCCGGTACTGTCTCCTGCTCGACGACGACATCATCGCCGGGCCGGACCTCGTGCGCGAGCACCTGGACGCGCAGCGGGCGAGCGACAGCGGCCGCCTCGCGATGGGTCGGCTCGACATCGTCGTCCCGTCCGACGCCGACTGGTTCGTGCGCGCGTTCGCGCGGGGGTGGGAGCGCCGCCACCGGCGACTCGACGGCGGCACGGCCGAGCCGACGATCGCGGACTGCTACAGCGGCAATCTTTCGTTTCCGCGGGCGGCCTTCATGGCCGTCGGCGGCTTCGCGGCGGAATTCGCCCGTGGGTACGACATCGAGCTGGCGTTCCGGCTCCTGGGCACGGGCCTCCGGCTGGCGTACCTGCCCGGGGCGGCGGCGTCACAGGACGAGCGAAAGCGCGGCCGCGATCTCATTCGTGACGACGAGCGCGCCGGCGCAAGCGCGTGGAAGATCTACCAGCGCACCCCGGCGTTGCTCGATCATCTCGGCCTCGGCGAGTTCGAAAGCCAGGGGCCGATCACCGCCATGGCTCGCCGCGCCCTCCTCGCGTCCAACCTGCCGCCGGCGTGGCTCCTTCGCGTGGGCCGAGGGCAGCGCTGGGCACGATTCGTTCGGCGGTACGCGTTCTGGCGCGGCGTACGCGCGGCGGTCGGAGATGGCGACACCTGGGAGCGCCTCACCACCGGAGTCAGCATTCTGATGTACCATGCGATCGGCCGCGATGGGGAGCCCGGGTCCCGGTACATCCTCCCGGTCCGCGAGTTCGCCTGGCAGCTCCGCTGGCTGCGGCGCAACGGTTATTCCATCCTGAGCCTCGCCGAGTATCTCCGCTGCCGCGTAGAGCGGCGCCTGCCGCCCGCCCGCTCCGTCGTCCTCACCTTCGACGACGGCTACATGGACAACGCGGATCTCGCGCAGCCGCTACTGGCCGCCGCTGAATGCTCGGCCACCATCTTTCTGGTGACCGACCTGCTGGGCACCGGCAATTCGTGGGATCGGGCGGGCGCCCTCGTGGGCCGGCCGCTCATGAGCTGGGGCGACGCGGCGCGTCTCGAGGGGAAGGCGCTCAGCTTCGGGCCGCATAGCCGAACCCATCGGCCGATGCGGGGATGTGACGCGGAGACGTTGCGTGGCGAGATCGGCGGGAGCTGGGCGGCGGTCGTGCAGCACCTGCGGGACCCCGTCCCCGTGTTCGCGTTTCCCTTCGGTGCGCATGACGATGCGGCATGCGACGAGGTCGAGGGCGTCGGCCTGGCCGCGGCGCTGACGGTGAGGCCCGGACGAAACGGCCCGGCCGCCCCGCTCATGCGGCTTCGGCGCCTCGAGGTCCGGGGGGATGAGGGCCGAACGCACTTCAGGATGCTGCTTCGAACGGGTACCGATCGTTGGCGGCGTCGGCAGGGAACGCGGCGAGGCTAGTCGAGGTCGACGATCTCCAGGTCGCAGGTGACCAGTCCATCATCCTGCGGGCGAGCGCCCAGGCTGGCGCTCTCGCGTGTCATCACTTCGATCTCGAAGGCAGCCGGGATATGGTCGAGGACCTCTTCCATCGGTCCGGCGAGCCAAAGCCCGAGCGTGTACACGCCGGGGTTGAGATGCAGGTTGGCGATGCTCAGCGCCAGACGATTGGTCCCCTGCCGGAGCGTGAGCGTGCGCCCGAGCGAGATGGTGTCGGCATTGACCAGCTTGGTCCCGTGCTGGTCGTAGAGGGTCACCGCGAGACTGGCGACGGTCGTGGCTGCCTTGGCCTCGAGGACGAGCTGCACGTCGAGGGGGCCGTTCGGGTAGGGTTGACCCCCGGCCTCGGTTGCGTCGCTCCGGTATTGCGCGCCGACGAAGCGCGCGGCGTCGCCGCCGCTCCGCTCGGCGTGGTCCAGGTCGATCCAGGCGGCGGGGAGAAGTGCCGCGCCGGCGCGCGAGAGATACGCCCCCACGACCGTGTGGGTCGGGCCCTCCAGCACCATCTGGCCACGCTCCAGCAGCAGACACCGGGTGCAGAGCCGCTGCACCGCGTTCATGTTGTGGCTCACGAACAGCACGGTCCGCCCGCCCCGGCGGGACACCTCCTGCATCTTGCCCAGACACTTCTTCTGGAACTGGGCGTCCCCGACCGCGAGCACCTCGTCGACGATGAGCACCTCGGGCTCCAGGTGCGCCGCCACCGCGAAGGCGAGCCGCACCTGCATCCCGCTCGAGTACCGCTTGACCGGGGTATCCAGGAACTGGCCGATCTCGGCGAACGCGACGATCTCGTCGAACTTCCGGTCGATCTCGGCCTTGCGCATGCCGAGGATCGCGCCGTTCATGTAGACGTTCTCGCGGCCGGTGAGCTCGGGATGAAAGCCGGTGCCGACCTCGAGCAGCGACCCGACCCGTCCCCGGAGCTCGACTCGGCCTTCGGTCGGGGTGACGATGCGGGAAAGAATCTTGAGCAGGGTGCTCTTGCCGGCGCCGTTCCCGCCCACGATGCCCGTGACCTCGCCGACGGCGATCTGGAAGGACACGTCGCGCAGCGCCCAGAACACGTCGTCCCCGCTGCGCTCGGCCCGGCGGCGAAACGGCGCGCTCGCCGCTTCGACGATCTCCTCGCGAAGCGAGCGGTAGCCCCGCACCCGTCCGATGCGGTAGCGCTTGCCCAGCTTGTCGACGCGGATCGCGACGTCAGACCGGCTCATACGACGTCGGCAAAGGTGCGTTCCATCCTGCGGAAGTAGTAGAGCCCCCCGACCAGCAGCAGCACGACGACGCCGAGCGAGACCGCCAGCGTCCCGCTCGCGGCCGCCTCCCGGCCGAGCAGCGCCCAGCGGAAGCCGTCCACGATGCCGGCCATCGGGTTGAGGCCGAGGAGCGGCCGGAGGTTGGGCGGGACCAGCGTGCTCGAGTAGGCGATCGGCGTGGCGTACAGCCAGACCTGGGTGAGGAAGGGCAGCGCATGCCGCACGTCGCGGTAGCGGACGTTGAGCACCGCCAGCCAGAGCCCGGCCGCGAGGGCCGTCGTGGCCACGGCGAGCGCGAGCGCCGGCACCGCGACGATTCGCCCCGTCACCGGAATGTGGTACACCGCCATCATGCCGAGGAGCACGACGAAGGCGATGGCGAAGTCGATCAGCCCCGCGACCACGCTCGCCAGCGGCAGCATGAGGCGCGGAAAGTAGATCTTCGTCAGCATGCGCTCCTGCTCGACCAGGCTGTTGCTCGCCTGGGTCAGCGCATTCGAGAAGTACGTCCACGGGACCAGCGCCACCATCGAGAAGATCGGATACGGCACGCCCTCGGAGTCGAGCTTGGCGAGGCGGCCGAACACCAGGCTGAAGACGGCCATCGTGAGGAGCGGCTGCAGGACCGCCCAGGTCACGCCCAGGAGCGTCTGCTTGTAGCGAACCTTGAGAGTGCGAAGCACCAGGAAGTAGAGCAGCTCGTACGATTCGAGCAGCTCCCCCAGATGCAGCGGCGCCCAGCCGCTCGCGGGGCGGATGACGGTGACTCTCGCTTGGGCTTCGGGGGGCATACATAAACGTATGCACGACGTCGGAGTGGCGGAACGGGCGCCTTCCGAGCCTGCTCAGACGACAATCGCGGCTCCAACCGGGGGCCGTGCGGCCGTTCACCACGAAGGCGCGAAGGGCACGAAGGACCCTCAGATCAGACTGGGAGCCGTCTCACGCCACGCTCGACAGGTCGGATCAGGGTTCTTGTGGGCGGATGACCGGACATCGCACCCACAACATTCCTGCTGACGACCCATCCCCACGCGGCATGTTGCGATCTCCAGAATGCCACGGAGTCCTTCGTGTCCTTCGTTGGTGAACGGCCGCACAGCCCCAAGCCGCAGGGCATCGGTTCGCCTATCGCCTTCCGGCCGTGAGCTCCCGCGGCAGCATCGGCGAGCTGAGCAGCGCCCCGAACACCCGCCAACGCCCCTCTTCGCTCGGCCCCCCGGTCCGAGCCACCCAGTCGGCCACCAGATCCCGCCCCAGGTTGTAGTTGATCACGTACGAGCGGTTCTCGTTGATGAACCGGACCGTCTTGGCGGAGGCGGCCGGCGTGCTGAGCCAGTAGCGCGACATCTCCCGCGCCGCGCCCGCCGAGTCGACCTGCCCATCGAGGTAGCTGCGCGCCACCTCGTTCCGGGCGTAGTTGAGTCGCTCCACCACCGTCCGTATCGCCGCGTTCTGCTCCGCCAGCTTCGGATCCAGCTTGGCCAGCGGGAAGAGCGAGTCCCGCTCGAACGCGGTCCGCTGCTCCGCCGGGAACGCCATGTCGATCCCGTAGTTGGCCGACCCCTCCGCGATGAGCGACTGGGGGGTGTAGAGCGGATAGACCGTGATCTCGACCCAGCCGCGCTTCCGGGCCAGCTCCTGCTCCAGCAGTGCGTTGTAGACGTGATGCCCGGGGTACCCCTCGTGGCATGCCAGGTCGATCGCCCGGTCGATCGCGATGGGAAAGTCGAGGTTGACCTGGATCAGGCTGTGGTAGCCGCCCTTGTACCAGTTGTAGGCGTTCCACGACGTGCCCTTGACGTACTCCAGGTCGAACCGCTCCCCTGGCGGCAGCGTGAGATGCGCCATCGTGCGGGCTCGGCAGGCCGCGATCGCGGTCTTGAAGACGGTGTCCACCAGCGGAGACGGAATGCTCACCTTGTCCCGAAAGCGCTGGTATCGCGCGGCGAGAGGCCCGGGACCCGGAAGCAGGCTGTCCAGCCGCGCCAGCAGGGAGTCGAAGTGCGCGGGCGGGTCGTGTGGCGGATCGGCGTCGTAGAGGGCGCGCGCCTCCTGGTCGAAGCTCAACCGCTCGCCGGCGAGCATGCGTGCCCGCGTGGCCATCGCCCCGAGCTGCACCCGGAGGTAGGCATGGCGCAGGCGCACCAGTGAGTCGGCGTACGCCGGAACGCTGTCGCCCAGGATGGTGATGAGCGACTCGGCCGCCGAGCGGACCTGCGCGACCGACAACGATTCAGCGCCGGCCGCCGCCTTGAGCGAGTCGGGCCCGTAGTACGCGTCGACGTAGGCCGGATCGTGGTGTCCGAGCGCGAGCGCCAGCACCACGTACCGCCGGGCGATCGGGTCGAGCCTCGCCGGATCGGGTCCGGCGGACGTGGAAGCGCCCCGCTCGCCGCCGCAGGCGGCGAAAAGCAGGGCGCATATGATGAACACGGGGCGCATCAGCACACCGCGCCAGGGGCTTCGCACTCCGCCATCGTGGCCTCCTCGAGAGGGAACGTTTTCCGCTATACGTTGGAAAGCGCGTGGATGTTGCCGTCGGGGTCCTTGAACCAGGCGTTCCGGATCTTCCCCGAAACGTGGATGTCACCTTCACGCCTGGTGCCGGGAAGGTCGTACTGCTCGAACGTCACACCCTTCTTCCGAAGCTCGCCGACCCGCTTTTCCAGCTCGTCCCCTACTGACCAGTTGAGCGCGGTCGCCTGGTTGGTCCCGGCGTACCGGGACTCGTAGACCACGAAGATCCCGCCGCCGGCCCGGTAGCGAATCACACCGGGGACCTCGGTCGGCAGCGGCTCGAGGCCCAGGGTGTCCTCATAGAACCGGCGGGCCCGGCTGACCTCCTTCACGGCGAGCATCGGGGTGGGCGTGACGTTCTCGAGCATGATGTCCTCCCCGTGACATGTTTGCTATGGCTGCACCCGCCTCCCGATCCGGCCATCCGGCGGCCGGAACCCCGCCGGAGACGCGGCGGTTCCCTCTAGGTACCTACAGGGAGGATACATGAAAATCGGCATCATCGGCGCGGGCAATATCGGCGGCACGCTGGCCCGCCGGTTCGCGGCTCTGGGGCATCAGGTGAGCATCGCCAACAGCCGCGGCCCCGGGAGCCTCGCCGCCTTCGCCCGGGAAACCGGTGTTCGGCCGGTTACGGTCGAGGAAGCGGCCCGCTCGGGCGACGTCGTCGTCACCAGCATCCCGCTCAAGAACATCGCCAGGCTCCCCCGCGACCTCTTCAAGGGCGTTCCCGACAGCGTCGTGGTGGTGGATACCGGCAACTACTACCCCCGCCAGCGCGACGGTCGGATCGACCCGATCGAGCAGGGCACGACCGAGGCTCGCTGGGTGGCCGACCGGCTGGGACGTCCCGTGGTCAAGGCCTTCAACAACATCTACGCCAGGCATCTGCTGGAGCGGGGCAAGCCCAAGGGGGCGCCGGGACGGATCGCGCTCCCGATCGCGGGCGACGATCCGCGCGCGAAGGAAGTCGTCACCCGGCTGCTGGACGAGCTGGGGTTCGATGCGGTGGACGGCGGCGGTTTGGACGACTCGTGGCGGCAGCAGCCCGGCACGCCGGTCTACGGCACCGACTTCGATGCCGCAGGTGTGCGTCGGGGCTTGGCGGAGGCGAAGCAGGAGCGGCCCGCCGAGTTCCGGGCCACCGAGGCGGCGGTCAGCCGATAAGCCAGGCTCCCACCGCGCGCCAGGCTTCCGTTCCGGCCAGCGCAAAGCGGCCGATCAGCGACAGACTCAGGAAGGCTCCGCCCCATACGAATGCCGGGTGCACTCTGCCGTGCGCCCGGCGGTCGTAGATGAGGCATACCGCGATCAGCGCGAGCGTACCGGCGATCGCCGTCACCGGCCCGCCGCGGACGCCGTAGAAGCGGTAGCGCGCCAGGGCCGGCGCCAGCAGGGCGATGGTGGCGAGCAGCATGAAGCGCTTGTGGGTCTCGCTCCGGCGCCGGTTCCAGAGCCCGGCCGCGGCCAGGACCGCGAACGACAGCACCGTCCCCAGCGGGATGGCCAGGAATCCGGGCTGAGCCGGCGCGCCCGGCGGGGCCACTCCCCGTTTGGCGGCGTCGATCGCGACCAGCCACCCCATCACCAGCACCACCGCGGCCAACACCGCGCCGGCGACGCCCAGCCGCCGGTGGATGTCCGTGCGGCGCCCCGCCGCCAGCGAGGTCTGGGTCAGGAACAACAGGATCCACCCGGTGGACACCGCGCCGTGCAGGTGGATCAGAGGCGGAAGCGGCTGCTGCTCGGTGAGCCCGCGCAGGTAGTACGTGGGCGCGAACCCGACCAGAACCACCGCGGTGCACAGCACGGCCATGGCGGTGAAGAACCGGTGGTCCCCCGCACGCTCGTCATCGGTGAGGCGCAAGCGGACAATGGTCTCGCGAACCGGGCGAGCCTCGATGCCCATCTCCACTCCTCTTGGTGGCGGTGCGCCAAGTATGCAGTCCGGCCGTCCAAAGCGCGAGCCGGACTCGGCCGTCACCTGCCCGGCGCCAGGAACAGGGTCAGGCCGCCGGCAAGCTTGTGCTCGCGGTAGTCTCGGCCGATCGCCCACCGTTCCAGGTACCAGTCCAATCCATTGGGATGGATTGGCGGCCTTGCCTCATCCTCGGTCCCCACGACGACCGCGGACGGCATGTCGTTCCCGAGAAGCTGCACGCGCTGCCAATTGGGACTGTACCCCAGTTGCAGCGCTTCCTGCGCCAGGGCGCCTTCGGTCCGAAACAGGAACGGCCCGGTGGCGAAGCGACGGTCGAGATCGACGTTCGAACCGGCGACCAGGTCCGGTGCCAGAGTGGCGACGGCACCGCCCCGCGCGAGTTCGGCCACCGCGCTTCCAATCGCTACCGCGCGGACGAGCTCCGATCCGTTGCGCCCACTCCTTCGCACGTCGGTGGCCGTGGTCGAGAGACCGGCGATCGAAAGGGCACCGAGACAGAGCAAGGCGGCCCGACGCATCCTGGGCTGCAGATGTCCCAGCGTGATCGCCAGGCGGGCAAACAGGGGAGGCAGCAGCGGCACGAGGTACTGACGGAACGCGGGGTCCGGAAGGTAAGCCGTGATGAGCCCCCCCACGATCATGCAGTCCAGCAGCAGCAGCTGGGGCATCCGGCGCCGGTCCAGCGCACCTGCGAGTATCCCAAGCAGGATCGACCCGTTCAACGAGTACTTCCATAGGTCGTGCAGTTTGCCCCACGGCGTGAGCATCTCCGCGTGACCGACCGATGCCCACCACTGCTGCGGCGCCTCCAGGCTGTAGGTGAAGACGGAGAAGTAGAACTGCTCCGGCGCCAGCATCGCCAGCACCGCGGTCGGCACCAGGCCGGCCACCCCGCCCGCGGTGAACGAGAGGAAAGGCCGCCACCCTTCCTGACGCCACCGGGAGAGGAGAAACAGCCCGGCCCCGGCGGCCGGAAGGGCGAAGCTGATCTTGGCGGAGGTCGCCAGACCGAGAAGAAGTCCGGCTGCGAGATAGCTCCGCTGGCCGAGCGTACCTGGCTGCAGGAGCACCGCGACCGCGGCCGACAGCAGCATCATCGGCAGCGCGTCGTTCCGAGCGACCGAGGATCCGAAAAGGAAGACGTCCGTGCAGGCCAGCGCGACGACGGCGGCGAGCGCGGCCCAGGACGGAGTGCGTCCGCGCAGGCCGAGCAGCAGCAGGGCCAGCGAAAGCCAGCCGAACAACGCATTGGCAATCCGGCCGCCAACCAGCAGCCACCCCGCCGGCAGGAGCGAGAGGGGCGTCAGCAGCAGCGGTTGCAGCGGAGTCTGCAGGTAGGCGAAATCGCGGTAGGGCAGGCCCGACCGCATCAATGCGATCGCGCCGACGTACTGTCCTTCGTCGTGATTGATCGGGCGCGTGAGCAGCGAGATGCCGAGGAGCAGCGCTGCCGAGACCAAGATGGCTACACCCTGGCTCCTTCGGCTCATGCCCGGCGGAGCCGGCGGAACAGCAGCAGGTGGCTTCCCAGCGCCACCTGGACCAGGAAGCTCGGCAGCCAGATCCAGGGAAAGGTGCTCGGCAGCAGGTTGGGCGGCCCCGGAAAGCGGTGCAGCGCGGGGGTGGAGAGCACCGCGATGCCCACGATGTTCGCCAGCAGCGCGAGACCCAGCGCGTTCCATCCCAGCATCAGCGCTCGGGGCGCCCGCCACCCGCGCAGCAGCGCCAGTCCCAGCAGGAGGCCGGTCACGCCCGTCACGACGTCGAGGTTGCGCCCCGACCAGGTCATCTGCACCGGCACCACGCCCGCGAGGTACAACCGGTGGAGCAGCCACTCGACCGCGATCCGGAAGCTCTGCAGCAGCACGATCGCGGCGAGCGGAATCCTGGCCGCCAGGCGCGCACCCACCGCGGAGAACACGATCAGCACGGTGAGCACGCTGAGGCCGAGGATGAGCGCCAGAGCGGGCGGCGGGGTCGCATCCCACGCATCGAGTCCTCTGGTCCGGGCCAGCTGCCCCGGAATCGCGATGTAGCCGAACAGGATCGCGAGCAGCGGCCTGACCCCCGCGCCCGCCCGCCTGAGCCCCGCCGCGACCGCCACGGCGACGAGCAGCACGACGAGGCAGAACAGCACGGCGGAGGGCGAGGAGGGAATCATCTGGTGTCGGCGGTGGGACCGTACAATGAGGGGAGCGGCACGTCGCGAAGCCGGAGGTACACCGAGAGCTGCCCCCGGTGGTGGATCAGGTGGCTCATCACGAAGCTGCGGTACACCACCGCCTTCGGCAGCGCGAAGATGACCGCGCCGGCGTTCTTGAGCGACCAGACGACGCCCATGTCGCGGTCGCTGGCCTTCGCCAGTGCGGCGCGCCCTTCGGCGACGTGGCGGTCGAACCGTTCCAGCAGCTCGGCCGTGGTGCTGAACTCGGCCCGGGCGATGGAGGCGTTCTCGGGCAGGCCGAGGTCGAGCTCCGTCTGGTCGAAGACGTAGCGTCCCCACAGCGGGAGCCGGGAGATGTGCACGGCGAGGTCGCCGAGGGTGTACGACTTGGGATGCGGCCGCCAGCCGCGGTCGGCTTCGGGAACCCGCTCGAGCAGGCGCCGAGTCGACTCCATCTCCATGTCGAATTCGGGCACCAGGACATCGGCAATGGACATCGGACCTCCGGAAGAGAGCTCAGGAGAAGATGCACCTGTCGCGCCGGGGAAGGAACGCCGGTGTGCGTGCGGGCCCCGGCCGGGCGTCCCTCGGGGAAACCCTGCCGGAGCTCTCGATCCTTCACCGCCGCTGGTCCACCGTCCTCGCGCTCGTCCTCGCGGCCGCGGCCGCTACCTGCACCACCGGCGCCGCCGACGACGCGCCGGTCGGCGCCATCCTGTTCGTCGGTAACAGCCTCACCTACGTCAACGACCTGCCCGGGGTGGTGCGCCGGGTGGCGGAGGCCGCCGGCGGTGAGCTGCGGGTGGAGATGGCGGCGGGGCCCGATCTGGCGGTCATCGACCATGCCAATGGTGCCACCGATGCGCTCGCGAAGATTTCACGGAGCCGCTGGGACGCGGTAGTGCTGCAGCAGGGGCCGACGCCGGCGGGCATCTGCCGCGATACGCTGGTGATCGCGGCGATGCGTTTCGCGCCTGCCATCCGCGAGGCCGGCGGCCGGCCGGCGATCTTCCTCTCCTGGACCCGCCAGAGCTACACCGGTCCCATCGACGAAGTCGCCGCGTCGGCCACCGCCGCGGCTCGCGCGGTCGGCGGGGTGGTGGTCCCCATCGGCGTCGCGTGGCGAAAGGCCCTGCGGGCGGACCCCACGCTTCCGCTCTATGGGGGCGATGGATATCACCCCGGGCCCGCCGGCACCCTCCTCGCCGCGCTCACCGCCTACGATCGGATCGTCGGCCACGACGTGAGCAGCATCGCACCCGAGTCCTTGGCGCCGATCGTCTCAGGGCTCACTCCTGCCCAGCTCCACACCCTCACTACCGCCGCCCACGCGGCCAGCCGGGAAAGGCCGGACGATCCGGACCGCGCCGAGCCGGCCGACACCACCAGGCTCTCCCCCGGCGGCGGACCCTGCTGACGTCCGACAACCATCGACCCGGATACGGTTTGCGGGCCTGTCGATCTCGACGGGCCCCGCTCGACTATTTCCCGAACACTCAACTCGGGAGGTCGTTGTGCAGCTCGTTCCCTATCTCAATTTCGACGGCAACTGTGCCGAAGCGTTCCGGTTCTACGAGCGGGTCCTCGGCGGAAAGATCGAGGTCCTGCTCACCCACGGCGATTCGCCTGTCGCGGCCCAGGTGCCGGCGGAGTGGAAGGATCGCGTGCTCCACGCCCGGCTCGTGGTGGGCGACCAGGTCCTCCTCGCGTCCGACTCGCCGCCGGAGAAGTACCTGCCGCCCCGCGGGATCTATGCCTTCGCCGGCGTGGACACTCCCGAGGAGGCCGAGCGGATCTTCGCCGCGCTGTCCGACCGCGGCAGCATCACCATGCCGTTCGGCCCCACCTTCTGGGCCAGCGCGTTCGGGATGTGCGTGGATCGCTTCGGGATCGGCTGGATGGTGAACTGCTCGCTACCCGCCGAGGTGCCGGCGGGTGCGGCCTGAGGCGCATGTGCTCGGGAAGGGGCCGGCTCAGACCGGCCCCTTGACGCCCCACCGTACGTCGCGCGGAGGAGGTATGGAGTCCCGGAGCGGCGGGATCCGGGTGCTGAACGGCAGTCCCGTGATCCGGTCGGTGTTGTCCTCCCGCACCCGCCAGGTGGCGGGAAAGTCGTCGGTCCCTTCCATCCACGCCTGCAGCGCCGCGGCCATCCTTTTGAGCCGTGCGGCCTGCGCCGGCTCGCCGGCGAGGTTGTGTACTTCCCACGGGTCCCGCTCCAGGTCGTACAGCTCGAGCCGGGCCCTCGGCACCTCGAACAGGCGGCGCTGGGCGGCGGTGAGGCGCGCCGGCGTCGCCGTCTTTCGTGCGCGGAGCTCCTGGAACGACGGGCTCATTCCGATGTCCGCCGCGGTGCAGAGCGGAAGATCGGTGTAGGCGTCGGTCCGGATCAGCTTCCACCGTCCGTCGCGCACGGCCCGCTGATGCTCGTCGCAGTCGTGCCAGTTGCGCTCGGTGAAGACATACTCGGACGGCCGGTACGACTCGGGCCCGGTGAGGAGCGTGCGGAAGCTTCGGCCCTGGACCAGCGAATCGGGCGTGAGTCCCGCCACCTCGAGCAGCGTCGGCATCAGGTCCACCAGGCCCACCGGCGCCCGGTCGTACACCGTGCCCGGGCGAATCACTCCGGGCCACGACAACAGCAGCGGCTCCCGGGTCCCGCTGTCGTACAGCGTCCCCTTCTCCCGCGGGAACGGCGCGCCGTTGTCGCTGAGAAACACCACCAGCGTCTTGCCGGTCAGCCCTCGCCGCTCCAGCTCCGCGTTCATCGCGCCGATCTTGTGGTCCATCGCCGCGATCGCGTCGTAGTAGCGGGCGATGTCCATCCGCGTGGCCCGCGTGTCGACGAGGTACGGCGTCACCGCGCTCCGCCCGGGCGCGTGACCCGGCGCGGCGGTAGTGTCGTAGGGCCGGTGCGGCTCATGGAAGGCGACCCACAGAAAGAACGGCCGGGTTCCCGCCGAGTCGAGAAATGCCGGCAGCGCGGCGACCGTCTCCGGCGAGTACCACTGGAACTGCCGCTCGGCGCTGGGTCCGAGATGGGTCTTGGCCATCATCCCCGTGAGATACCCCGCCGCCTGCAGGTACGAAGGCAGAATCCGCACGCCTTCGGGCGTGGGGGTGTGCAGGTCCTCGGTGCGGGTGGTGTGCGGGTAGCGTCCGCTCAGGATGCTGATGCGGGAGGGACTGCACTGGGGAGAGGTGACGAACGCATACCGCACCAGGAGCCCCGATCCGGCGATCCGGTCGATGCTCGGCGTCCGCACCGCGGCGTTGCCGTACACGCCGGTGTCCCGCCAGCCGAGGTCGTCGGCGACATAGACCACGATGTTGGGACGCTCCGGCGGACGCTGAGCGGCGGCCGGTCGAACCGCACCGGCCGCCGTCAGCAGCAGCGTGAGGATTGTCGTGCGGGACATGCTCCCGCCGCGGTTAGTGGTTGGTGCTGTCGTTCATCTGCCCCATGCCGGTCGAGTCGTTCATCCGGCCCATGGCGCTCGAATCGGTCGGGCCCGTCTGCACGCCCGGCTTGGCCCTGAGCGCGGTATCGGCCGACGCGCTGTCGCCCGGCTGGATCGGGGCCTGGCCCCGCGCCTTGAGCGCCGCGTTGGTGGACGTCCAGTCGATGCCGCCGTGGTTCAGGCAGACCTGCCCGGTCCGGGGTGAGGTCGAGCCGTCCTTGCAGACCACCGTGTTGGCCTGACCGGAGCTGCTGGTCTGCCCGGTGCTGCTGCTGTCGGCCGCCGACGGACCGGTCTGGACCCCCGGCTTGGCCTTGAGCGTCGTGTCGGTGGGCGGGCCATTGTACTTGGCGCCGCTGTCGGCCTGGCCGGTCGGCTGCGACCGCTGGAGGGTGTCCGAGCCGTAGCCCTGGTAGCCGGACGTATCGCTCCGGGCCGATGTATCCGCTCGGACCGCCGAGCTGGTATCCTGGGCCTGTGCCGTCGGCGCCGCGCCGAAGGCGAGCGCGCCGATCAATGCCAGGACCGGGGTTAAGCGAAGGTGAGTGCCCATGTTGCGTCTTCCTCTCTCTGGAGCCGTCGGTCGGGTGGATCCCGTGTGCAGAGAGAGTTAAGGCCCGGGACAGGGCGGGGCTGTGATCCGCGTCAACGGGCGGCCCACGGGGCCCTCCCCAGATAGAGCGACAGACCTATGTAGAAAGCAGGGTAGAGCAGAGAAGCCCAGACCAGCGGGGCAGGCGCCTGGGGGTAGTCGCCCAGTAGCCAGAGCATCACCCCGAGCCACACGATCGCCCCGGCGACCACCGGACCTCGCCAGGGACGGGGCGCGAGGTTGGGGTACAGGAAGCGCACCGGCAGTACGGTAAGCAGCGCGAGCAGCAGGAGGATTGCGGCGTTGACCCAGGGCCCGTACAGCCGGTGTATGAACCCGGCATAGAACGCCACCACGTTCCAGTAGGAAGGAAAGCCCAGGAAGAACCCGCCAGCCTCATCCTTCGCCCCGGTGTTGGCGAACCCGAAGAGCGAGGCCACCAGCGCCGGCGCCACCGCGACCCAGCTCGGAGCCGGCACCCACCCCATCCGCCAGATCAGCAGCAGCGGCAGGAAGACGTAGGTGAGGTAGTCCACGATGTCGTCGATGGTCCGCCCGTCGATCGTCGGCAGTACCCGCTTCACCTCCCACCGCCGAGCCAGCGTTCCATCCGTCGCGTCGATCACCACCGCCGCCGCGAGCGCGAGGAACACCCGCCGCGGGTCCGGTGATGGTGCCGCAAGCTCCATGGCGACAAACAGCGCGAGGAGCACCCCCGACGCGGTGTAGAGGTGGACCAGGACAGCCCGCGCAACGCCTCTCAAGCGGGTAATCCGCACCCCCACACCGCCGCCCCCATCCATCTGCGTTCATCTGCGGCCAAAAACAGCAGGGCCGCAGATGAACGCAGAAAACGCAGAGGAAAAGGATGGAGGTGTGGTCTCACGGTCGGGCGACTGGTTTCCGGCATGCCCTATCGTGCACCCCGAGCGCGTGACCTGGCAAGCTCCTCGGGCCGCCAGGTCGTCGACCTATCTAACCCTGGCGCTCACCCGATAGATCTTGTACGTGTCGGTGTCCAGGTTGCCGATCCTGAGCTGCCCGGTGTACCGCGCCGGGTGGGACGTATCGACCACGAGATCGATCGTGCATTCACCGAAGAAGTTGCTCGCGACGGGGCACGACTGACCTGAGGCCAGTAAGATGCCTCCGGCATCGAGACCCCAGTCCAGAGTGACCGGGGCGGAGGAGCTCACGGACACCTGGAAACCGCAGAACTCGTTCACCGTGCATACGATATTCACTTTGCGGGGGTCGACCGAGATGAGCGAGCCGGCCGAGGCGGCCTGGATGATGATCGGATCGTCGGGGGCGGACGGGACAGGGGACTCCTCGGAACACCCTGCCAGCATGACGCCGACCGCGGCGACGACCGCGGTCAGCCGTGAGGTCCTCGGCCTCGTGAAGAACCGGTACATACTCGCTCCGCTCGTGAAGGGTGGGGTGACGGCACCGCGCCTGGACGGCGTGGTATAGAGAACGCACCGACCGGCCGTCCTTCCCCTCACGTACCCGGCTCCTTCTACAAGTCGAGCTGTGCACCCAGGAGGATCGGAATGGTTCGTCAGAGGGCGGAATCCAAGGCGGGACAAGTTCCGTAGGTAGGCCATGTCCAACCGCTTCGTCGCGACCCCGGTCAACCGCCTCTTCGGCTTCGAGCTGCTCGATCTCGATGCGCGCGGAGCGTCCGTCGCCTTCCGCCCCCGCCCCGAGCACGCGCAGGAATACGGCGTCATCCATGGCGGGATCCTCTCCGCCCTGGCCGACACCGCCGCGGTCTACACCATTCTCCCCGGCCTCAAGGCGGGGGAACGGATGACCTCGATCGAGTTCAAGGTGAATTTCCTCGCCGGCGCCACGCCTGGCGGGGGAGAGGTCGTCGCCAGCGCTCGGCTGGTGCGGAAGGGAAGGACCCTCGCGGTGGTGACCGCCGACGTGCACCAGGGCCAGGTGCACGTGGCGATCGGACTCTTCACCTACATCGTGCTGCGCGCGGCGACCGGCTAGTCCTCGTCGTCGCCGCCATGGTGGCCGCCTTTGCCTTTGCCGCTGGTGGTCGCCGTGGCGGTGAAGCTGGCACTCAGGTCGGTGCCGGTCACCCGGGCCACGATCTCCTGCTGCCCCGACTCCAGCCCCATCCGCACTTCCACCGACGCCAGCCCGGACGAGTCGGTGGTGGTCACCGCCGGCTCGAGCACCGCGCCGGCGGGATCGCCCGCGAAGCTGAACTCGACGGTGCTCCCCGGCACCGGCGCCGCTCCGCTGTCCACCACCTGCACGACCAGCGGGTCGCTCAGCAGCTCCCCGGTCTGCGCCTTCTGCCCATTGCCATCCACGATGCGGAGCCGGTCGGGCTCCGGTGCGCCCCCGCCGTCCGGGCCCCCGCTTGGGAGCGTCAGATCACCGCCGCATCCGGCGGCGAAAGCGAGCATGAAAACCGTAGCGGCAATCCGCATGGCGACCTCCTGGCCCGGCCGGGGCCGACACTGTCTGGACGATTATACGATCCAGAATGGCGTCTGGCGACCCGCCCTGGCTGTGGCGTCGCTCACCGGGATAAGCACATGAAATGCAAAGCGTTGCACTCTCGGGGCCCGCTGACCACCGCCACCGGGACGAGCCGCCGATCCGTGGTGCCGTCCCAGCGGATCTCAAGGAGGGGCCCCCTCGCCCCTCGCCCCCCTCCCCACCTCGACCTATTTCATCCCCATCCCATGCGGCCGCGCCGGCCGATCGAACGCCGTGCTGAAGTCCACCGGCGCGAAGCCCGGGTCGACCGCGAGTCCATCATCGCTCACCGTCAGCACCCGGACCTTGTGGTCGCCCTCCAGGTGGACCTTGCCGAAGTCGTCCTGGTCGAGGAAGTAGTCGATCACGACCAGCCGGCGTCCATCGTGGGTCAGGTGGACCGAGTGCGGTCCGCTGTTGGGGCCTAGGTTGACTACCGACACCGACTTGAACTCGCGCGGGTTGGTGATGTCCAGCATCACCACCTGCCCGGTCATGAAGCGGTTGAAGATGAGCCGCTTGCCGTCCGGCGTCACCGCGAGGAGCTGGATCATGCCGCCCCGCACGTCACCCTGAGGCGCGAGCGTCTCGCCGTCGAACGCCTCCACGAAGCTGCCGTCCGGATCCACGGTGTAGATCTTCCCGGTGAACATGTTGGCCGTGATCGCCCTGCCGCGCGGATCGTGGGGGATGAGCTTCACATCCATCGTGCCCGCCGCGTCCGGAAGCACCACCGTGCGCACGATCCGGCGGTCACGAAAATTCCAGAAGCGCAGCGAGCTGCGCAGCTCCAGCGGACCGGGAACCGCGTTCAGCGTCGTCACCGGATTGATGAAGTCGCTGGTGACCAGGAGGTTCTTGCCGATGTCCGCGTCGATCCCGTGGGGATTGAAGCCTCCGTCCGCCGGGCTCGTTGTCGGGTACTCCGCGATGGTGCGCATCGCGTTGTCCAGCTCCACCACCCGCCCGCCCGGTCCACCGCTCGCCGACCCCATGTTCGTCACCAGGAATCCACCCCCCGGCAGGGGGAGGAAGTCGTCGGTGATGCTCGAGTTCGGCGCGTTGCCCGTCCGCATGAACCGCGGCTGCCGCGCGTGGGAGATGTCGAAGAAGAAGAAGCTGTTCTGCCCCTTGAGCAGGCTCAGCAGCCCGCCGCAGGCCAGCACCAGCTGGTCCTGCGACGTGTGGCAGTGGTGCGCTTCGTTCCCGACGTTGCCCGGCGGCGGCACCGGCACCGTGCTCAGCACCTTGCCGTAGCTCGGCGAGCGGGAGTCGAAGTCGATCACGGCGATGAAGTCCGCCTCCTCCCGCGCCTGATCGCTGGCCCAGATGTACAGGGTCTTGTCCGCCCCGCCGTGCCCCGCGTGCACCGACTTGGCCTCGGCAGTCGGGGCAGTGGGTTCCGTGGTCTTGTCCTCACCGCAATTAGTCACGCCGATCGCCAGCCCGAGCGCGACTCCGAGAGCTGCCAGCCCGGAGCGACGGTTGGTTCGCACAGAATCCCCCTTGCACCGGGACCGGGCGCAGCACGGCCGGCGTTGCAATGTTCGAAGTGGAGAAGAAACCGAATTGTGACAGAGAGAATCGCGACACCATCTATTTGGCGGCGTATCGGGCGACGGCGCAAGTGTGCGATGTGTCTACACAGACGACTGCGTCAGCCCGCTGCGCCTGTCCGCCTGTCCGCCCTCCCCCTCCGCCTGTGACCCCTGACACCGAACCACCCCGTCCCGTCGGCTACCGTCCGCCCCAAGCCCGGCGTCGTGGCGCCGGAACCTGCCGAATCAGCGATGGGAGCGTGACATGAAAGGCGTAGTCTACCGGGGCCCGCGCGACGTCCGCGTGGAAGACGTCCCCGATGCGAAAATCGACTGGCCCACCGATGTCCTCGTCCGAATCACCTCCACCAACATCTGCGGCTCCGACCTCCACATGTACGAGGGCCGCACCGACCTCGAGCCCGGGATGGTCATCGGGCACGAGAACCTGGGCCAGGTGATCGAGGTCGGCAGCGGTGTCAAGCGTATCAAGAAGGGCGACTGGGTCTGCATGCCGTTCAACGTCGCCTGCGGGTACTGCCGGAACTGCGAGCGCGGCTTCACCGGCTTCTGTCTCAGCATGAATCCCAACCCCGAGACCGCCGGCGCCGCTTACGGCTACTCCGGCATGGGTCCCTACCGCGGCGGCCAGGCCGAGCTGCTCACGGTGCCCTACGGCGACTTCAACTGTCTCCGCCTCCACGACGACGCCGAGGAGAAGGAGACCGACTACGTCATGCTGTCGGACATCTGGCCCACCGGCTGGCACGCCACCGAGCTCGCCGGCCTGAAGCCGGGCGAGACGGTGGTGGTCTACGGCTGCGGCCCCGTCGGCCTCATGGCGGCCTACTCCGCGATTCTGAAGGGCGCGGCCCAGGTGTACATCGTGGACCGCCATCCCGACCGCCTCGCGCTCGCCGAGTCGATCGGCGCGATCCCGATCGACGACTCGAAGGACGATCCGGTCGAGGCGGTGCTCGAGCTGACCCACGGCCTCGGCGCCGACCGCGGCTGCGAGTGCGTCGGCTGGCAGGCCCACGATCCCCAGGGCCACGAGCACCCCAACATGACCCTCAACAAGCTCTTCAAGTCGGTCCGCGCCACCGGCGGGCTCGGCGTGGTCGGCGTGTTCACCCAGGACCCCAAGAGCCCCGATCCGATGCTCAAGGAAGGGGAGATCGCGCTCGAGTATCCCATCTACTTCGAGAAGGGTCTCAGCATGGGAAGCGGCCAGGCCGACGTGAAGCGGTACAACCGCTACCTGCGTGACCTGATCCACGACGATCGCGCGGCGCCGTCGTTCATCGTGTCGCACGAGCTGCCGCTCGACGACGCGCCGGATGCGTACAAGCACTTCGACGCGCGGGTGAAGGGCTGGACCAAGGTCATTCTCCATCCGGGCGTGCGGAGCGAACGGAAGGCGCGCGCGCGGCAGCCCGAGGTGGCGAGCGCGAGCCAGCCGAAGCGGCGGGCAACGCGGAAGTCGGCTTCGAAGTCCTGATCCGCCTGCCTGTCACCCCGAGCGAAGCGAGGGGCCTGCGCCGCATGGCGTAGGCCCCTCGTGCGCACCGGCTCGGCCTACGGCACCGACCCCACCCTCGAGGTCTCAGCAAGCCACCCGGCGCTCGTCCTCGACCCGGACTTGCACCGGCGGCAACCCGGTGAGCTCGAACGTGGTGGACGCCACCTGGATCCCGGCCTGGGTGAGCTCGGCCAGGATCTCCCGGCTCATCGCGTCCTTGATCTCCCTGACCCCCCGCTCCCGGGTCACGAACCGGACCGACATCGCCAGCCAGTTGTCGGTGAGCTGCCAGTACACCCGCGGCTTCATCTCCGGCGAGTCCACGAAGTACCGCCGCCTGAGCTCTCGCAGCGCCTCCTCGCCCAGCTCGGCCGTCTTCGTGCTGTGGCGCTCCGCCGCCTGGAGCAGGATCCGCTCCGCCCGCTCGCGGTCCGCCGCGTAGGGCACGGGGAGGTGCATCTCTTCCCAGATGTAGGGGAAGTCGCGGGTGTAGTTGTAGACCGCCTCGTCGAAGATCTTGTCGTTGGTGACCGTGACGATCCGCCCGGTGTACTGCCGCGCCTCCACCCAGATCGCCGGCTCGGCGGACTGCACCGGCGGCGGCTGGCCCATCTCCATGATGGTGGTGCGGAGGAAGCCGAGGCCGATCACGTCCCCCCGGACGCCGCCCATCACGATCCGGTCGCCCACCCGGAAGACCTTGCCCCGCAAGATGATGAACCACGCGGCGAAGGCGGTGATCACCCGCTGCAGCGCGATGGCGACGCCCGCCGTGACCAGCCCGGCCGCCGTGGTGAGCCGCGCCGGATCGTTGAACCAGATGGAGAGGAGGGCCAGCACGCCGATGACGGCCGCTGCGAGCCGGGTAGCCTGGCGCCAGTAGAAGCGGGTCTGGACGTGTCTGTCGCCCGGAAGCGCAACCCGGGTCAGGGCCTCCAGTCCGCGCCCCAGCAGGCCCAGCGCCACGACGACCGCGATGCTGAGCAGCACCTTACGGCCGGTTTCCGCGGTCACACCCACCAAGGTGACGCCGAAGATCCGGACGGCCCGTTCGGGGCCCGCCAGGCTGACCAGGGACTGCGCCGGCATGAAGAGCTCTATCATCACCGGCCCAGCATACCTCGGGGGCGGACGGCCACAGTGAGCATGGTCACCCGGCCCGGCGCTCCCGCCGACCGGTCCACCAGCCCGTGACTCACGGGTCCGGTTGGGCGAGGCGGTCCCGGGCAGTATATTGAGAGCCCCACTCCCTGCGCAGTGCTCCGCCGTTCCTGGGGATGTCTCCTTCTGCTACGAGCCTTTGGTGCCCGAACACCAGCCTGATTTTGCCCATTCCAGCAGTCCCGAGCCGCACCGCGACCGGACCAAGCAGATCCTCCGGCTGCACCCCGAGATCCGCAATCTGATCGGGCCCAGCCCGGTCACTTTCCTTCATATCGTCGGGCTCGTCTCGCTCAACTTCGCCACCGCCTGGTTCGTCCGCGACAAATCCGTCTGGCTCACCCTGGCCCTGGCCTACACCGTCGGCGCGTTCGCCAGCCACGGGCTCTTCGTGATGATCCACGAGTGCGCCCACCGCCTGGTGTTCCGCCGCCGGATCCCGAACATCCTGGCGGGCCTGGTCTGCAACCTGCCGCTCTTCGTGCCCGGGTCCTTCTCCTTCCAGAAGTACCACCTCAAGCACCACAGCAATCAGGGCGTCTACGACCTCGATGCCGACATCCCCAGCCACTGGGAAGCGCGCCTGATCGGCCGCTCGGCGTTCATGAAGGCGATGTGGCTGCTGTTCTACCCGCTCTTCCAGAGCGTGCGCGCGTTCCGGGTCAAGGACGTGCCGCCGCTCGACGTCTGGACGGTGACCAACCTCCTGATCCAGATCGCCGTCAACGTCGCGGTGTTCGTGGTGTGGGGCCCGATGGCGTTCGCCTACCTGGCGCTGGCGCTCTTCTTCTCGATCGGCCTGCACCCGCTCGGCGCCCGCTGGATCCAGCGGCACTATCTCGTGGGCGAGGGCGGAGATCAGGAGACCTTCAGCTACTACGGCAAGCTCAATCTCCTGACCTTCAACGTGGGCTACCACAACGAGCACCACGACTTCCCCTCGATCGCCTGGACCCGGCTGCCGCAGATCCGCGCCATCGCGCCCGAGTTCTACGAGGAGCTCACCGCCCACACCTCCTGGACCCGGCTCCTCTTCCGCTTCCTGTTCGACCCCGAGATCACCCTCTACTCCCGGATGACCCGGGAGAGTGCCTCAGGCCACCCACGGCGGGCGGCGGTGCTGGCCGAGCCCGGGACCGCGGCGTAATTTTCGGAGGTCTCGACTCGGCTCGTCTCCCGTGTTCACGGGTGTACACATATGAAGCTGCTGGTCCGCGCCGGCGCCTGCGCACTCCTCGCCGGCTGTGGCTCGCCCGCCTACCAGCCTCCGCCCCGCCCTGCTCCCCGTGAGGCGAGCCACGTCGTCGCCTCCATGGGCCAGACGTGGGATGCGGTGATCGACGTCTTCGCCACCCGCAACATCCCCATCCGCACCATCGAGCGCGCCTCGGGTCTCATCGTCACCGACGCCCTCCGCGTCGGCGAGGAGGGCACCGCCTGGGCCAGCTGCGGCAGCTTGGGCGGCCAGGTCCTGCCCCCCGACCGCGCCACCTACAACGTCCTCGTCCGCGGCGATTCGAACGAGGCGACGGTGCGGACCACGGTCCTCTGGAGCCGGACCGAGGACCCCGGCATCACCGAGTGTGCCAGCACCTACATCTGGGAGCGGGCGCTGGAGACCGATGTGAAGGCCCGCGCGGAGCGCCAGGGGCGCGTGGTAGCGAGGGAGATGGTCGAGCTTCACACCCTCCCGCCCGCTCAGCCGACCCTGCCCCCCGATCCGCCGGTCACCGGCCCCCCGACCATCCGCACCGCCGACCAGCTGATGGAGAACCTCGGCTTCCGCCGAGCCATGACCGACGCCCAGCGCATCGGCATCGTGAGCGGCTTCAACGAGGTCGCGATCGACACACTGGCCTTGGAGCTGGCCGATCTCGCCCTGACCTCCGCGTCAACCGATCGCAGCCTGAACGGGCTGTTCATGGCCTACCGCGGAACCACCGGATACCGGCGGGGCAGCGCGATGATGCTGTTCCACGATGGGCACTCGGTCGGGTGGTACAACGGGGCCGGCCTGACCTGGGGGGCGGTCCGCTAGAGCAGTAACCACCCCACCCCATCTCCCGCATCATCTGTGTTTATCTGTGTTCATCTGTGGCTGAGCCTTTTCATGGCGTGACCATCCACTCCACCACCGCTTCATCCGCGGCGCCTGACCGCTATCCGCTGGTCGGAGTCCGGCGCTTGTAGCGCAGGACCCACAGGTCCACCCAGGAGCCATCCGGCTTTCCCCGCTGCCAGCGCCAGGTCAGGCTGTCTGCGGTGACGTCCTCCCAGATCATCCGCAGGGGCGCCTTCTTCGGGCCCCTGGGCTCGATGTTGGTGAGCTCGAACCGGTGCCGCTGCCCGGTCACAGGTCCCCCGCGCAGGTCGAACATCCCTCCGGTATTGTCCACCCACATCTGGCGCCAGGTCTTCGTCACCGCGTCATAGGTGGAGTAGGAGCCGCCGATGTAATCCGTCCCCCCCGGCCCACCCCCGGGCTGCACGAAATGCTCCGCGACCGCACAGGTCCCGTATTCGTCCTTGGTGATGTGATTGGTCGCCCGACCGACGGAGCCGTCCGGTTGGGTGAACTCGAGGTCCCAGTCTCCCACCCAGAAATCGAGCTGGCGGTACTCCGGTCCGGAGCAGGGAGGTGCCGACGGTGCCTGCTGGGCCTGCGCCGCCGCCGGCCAAACGAGTGCCGCCAGCAGTCCGAGATCGCGCGCTCGCATGATCGCTCCGAAGGAGGAAGTGTCGGAGTACAGGTCAATTACGCGCCGCCGCCGGGCGTAGTTTCGGGCTGCCCCACCTGATGGATTCCGAGCGGCTATGTTCTGCGGATGGCAGGTGACGAAGCTCGCTCGATGACCCCCGCCGCGGACGGCTACGTCCGCGTCCGCGGCGCCCGGGTCCACAACCTCAAGAACGTCGACGTCCGTATCCCCCGCGGGGCTCTCGTCGTCTTCACCGGCGTCAGCGGCTCGGGCAAGTCCTCGCTCGCCTTCGGCACCCTCTACGCCGAGGCGCAGCGCCGCTACCTCGAGTCGGTCGCGCCCTACGCCCGGCGCCTGTTCCATCAGGTCGGCGTCCCCGAGGTGGACGCCATCGACGGTCTCCCGCCCGCCGTCGCCCTCCAGCAGCAGCGCGGCGCGCCCACGACCCGGAGCTCGGTCGGCAGCGTCACCACGCTCAGCAACCTCCTCCGCATGCTCTACTCCCGCGCCGGCGACTACCCGCGCGGAATGGAGATCGTCTACGCCGAGGGCTTCTCGCCCAACACGCCGGAAGGGGCCTGCCCCCGGTGTCACGGGCTGGGACGGATCTACGACGTCACCGAGCGCAGCATGGTGCCGGACGACAGTCTCACGATCAGAGAGCGTGCGATCGCGAGCTGGCCGCCCGCGTGGCACGGCCAGAACCTCCGCGACATCCTGGTGACGCTCGGCTACGACGTGGACCGCCCCTGGCGCGACCTGCCGAAGAAGGACCGCGACTGGATCCTCTATACCGAGGAGACGCCGACGGTGCCGGTCTACGCCGGGTACACGCCGGCGGAGACGCGCCGAGCACTCAGGCGGAAGGAGGAGCCGAGCTACATGGGGACGTTCACCGGCGCGCGGCAGTACGTGCTGGAGACGTTCGCGAAAACGGAAAGCGCGGCGATGAAGCGGCGGGTCGCGCGGTTCCTGGTCAGCACCGAGTGCCCGGTCTGCTACGGCAAGCGGCTCAAGCCCGAGGCGCTGAAGGTGAAGTTCGAGGGCCACGACATCGCAGACATGTCCCGCGAGCCGCTCAAACGAATGATGGAGATCTTCCGCCCCTGGGCCGAGGGTTCGGCGACGCGGTGGAAGGCGCTCGAGAAGGAACATCCGGAGAAGGCCCTGGTCGCCTGCCGCATCGCCCGAGATCTCGTCGCCCGGATCGAGGTGCTCATGGACCTCGGCCTCGGCTACCTCTCGCTGGAGCGCAGCACCCCCACGTTGAGCCCCGGCGAGCTCCAGCGCCTCCGCCTCGGCACGCAGGTGCACAGCAACCTCTTCGGCGTCGTCTACGTTCTCGACGAGCCCTCCGCCGGCCTCCACCCGCGCGACACCGAGGCGCTGCTCCGGGCACTCGACCGCCTCAAGGCGCAGGGCAACTCGATCTTCGTGGTGGAGCACGAGCTCGACGTCATGCGCCACGCCGACTGGATCGTGGACGTGGGCCCGGGCGCGGGCCAGCATGGTGGGCAGGTGCTCTATAGCGGTTCCGTCCCCGGCCTGGCCGCCGTGAAGGAGTCCCGCACCCGCGAATACCTCTTCGACCAGCGTCCGCCGCCCCCGCGGACCCCGAGGACGCCGAAGGGCTGGCTCCGCCTCGAGGGCATCACCCGGAACAACCTGCACGGCGTGGACGTGGGCTTCCCGCTCGGCGTATTCACCACGGTGACCGGCGTCTCGGGCTCGGGGAAGTCGAGCCTGGTGAGCCAGGCGCTGGTCGAGCTGGTGCAGCGGCACCTGGGCCATGAGACCGAAGAGGCCGTGGAGACCGGCCCCGAGCTGGAGCAGGCGCCGGTCGAGGCCACCGGCGGCCGGATCGTGGAAGGCGCCGAGGCGATCCGCAGGCTGGTGGTGGTGGACCAGAAGCCCATCGGCCGCACCCCTCGCTCCAACCTCGCGACCTACACCGGCCTCTTCGACGGGGTGCGGAAGCTCTTCGCGGCGACCAAGCAGGCCCGGGCGCGGAAGTACGACGCCGGGCGGTTCTCCTTCAACGTGGCGAAGGGACGCTGCGAAACGTGCGAGGGCGAGGGGTTCGTGATGGTCGAGCTGCTCTTCCTGCCGAGCGTCTACGCGCCCTGTCCGACCTGCCATGGGTCGCGCTACAACGCGCGGACGCTGGAGATCCACTATAAAGGAAAGAACGTCGCCGAGGTGCTCGGCATGACGGTGGACGAGGCCTGGGAGTTCTTCTCGGATCCCGACAAGGAGGCGACGGTCCGGCGGGCGCTGGAGACGCTCCGGAGCGTGGGCGTGGGCTACCTCCGCCTGGGCCAGCCGGCGACGGAGCTATCAGGCGGCGAGGCCCAGCGGATCAAGCTGGCGACGGAGCTGCAGCGGACCGCGCGCGGAGACACGCTCTACGTCCTGGACGAGCCGACGACCGGCCTGCATCCCGTAGATGTGGAGCGGCTGGTGGTGCAGCTCAATGGGCTGGTGGATGCGGGGAATACCGTGGTGGTGGTGGAGCATGATATGTCGGTCGCGTCGCAGAGTGACTGGGTGATCGAGGTGGGGCCGGGGGCGGGAGAGGAGGGGGGAAGGGTGGTGTCGGAGGGGCCGCGATGAGCAGCGCACCGCCGTTCCGACTTCCGGGACTTCACTTCGTCGGCGCGCTGTTCTGGCTCGTCGCTGCTGGCGCGGGGCTCGTTCTCGTCGCCCCGGACCTCGCGGCCGCACATTTCCTGAAGCCGCACGTGCTCGCCGTCACCCACATGTACACCCTCGGGGTCATCGTCGCATCGGTGTTCGGCGCCCTGTATCAGTTCTATCCCATGTCGCTCGGCGGCGGCGCACGAAGCATACGGGTCGGGGTATGGGGTGGTTGGTCGCTGCATGCCGGCATCGCGACCATCGTGGCGGGCTTCTGGTGGTGGATCCCGGCTCTCCAGGCCGTCGGGTGGGTGCTCCTGTTCCTGGCTATGGGATGCGTGTCATGGAACCTGCTGCCGCAGCGTCGTCGGATGACCCAGGGCCGCCGCGCGGCCGGCTACGTCTCCACTGCCCATTCGATGCTCGGGCTCGCCATCTTCCTCGCCGGCGCTCGGATCGGAGCCTCCCTCGGATGGTGGAGCCTCGACCGCCTCGGCGTCATCGCGGCCCATTTCCACTTCGCCGCGTTCGGCTTCGCCGGCCTCACCGCGGTCGGTGTCGGTGGTCGGATGCTGCCGATGTTCCTGGTGTCGGGCCCGGGTCCTGACTGGCCCTTCCGCCTGATCGGCCCGGCCGGCAGTCTCGGGCTTCTGCTCCTGGCCGCCGGCCTCCTCTGGGGTGTGGGTCCTCTGCTGTGGCTCGGGGCGTTCATCGGGCTGCTCGCGGTCACGCTCTTCGTCGCCGTCGTCACCGGCTACTTCCGCCGCCGGATGCTGCGAAGGCTCGAGCCCGCGTTCGGTCACGTCGTGATCGGTTTCGTCTCGCTGGTGGCGGGGCTCGGCGTGGGCGTGGTGCAGCTGTTCCTGCCCGGCGTGTCGCTTCGAGGCTGGACAATCTACGCCGAGTTGATCCTCCTGGGATGGCTGGTCCTGTTCATCACCGGGATCTGGTACCGACTACTCGGTTTTCTCATCTGGCTGCACTTCTATCGTGTGTCCGGGG
>DATEIR010000152.1:0-14391 GCA_035278885.1 Gemmatimonadales bacterium | reverse complement strand
CTATAGGATTGGGCGGGATCTATTGGTTGTCAATAGGAGGGGAGCCACGGTGGCGGGCGCGATGCTCGGATGGTCGAGGAACTGCTGGGGTGACTCGGTGGTTGCGCCACTCGGGATGACACTGCTTCGTCCGCGCCTCCGCGCCCCTAGCGCCCCTCCCGTCCTTGGATCCGCCGCACCAGCGCGGGAAGGTTCTGCAGCACCACGATTCGCGCCGACGGGCTTCGGCGCACCATGACGAAGGTCTTCCCGTCGGGCGAGACGTCGTAGTTGGCGTGGGGCCCGCTCGCGACGACGTCGCTGATCGCGAACAGCCGCTGGCGCCGGGTGACCGCGAGCGCCGGCGCCGTCGCGATCGTGGCCGCGACGAGATAGGGATCGTTCTGCCGGGTCTCCCGGTAGAAGAGCTCCCGCCCGTCGTGACCCCACACCGGCTCGCTCCCGCCGTCCAGGGAGACGAGCACCTGGTCGCCGTTCCCGGCCAGGTCGCGCACGTACACCTCGTCCCTCCCCGACTGATCCGACACGAACGAGATCCAGCGGCCGTCGGGCGAGATCCCGACGTACTGCTCCGAGAACTGGCTCGCCACCAGCGGCTCGAGGGGGCCGCGCCCCTGGTTGCGGATGATGCCGGCGTCCGTTCCCGACTGCGGCTGGGTCGAATCGGCCGCGCCGGGGCGGCGCCGCAGGTTGGTTCCGGTGGTGACGAGCCCGGAGCCGTCCGGAAGCCACTCGCCGGTGTAGGACAGGGCGGGAGTGTTGAGCAGCGTGTCGGGCGGCTCCGCGCTTCCCGGTCGCTTGCGCAGCAGCACCAGCGTCAGCCCGCCCGGCCGGGCGACCGGCACGATGTAGGTGAGGAAGCGGCCATCGGGCGTCCAGGTGGCGTCGTGGCCGCTCGGGTCGAAGGTGGCCCGCGTCAGCGTGCCCTGGTCCAGGCCCAGGATCCAGACGTTGCGTCCCTCGATCGAGCTGAAGTCCAGGGAGATCCGCCGTCCGTCGGGCGCGAACATCGGGTGATGGTAGTTGTGCCGCTCGGTGATCGCCGGCCGGCTGGTCCCGTCCCGGTTCACGAGCACGAGCGACGCCGGCTCCTCCGGGATGTAGGCGACGTTGCCGTTGGGCGCGACGGCGAACTGGGCGACCGAGGTGCCGGTGAGGGCCACGTTGCTGGCCACGGTCACTGCCGGCCCGGTCACGCGGGTCGCGCGGCGATCGAGCGGCACGACCTGCATGGCGCCTCCGGCAACGACGTAGAGCAGGAAGCCGGACGTGATCCGTGCCTCCACCGCCAGCGCATTGAGCAGCGGTGTCTCGGCTCCGGTGCGCAGGTTCACCAGAATGACGGGGCCGCCCGTGGTGCCCATACGCGTGCGAATCGCGAGGGCGGTGTGGCCGTCGGCCAGCACCTGCATCATCCGGTACTGACCTCGGAACCGCGGGACCATGGAGTCGCCTACGATCTGGCCGATGCCCTCGTCCACGCTGCTGTACCAGAGGCTGCCCTGAGGGTCCCAGGCCGCGAATTCGGTGGGGAGTATCCCGTGCGCGACCGGCTCGGGGGCGCCACCCTCGATCGGCACGCGCACCGGTTGGCTGGTCACCCCGATGGTGCCGATGACCCAGCGCCCATCGGGTGAGACCAGCGGGCTCGCGATCGCGGTCGCTCCCTGGATCGGCGTGCCCGCCTCCGCGTCCAGCGACTGCCGCACCAGTTGTGGGTAGCCGTCGGCGCCCACCACCGCGTACACCAGTCCTTCGCCATCGGGCAGGAAGGCGAGGTGCCGTTGCGTGGAGCTGACGCCGCTGCCGCCGAGCCCTGGGACGAGCAGGGCCAGCCGCGAAGGGGGGAGCTCGGCCACCGGACGTCGCAGCGCCCACGCCGCCACCGCGCATGCCACGCCCGCGGCCACCCACCCGATCCAGAGAACGACTCGGCTGCCCCTCGACCGGTCCGCGCGTCCCCCCACCGCCGGCAGCACCACCGTCGGCGCCGCACCGCTCCGCTGCACTCCGCCACCGGCGAGCGACTCGCCGAACTCTTTCGCGGAGCCCCACCGGTCCGCCGGAAGCTTCTGCAGCGCCGCCAGGATCGCGGTCTCCACACCGGGCGAGACCGTCGGCCGCTTGGCCCGGAGCCCCGGCGGCTGCTCGGTCAGCACCTTGGCCACGATCGCCTGCGAGTTCGGGCCGGTGAACGGCGGCTCGCCGGCCAGCATCTCGTAGGTCATCGCGCCCAGCGCGTAGACGTCGCTCCGCGGGCCGATCTCGCGCTCGCCCATCGCCTGCTCGGGCGACATGTACGCGGGCGTTCCCAGCGACATCCCGGTCTGCGTCATCCGGTGCCCGCCCGCCTCGTGCACCGCGAGAGCGATTCCGAAGTCGGCCACCAGCGCCGCCCCGTCCTGCAGCAGGATGTTCTCCGGCTTGATGTCGCGGTGCACCACCCCCTGGCGGTGCGCGTAGTCGAGCGCCGAGGCCACCTCGCGGGCGATGCGGAGCGCGTCTGCCACCGGCAGCTGCCGCTCGCGCTGGAGCCGAGCCCGCAGCGATTCGCCGGTGATGTAGGGCATGACGTAATACAGCAGCCCGCTCGCCTCGCCCGAATCGATCAGGCCGAGGATGTGCGGGTGCTGGAGGTTGGCGGTGACCCGGATCTCGCCCAGAAACCGATCGCCGCCGAGCACGGCCGAGAGCTCCGGATGGAGCACCTTGATGGCGACCCGCCGTCCGTGCTTCAAGTCCTCGGCCAGGTAGACGGTCGCCATGCCGCCCTGACCCAGCTCGCGCTCGAGCCGGTAGCGGTCGGCCAGGGCAATGGTGAGACGGGCGACGGGGCTGGTCAGCGTCGGGATCCCTTCGGTCGCGGGGTGGGGAAAGCCGGGATCATGTCGGGAATCGGATCAATATGCGGTTCGATTCCTGGCCGAGCCAGCGAGCGGCTTTTTTGCTTGCGCTTGGCCGCCGCCCGCCCCGGCTCCTGTCTCTAACGCCCCGAGCGCAGGCGAAGGGCCTCAGGAGGACGACGCGCATGGCGGCCGCCGAGCGCGGCGCTCAGTTCACCTTGACCCTGTCCGTGATGAAGTGGAACCCGTCGCGCCTGAGCTGGGTGTGAATCAGCACGAGGACGTGGCGACGCTGGCCGGACCGATCGGTGACCTGGCCGGTGAACCGCGTGGTGCTGTTACCGCGGCCCGTCGAGCCCAGGAAGTTCGAGACGACATCCCGGTACAGTCCGCTGCCCTGCGCCACCGGCGGCGCGCTGCAGATGTCCTCGGCGGACTCCGGGAAGAGCAGCAGGGGGACCTTCCCGTCGCTCCTGAAGGTGACGGACTCCCCGCCGCTCGGCCGCTCCACGAAGTGGTCGAGCAGGACCCCCGACTCGAAATCGCCGGTTCGGCAGAGCTGCGCGATGCTCTGGGCGCTGGCCCCGATCTCCACCAGGGACCCGTCGCCCCGCCAGGTGGCAAAGAACTGGCCGTTCCCGCGAAAGACCAGCGCCTCCGGACCGGGAGGACTCATCTCGGTGCGGAGGGGGGGCGCCGAGCCGGGGGTGGTGGGTGAGCTGTCGGTGCCGCAGGCGGCAGCCGACAGGCCGCACGCCAGGATAGTCGTGATGATGCGGGGGGAACGCATTGGAACCTCAAGACGGAGAAGGGCGAGATCGCGGAGGTGCGTGCTCCACGTATGTTCCGCACCCATGGCCTGTCATGCGCAGTTTTGCGGGCCGAAGCACCGGCGCCGTGCCGGACCTGACGCGGGAGTCAGCCTTGCGGTAAGTACCGTTCCCGGTATAGCCTACGGTCGCTGGCCCGAACTATCACTCCTATTACTTCGCCCCACTTCCGGGACCCAGCGATACGAGTGTCCACCTCCTTGAGGTGCTCCTCGTGATCCGGGCTCCCGCTCCGAACGGCACGCCACGTCTCCGCGCGCGCCGCCGCAAAGTCGGCATCCTCGATCTCGTCACCAAGAACACCCGCCGCAGCCTGTACGGGCGGATCATGAACGCCAACCTCGCCAGCATCATGCCCCAGGCCCTGGCGGTCTGGTGCGAGGAGGCGGGGCACGACGTGCATTACGTCTGCTACACCGGCGCCGAGGACCTGCTGGCGGAGATCCCCCGCGACATCGAGCTCCTGCTGATCGGCTCGTTCACCGAAGCGGCGCAGCTCGCCTACGCGCTGAGCAACCTGTTCCGCCAGCGCGGCATCGTGACGGTGCTCGGCGGGCCGCACGCCCGCTGCTATCCCGAGGACGCGCAGCGGTACTTCGACTACGTGCTCGGGTTCACTGACCGGGACCTGCTCCACGAGGTGCTGGAGGAGTGTGCCCCATCCCGTCCGCTCGGCCGCGTCCTCACGGCGAGCCGCCACCCGTCCGAGCTGCCCAGGCTGGCGGCCCGCTGGAAGTTCGTGGAGGCGACGCTGGCCAAGTCGCCGGTCATCAAGTTCGTGCCGATGATCGGCAGCCTGGGGTGTCCCTACACCTGCAGCTTCTGCATCGACTCGACGGTGGATTACCAGCCGCTGGGCTTCCCGGCCCTGAGCGAAGACCTCTCGTTCCTGCTCACCCGGATGCGGGACCCCATCGTGGGCTGGCACGACCCCAACTTCGGGGTGCGATTCGACGACTACATGGACGCGATCGAGGCGGTGGTGCCGCCCGGACGGATGCGTCACATCGCCGAGAGCAGCCTGTCGCTGCTGTCGGAGCCGCACCTGCAGCGGCTGCGCCGGAACGGCTTCCAGGCCCTGCTCCCAGGCGTCGAGTCGTGGTACTCGCTGGGCAACAAGTCGAAGACCAGGCATACCGGGATGGACAAGGTCCGCCAGGTGGCGGATCACGTGAACCTGCTGCTGCGCTATGTGCCCTACGTCCAGACCAACTTCGTGCTCGGCCTCGACACCGACGAGGGCCCCGAGCCGTTCGAGCTCACCAAGCGGTTCCTCGACCTCGCGCCCGGCGCCTTCCCGGCGTACTCGTTGCTCTCGGCGTTCGGCCGGGCGGCGCCGATGAACCTGGAATACCAGCGCGCCGGCCGGGTGCTCCCGTTCCCGTTCACGTTCCTCAACAACAACCACTCGATGAACGTGAAGCCGGCCCACTATACCTGGTCCGAGTTCTACGACCGGCTGGTGGATCTGACCAGCTACTCGTTCTCCTGGCGGGCCATCGGGCGGCGGCTGGCGAACAACCACACGACGATCCCGCGGTGGATGAACGTGGTGCGGGCCATCTCGTCGGAGGGGTGGGGCCGGATCGCCTATCACACCCGGATCCGGGGGCTGCTCGACACCGACCCGAGCGTGCGCGGCTTCATGGAGGGCGAGGACGACCGCCTGCCCACGTTCTACCAGGACCGCATCCGCCGTGACCTCGGACCGCTGTACCAGCACCTGCCGGCCGGCGCCATCATGCACGACCCCAACGCGTACCTGAAGAGCCAGGCCGACCTGCCGGTCACGCCGCTGCAGCGCCCGCGCCGCGGTGGGACGGCGGCCGTGCTACCGAACTCGCCGCTGCCGGACTGAGCTCCTCTCCGCAAATCGCGGGTGGGAGGGCGCGGTGGTGCCAGTCGCACGCGCGCCAAGGCCGGGCCTCTAGCCTGAGCCGCGCTCCACACGCATCTTCCCGCGTCCTTACCAACACGCCCCATGCACGTGCTTCGTCGATCGATAGTGGCTGCAGTACTCACTTCCGCCTGCGCCACCCACAGCCCCGCGCCGACCGTCACTCCTGAGGCGTCGGTTCAATACCCCTCGACTTACGTCCGGCCGCCCGCACCGCCCGTTCTGATCCGAAACGCCACGATCCTCACCGCCGCCGGCCCCGAGATCCAGCACGCCTCGATCCTCTTCGCCGACGGGAAGGTCGTCTCGGTGGGCACCGACAGCACGAGCGCGCCGGCGGATGCGATGGTGGTGGACGGAACCGGCCGCTTCGTCACGCCCGGGCTGATCGACACCCACAGCCACCTCGGCGTCTACGCCGCGCCGGGCACCGAGAGCCAGAGCGACGGCAACGAGGCCACCGACCCGGTGACGCCGAATGTGTGGGCCGAGCACAGCTTCTGGCCCCAGGACCCGCAGATCCCCCTCGCGATCGCCGGCGGGATCACCGTGATCGAGGTCCTTCCGGGCTCGACCAATTTGATCGGCGGACGCTCGGCGATCCTGCGGCTCATACCTGCGCGAACGGTGCAGGAGATGAAGTTCCCCGGCGCGCCCTACGGGCTCAAGATGGCCTGCGGCGAGAATCCCAAGAGCGTGTACGAGGCCAAAGGGCCTTCGACCCGGATGGGCAACATGGCCGGGTACCGCCAGGCCTTTGCCGACGCCCAGGAATACGCGCGCAAGTGGAAGGATTGGAAGGACGGGAAGGGGAAGGACCAGCCCAAGCGCGACCTCAAGCTGGAGACCCTGGCGGACGTTCTGGCCGGCAAGATACTGGTGCAGAACCACTGCTACCGCGCCGACGAGATGGCGCAGATGCTCGACCTCGCGCGCGAGTTCGGCTTCCACATCCGCTCGTTCCACCACGCGGTGGAGGCATACAAGATCGCCGACATGCTGGCGCGGGACAGCGTCTCCGCCTCGGTCTGGTCCGACTGGTGGGGCTTCAAGATGGAGTCGCTCGACGGCATCCCCGAGAACGCGGCGATGATCACCAGAGCCGGCGCCCGGGTCAACATCCACTCCGACTCCGAAGACGCGATCCAGCGCCTCAACCAGGACGCCGCCCGCGCGATGTACGCCGGGATCCACGCCGGCATCCCGGTCACCCGGGAGCAGGCGATCCGCTGGATCACGGCGAACCCCGCCTGGACCCTCGGCATCGACTCGATCACGGGCACGCTCGAGAAGGGCAAGGCGGCCGACGTCGTGCTCTGGTCGGGCGACCCGTTCTCGGTCTACAGCAAGGCGGACATCGTCTGGAACGACGGCCGCGTGGTGTTCGATCGGAGCGATCCCAAGAAGCAGTATCGCACCGACTTCAACCTCGGCACCGGCGGGCCGGGAGTGGGACAGTGAGCGCGCGTCTCTGGTTCGCCGCCGTCCTGGCCCCTGTTGTTACCGGCCCGGCGCACGCCCAGGTCATCGCCATCACCAACGGCACCGTCTACCCGGTCTCCTCGCCCAGGCTCGACAGCGCCACCGTCCTCCTCCGCGACGGCAAGATCGTCGCCGTCGGCCGAGGCATCGCGGTGCCGGCCGACGCCACCGTGGTGGACGCCGCGGGCAAGTGGGTCACCCCCGGGCTCATCCACGCCGGCACCAGTCTCGGCGTCCGCCTCACCGACAGCGGGGCCCAGGAGCAGACCCAGGAGGACATCGTCGTCGGCGACGTGAAGGCGTCCTTCAACGTGGCCGAGGCCATCGATCCGGCGAGCATGACGATCCCCGTCGTGCGCGCCGAAGGCGTGACGACCGCGCTCACGCTGCCGCTGGAGGGCCTCATCCCCGGCCAGGCGGCGGTAATCGACCTCGCCGGCGACCGGCTGGAGGACATGCTGGTCCGCTCCCCGGCCGCGATGCTGGTGGACCTGGGGCAGGGAGGGAAGGCCGGCGGCGGCGGCAGCCGAGCCGGCGCGCTCTTCCGGCTCAGGCTGATCCTGCGCGACGCGAAGGAATACGCCACGCGGAAGGAGGACTTCCGCAAGGCGCAGATCCAGCCGCTCGCGGCACCCGCGCCCGAGCTCGAGGCGCTTCAGCCTGTGCTCTCGGGGGAGCTCCCGATGCTGGTGCTGGTGAATCGGCGGAGCGACATCGCGAGCGCGCTCCGGATCGCGAAGGAGTTCAACCTCAGGATCGTGATCTGGGGCGGCGCCGAGGCGTGGCAGATGGCGCCGGAGCTCGCCGCGGCCAAGGTGCCGGTGGTGCTGGAGCCGCTGAAGGACGTGCCCACGTTCGACGCGCTCAACGCCCGGCTGGACAATCCGACGCTGCTCCGAAGGGCAGGCGTCGAGGTCGTCGCGGCGCAGCGGGACGTGGCCTTCTCGCGCGACCTGCGCACCGCCGCGGGCAACGAGGTGCGGAACGGGATGAGCTGGGACGACGCGCTCCGCTCGGTTACCCTGGCGCCTGCCACGGTGCTCGGCATCGGGCAGCGGGCGGGGTCGCTCGAGCCGGGAAAGGCGGCGAACGTCGTGGTCTGGTCGGGGGATCCGTTCGAGTTCTCCAGCCGGGCCGAGCACGTGTTCATCCGCGGCGTCGACGTGCCGTTGACCAATCGGCAGACCGAGCTGCGGGAGCGGTATCGTACGCTGCCGCCGGCTCGGTGAGGTCCCGGGGATCGCTGGCAGGCGGGGGCGCGGGAGGTGAGGGCCCCTTCGCGGGCGCCACCGCTCGCTACGCTCGGAGCCCGGCATACCGCGCCGGTCTCCTCGTCTGCGCTCGCTAACGCGCCCGCTGCGGGGCCCCCACCTCCCGCGCCCCCGCCGACCACGGGTGCGCCGATCGCTGGGTGTGCACTCTTCGGCAACGCACCGCGAAGCTGCCAGTCGCGCGCCCCCAAGCACCAACAGCAAACCCGAGGTCCCCATGACCACCGCGCCTCCCATCATCCCCCCCGGTGTGGTCACCCAGGAGTTCCACACCCGCCGCGACGTCCGCCGCGGCGTCATCGCGGGCGTCGCCGGCAACGTGCTCGAGTGGTACGACTTCGCCCTCTTCGGCTACTTCGCCGTGCAGATCGGTCACCACTTCTTCCCGGCCGACAACCCGACCGCCTCGCTGCTCGCGGCCTATGGCACCTTCGCGGCGGGGTTCATCATGCGGCCGCTCGGTGGAGCGCTGTTCGGCTGGGTGGGCGACAAGTTCGGCCGCAAGCAGGCCCTGCTTCTGTCGGTGATGGCCATGGCGTTCCCCTCGTTTCTCATCGGCGTTCTGCCGGGCACCGAGACCATCGGGATCGCCGCGCCGATCCTTCTCCTCGTGTTCCGGTTGATGCAGGGGCTCGCGGTGGGTGGCGAATACGGCGCCTCCTCCGTGTTCCTGGTCGAAGGCTCCGAGCCGGGACGCCGCGGCTGGATGGGCAGCTGGGCGCCGGTCGGCGCGTTCATGGGCACGCTGATCGGATCGGCGGCCGGCGCGATCGTGAACGCCGTCCTCTCGCCCGAGGAGGTGCTGGCCTGGGGCTGGCGCATTCCGTTCGTTCTCGGGATCGCCGTGGGTCTGGGCGGGATCGCCATCCGGCGCTACTACGTGGAGCGAGTTCCCCACCAGGCGCCGTCCCGCTCGCCGCTGGGCGAGGCACTCCAGTCACACTGGCGGACTACCCTCCACCTCGTGGCGCTGGTGGCGGCCCTGGCCGTCGGGTTCTACACCACGTTCGTCTACGCGGCCACCTGGCTCGCGCAGGTGGCCCACGTGCCGGCACGCACCGCCCTCGGCATCAATACTCTCGCGATGGCCCTGTCGCTGGTCGCGTCGCTGGGCGCAGGATCGTTGAGCGACCGGATCGGCCGCCGCCCGGTGCTGGTGGCCTGGGGCGCGGCGATGGCGCTGCTGAGTTACCCGCTGATGGGGCTCATGGCGCGCGGGCAGACCGGCGGCATTATCGTGGGCCAGGTCGGCCTCGCCCTCCTGGTCGCGGCGGGCAGCGGGGCGCTGCCCGCCACCATGGCCGAGCTGGCGCCGTGGCGGGTACGGTGCACCGTGGTGTCGGTGGCGCATAACCTGGGGATGGCGCTCCTCGGCGGAACCACCCCGCTCATCGGCGAGTGGCTCCTGTCGAGGACCGGTGCGCCGCTCGCGCCGGCGGTGTTCCTCGCCGCCGCGGGCCTGGTGAGCTTCGTGGCAGCGCTGCTGCTGCCCCGGACCGCCCCGCACCGGCTCACTCACGAGTTCCGGGCGGCCCGGCCCCGCTAAGATTCCCGGACCATGACCACATCCCCACGCAGTGCTCCGGGCCCGTCCGGCGGCCCCGGCTTCCTGGACCGTGTTCGCGCCGCCACCGCGCTGCTCGACGAGATCGTCGCCGATCGCGCCCTCCTCCTCGACGTGCCGCCCGACGAGCGGCACCGGCTGCTCCAGGCCGCGGGCCACGTCTACGCCCCCGATGCGCAGGCCCGTCGTCGGCTGATCCGCGCCAGCGCCAGGAAGGACAAGGCCGAGCGGGTGCGACGCGAGGAGGACGCCCTCGGCGCGACGGGCATCCGCACGCTTCGGAGCAAGCCCGTCTTCACCAGCCCCAACGTCTTCCCTCCGCCCGCCTTCGAGCAGCGCGAGCCGGCCGCCGATCCCGATGTCCGCGAGCCGCTCGAGCCGCAGCACTGCTACGTCTGCAAGCGGAAGTACACCGAGCTGCACCACTTCTACGACCAGCTCTGCCCCGAGTGCGCCGGGTTCAACTTCGCCAAGCGCACCGAAACGGCGGACCTGCGCGGACGGGTGGCGCTGCTCACCGGCGGGCGGGTCAAGATCGGCTATCAGGCCGGCATCAAGCTCCTCCGCGCCGGCGCACGGCTCATCGTCACCACTCGCTTTCCCCGCGACTCGGCGGCGCGCTATGCCCGCGAGCCGGACTTCGCCGAGTGGGGCGACCGGCTGGAGATCTTCGGCCTCGACCTCCGCCACACGCCGAGTGTCGAGGCGTTCTGCGATCAGCTGCTGGCGACGCGAGACCGGCTCGACTTCATCGTCAACAACGCCTGCCAGACCGTCCGCCGCCCGCCCGAGTTCTATCGCCACATGATGGACGGCGAGCGCTCGGCCCTGCACGACATGCCCGAGCCGGCCCGCCGCCTGCTCGGGAGCTGGCAGGGCTGGCGCGGGGCGCACGTGCATCTCGAGGCCGGCCCCGGCACGGCGGTGACGACGGCCGCGTTCGAGCGCCGGCTCCCCAGCGTCGCCGGGCTGGTGCACTCGGCCGAGTTGTCGCAGGTGCGGCTGCTCGACGAGGAGCGGGAACGGCGGGAGCATCTCTTCCCCGAGGGCCGGCTGGACCAGGATTTACAACAGGTGGATCTGCGGGAGCGGAATTCCTGGCGCATGCTCCTGGCCGACGTCCCCGCGGTCGAGCTGCTGGAGGTTCAGCTGGTGAACGCGGTGGCGCCGTTCATCCTGAATGCCCGGCTCAAGCCGCTGATGCTGCGCACGCCCGGGCGGGACAAGCACATCGTGAACGTGTCGGCCGTGGAGGGGCAGTTTTACCGCACCTTCAAGACGACTCGCCACCCGCATACCAACATGGCCAAGGCCGCGCTCAACATGATGACCCGGACGGCGGCGGCGGACTACCAGGCCGACGGGATCCACATGAACAGCGTGGATACCGGCTGGGTGACCGACGAGGACCCGGCGGAGCTGGCCGCGCGGAAGGTGGCGGAGCATCGGTTCCACCCGCCGCTCGACATCGTGGATGGGGCGGCGCGGATCGTCGATCCGATCATCGACGGGGTGAATACCGGCCGCCATGTCTGGGGACAATTCCTTAAGGATTACCAGCCGACGGACTGGTAGGGAGACGGAGGGGCCAGGCCCCCCGTCCCCACTCGTCAATCCAGCCCCTGTAGCAGGATGTGGTTCACCGGCAGCTTGATGGTCCCGTCCGGCAGGAAGACATTCCGGAACTTGGCCCGAAGCTGCAGCGGTCGTCCGGTCGCCGTTTCCGTCATCCTGCCGTTCGCGGTGATCCCGAACGATCCGGCGCCCGGCGAAGTGTCCAGCAGATCGTTGTCGGCATAGATCCCGCTGGCAATGCCCTCCGCCAGCGGTGTCACGCCCTGGAGCTCCCCGCAGGGGTCGACGCTCAGGACCGGCCACACGACCGCAGGCAGGTCCCGGGCTTGGAGCAGTACGTGCAAGGCGCCGGTGGGCCGGAGCACGTCGAGCTCGGTAATTTCCTCGGGGAATATTCCGGTAGCGCAGATGGTGGCGAGCTGCTCGGCGGTGTTGCCGACGATCAGCGTGCGCTCGCGATCGAAATCGATCATCAGGAGCCCGCCGGGGACCTGTCCCTTGAACACGAAGGCACCAGTGGCCTGAGAGGACTTGGCCAGCACGACGGGGGTGACCGGCGCTGTCGCGCCGGTCGGTACGTCCAGGTCGCATGCGGCCACGATGGCAACCAGCGTGAGCAACGCCGCCGGCCGGGCGACCACGGTCAAGACACGGGAGATGGAGATGAACATGACGGGTCCTCTCAAGGCGCCAGGGTGGCGCAGAGGGTGTAGAAGGAAATCGGGGTCGCCCCGCCGCTCTCGTTGAGGATCCGCCAGAACCATCCCGGTCCGCCGTCGATCGGGGTGTCCCACACGATGTGCACTGCGGGGTCATTCCCCTCGATTCGGTACCCGCCGCTGAGCACCGACTTTCCCGACGGGCAGTACATCCCCTTGCTGCTCAATCCAACCGGAGTCGACACGTAGACTTCCTGCTGGAAGACGTAGCCCGAGATGCCCGGTGCGCCGGCCTGGCCCTGGGGGCCCGCCGGACCCTGCGGCCCCGCCGGCCCCGCCTCACCGGCGGGCCCTGCCGCACCGTCGGCACCGGCCGCACCCGTGGGACCTGCCGGCCCCGCCGGCCCGATCTCGTTCCAGCTGAACTCGAGGTCGCCGGTGGAGCAGGCGGCGGGGGCGCCGGGCGCGTTCCCGGCCGGTTTGTTGATCCGATACACCACCCCGCTCCCCGGCGTCCCGTTCTTGGCCGGCTTGGGGTAGCAGGCGGTGATCAGGGAGCCGGTCTGCGCCTCCGCGCGGGCGGCGGCGGCGATCGCGGTACCCACGATCGCCAGGCAGATCCTACCGAGTGCGCGGGTCATCGGTGCCTCCGGAACGGGTGAGTGGATCCGTGGTGGCTGGCCCCAGCGCGGCGCGCATCGCGTCCAGCGTGCGGCGAAGGGCGTCGAGGTCGGAAGGACTGCCGTCTCCCTCGCGCAGGGCGAGTGCTGCGCGAGTGAGGGCGGTGGCCACGCCTGCCCTGTCGTCGCCGGCAGTGAGTGCCGCGAGCTCGTCGAGGGCGTCCGCCATCGCCGTGCGGGCCTGGGGCTTCAGATTCGGAAGGAAGCGAGCGCGGAGGTCTGCGATCTCATCGTTGAAATCCAGCGTCCCGCTCGTCTCGCGGCTCGCGGCCGACGGGCCGAGGGGAGCAGCAGCAGCAACCAACGTGGGTTGCCGAGGTGCCGCGGCGGACGGTGCGGGGACTTCGGCCGGTGGGGTGGGCCCCACGGGCTCCGACCCGCAGCCGGCCAGGCCGATCCAGACGGCCGCGAGCACTCCGGCCGACGCATTCGGTCCCGGCAGGTGGCCTGCCATGGTGGTCTCCTCTCGTAATCGCTGTGCCGGTCGATTGTGGGCTGGTGCTGGTGACCGTATCTGAAGGAACGGAGGGGGCGATAACTTTTGCGGTTGGTCGCCTGCTGATTGCCGAAGTCCGGGGCGACTTTCTAGCCGACCTTTGAACGAAGATTTTGCGTGGTCCATCTCAGGGAGGTACTGCTCCGGTGCTTCCGAGAGAGCGGAGACGGCTCGGCGCGAGTGATGGCAGCCAACGCGACGGGCGACGCGAAGGCGGAGTTATGGATGCGTTAGGCTGTGTATACAAAGCGCCGCGATCGTATGATCGCGGCGCTGGCGCCGCTGCCCGAACGGTCCGACATTACGTCTACTAATTTCCGTCATCCTCATCGTCAGGATCTCTGCCGCCACCAAAGGGAGGCGGTGGAGGCTTGGTGGCGTCCGTCAGAATGTCGCGCAGCCTCGCGTCCGGCTTGTAAATCGAATTGAGGTCTTTGAGTAGCTTCGTGGACCCACCGGCAATGGACCGACCGAAGGCATTCCAATGCCGCTTGGCCCGCGTGTAGTCCCCCTTCTTCTCTGGATACTGCTCGATGGCCGTCTTGAACTCCCCAGCCAGTTCTACAATCCACTCCTGCCACGCGAGAGCCCACTTCTCCAGCACCTGCCCAACATTGGCCGCGTGATCATAATCCGGGTCTTCGGGCGTATAATCGGATTCCTTGTCACGATCCTTCGGTATTCCATGCCGGCCTGGCCTGTCCATGGTCCACCTCCCTCCCGAGTTACTGTGATCATGTGTCCGGCGACGACTACCGAGCCCGGAGGTCGGCCAGTCGCGCACGCATTGAATCAGCAACCACTCTGTTTCTCATCGCTTCTGCCGCTTGGACGCGAATCTCGAGCCCGATACCGGCGTACATGGTGTACATAACGGAGGCCGGGCTATCGAATTGCTCAGCCACGGCCGCCGCCCGGCCCCACTCCCCCCTCCGTGCCAGCACCTGAGCCAAGACCAGTCGCTCCGGCGCGAACGATTCCCAAGGCTGCCACTCGAGGTCTGCGGGTGGCGCGGAAGGGGTGAGTCGCTCGAGCAGTTCCATCGCTCTGACCGTGTCACCGTTCATGAGGACCCGGCGGGCCTCGAGCGCCGC
>DATEIR010000151.1:0-27849 GCA_035278885.1 Gemmatimonadales bacterium | reverse complement strand
CGAGCGCGGCGACCGCGTTGCGGAGGTTGTGCACGCCGGGCACCTGAAGGCGGAGGCGCACCGGCTTGCCCCGGCGCAACGCCACCACGGCCTCGGTCGCGTCGGCCCGCTGGGTGACCTCGGTGATCCGGTAGTCCGCCTCCGGGCCGAAGCCGACCCAGCGCACCGCCTGGAGCCGCGAGCCCACCCGCCGCGCGCCGGGGTCGTCCAGGTTCACGATGGCGGTCTCCGCCCGGCCGGAGAACTCCGCGAACGCCGCCTCGAGCGCCTCGAGCGAGCCGTAGCACTCGAGGTGATCCGGCTCGACGTTGTTCACCACGGCCACCGTGGGATGCAGCGTCAGGAACGCCTGGTCGTACTCGTCGGCCTCGACCACGAACAGCCCGTCGCCGTCGATCCGGGCGTTGCCGCCCCAGCTCGCCACCCGGCCGCCGGCGATGCCCGTCGGGTGCAGGCCCGCCGCAGCGAGCGCCTCCGTGGTCATCACCGTGGTCGTGGTCTTGCCGTGCGTCCCCGCGATCGCCACCGAGGATGCCCCACCGATGAGCTCGGCGAGGGCCACCTTCCGCGGGACGACCGGGATGCCCAGCTCCCGCGCCCGCACCAGCTCCGGATGGTTGGCCGGCACGGCGGCCGTGACCACGACGGCCCGGGCATCGGTCAGGTGCGCCGGATCGTGTCCCCGCTGCATGGCGACGCCGAGTCCCGCGAGATCGGGCGCCCCGGACGGGTCGGCATCGCAGCCGCTCACGGCCACGCCGCGGCGGGCCGCGATCAGCGCCAGGGCACTCATCCCTGCCCCGGCGATGCCGACGAAATGCACAGGACGTCTATCTGCGGGGGTAAACAGGTCCATGATGGATCAGCTAATGTAAGTAGTTGCTGCGCATCCTGAAACCCCGCGGCTCATGCGATCAGTGTCAACAAACGTGACACTATCTCCTGCGCCGCCTGGGGCTTGCCACGCGCCTTGGCCCGCGCCGCCATGGCCGTCCGCTCGCTATCGTCTCGCAGCAGCTCCGTGATGCTTTGGGCCAGCAGCTCCGGCGTGAGCTGCGACTGCAGGAGGAGCCGAGACGCCCCCGCGTCCGCCAGGACCCGAGCGTTGTGAGTCTGATGATCCGCCGCGGCGGTCGGCAGCGGCACCAGGATGCTGGGGAGCCCCCAGGCACAGAGCTCGGCCACGGTGATCATGCCGGCCCGGCTCACCACCAGGTCCGCCACCGCGTAACCGTCCGCCATCGGATCCAGAAAGTCCACCACCCGCACCGCCGGTGGGCGGTGGAAGCGGGCGAACTCCGCGTGGGTGCCCCTCCCCGTCACCCAGATCAGGTCGGCCTCTCCGGGGCCGCCGGCCTCGAGCCAGCCGGCGACCGCTCGATTGATCGCCAGCGCACCCTGACTTCCGCCGGTGACCAGCACGACCGGCCGACGCCCGCCGAGGCCGAATTCCGCGAGCGCGGCCTCTCGCCGCTCGGGCGTCGGTGGCGTGATCGGATTGCCGGTGTCGAACACTTCGGTGCGTCGCCCGAAACGCAGCAGCTGCTTCGCTTCCGGGAGTCCCAGGTAGACGTGGCGGACCCGTCGGCTCAGCCAGCGAGTGGCGAGACCCGGATAGGCGTTCTGTTCCTGGATCGCGGTGGGAATCCCGCGGCGCGCGGCCCACCAGACCACGGGTGCGGAGGCATACCCGCCGGTCCCGAGCACGGCGGCCGGCCGCTCCGCTCGGAACAGCTGGTCCACCCGGCGGAGCAGGTCGCCCGCGATGAGCGGCCATCGCACGTTTTTCCACCAGGAGCGCCGATAGATCGGCTCCGAGGGCAGCAGGACGTAGCGAAAATCCCGGGCCGGCAGCAGCGTCGCCTCGACCCCACGAACCGCGCCCACCAGGACCGGCTCCAGTCCGGGCGCCGTCCGCTGGAGCGCCGAGGCGATCGCGAGCGCGGGCATGAGATGGCCGCCCGTTCCGCCGCCCGCGATGAGCACCACCCGCTGCCGCGTGGACGCCGAGGCCGTCATCCCTTCGGTCCCGGCGGCGCGGCTCTCGCCCGGCCGCGCAGGCGCCCGATGTTGATCAGAATCCCGGTGCCGAGCAGCGAGATCACCTGACTGGAGCGGCCGTACGACATGAACGGCAGGGTCAGTCCGGTGGTCGGCATCAGGCCCAGCGACACCGCCATGTGCATGAACGCGGTGAGCCCGATGGTGGCGGTCAGTCCCACCGCCAGATACTGCCCGAACGGATCCGAGGCGGTCCGCGCGATGCGGAAGCCGAGCCAGCAGAACAGGGCGAAGAGGAACACCACCGCGAACACCCCGATGAAGCCCCATTCCTCGCCGATGGTGCTGAAGAGGAAATCCGAATAGGCGTACGGCAGGTAGCCCAGCTTCTGCTGCCCCTGCCCGAAGCCGGTGCCGAAGAAGCCGCCCGAGCCGATCCCCACGAGGGACTGGTGAATCTGGAATCCGGCCTCCGTGGTGGCGTCGCCGGGGTTGAGAAAGGTGAGCAGCCGGGCCAGGCGGTACTGGGCGTCGCGGATCTGATGAAAGACCAGAATGACGCCGCATCCCGCGAGCAGGATGAAGTGCCCGATGCGCGCTCCGGAGGCGAAGAGGACGAGGCCGCCCAGGAGCGCCACCAGGGTCGCCATCGAGAGGTTGGGCTCGAGCAGGATGAGAAGAGCGACCAGCCCCAGGATGCAGATGAACGGGAGGACGCCCTTCTTGAACTCGCGCACCTGATCGCCCTTCTTCGACGCCAGCATGGCGCACCAGATGACCACCGCCAGCCGGGCGACCTCGGAAGGCTGGAAGTTGAGCGGCCCGATGTCCACCCAGCGCCGAGCCCCGTTGATCGACGGCGCGATGCCGTGAGTGAACGGCAGCAGCGGAATGGCGAGCAGCACCAGGGTTCCGAGCAGGATCGGCCAGGCGAGCTGGCGCCAGCGCCAGTAGTCCTGCCGCGACGCGATCAGCAGGAGCGCGCCGCCCAGGGCCGCGCCCGAGAGCTGCCGGAGCGCGAACTCCGGACCCACGCTCTCTCCCCGGACCGTGACCAGGCTGGCCGCGCCGTAGGTTGCCGCGATGCCGAAGGCGAGCAGCACGGCGGTCACCGTCCCCAGGAGGCGGGTCTCCCAGCGCAGCTCGCCCGGATGGCGCACGGCTCGCGCGGTCACATCGCCTCCACCGCGCGGCGGAACCGCTCGCCCCGCTCCTCGTAGTTCTTGAACATGTCGTAGCTGGAGCAGGCGGGGCTCAGCAGCACGGCCTCGCCCGGGCGGGCCAGCTTCCGGGCGGTGGCGAGCACCTCCTCGAACGATCCGGCTGAAACCACCGGCAGACGTTGCCCGAGATCCTGCACGACCAGCGGACCCGATTCCCCGTAGGCCACCACTGCCCGGCAGCGGCCGCGCAGGGGCTCGGCCAGGCGGGTATACGGCTCGCCCTTGTGCCGTCCGCCGAGCAGCAGGACGAAGGGGCGGTCCACCGCGGCGACGGCGACCTCGGTCGAGGTGATGTTGGTGGATTTCGAGTCGTTGATCCAGAGCACGCCGTCCACTTCGCGGATCGGCTCGACTCGATGTGGTATGGCCCGGAAGGTTCCAAGCCCGCCGGCGATCGCCTGCGGAGCGGCGCCGGCCTCCCGCGCCGCCAATGCCGCCGCCAGCGCGTTGGCCACGTTGTGGTCGCCCAGGAGCGGGAGCTCGCGGCGGGCCATGAGCGGCGTGTCGCCCAGCATGAGCCGGTCGCCGGCGCGATCGTACCAGCCATCCGCGCGCCCGGTGAGGCTGAAGCGGCGGCGGGTACCGGCCACCGATCGGGTCATCTCCTCCACTGCCGAATCGTCCGCGTTGGTCACCCACCGCGAGCCGGGCTCCGCGTTCCGGAAGAGCAGCGCCTTGTCGCCGTAGTATTCCTCGAGTGAGGCGTATCGATCGAGATGGTTGGGCGCGAGATTGGTCAGCACGCCGACGGCGGGCCGAAGGTGCGGCGCGTCGTGGAGCTGAAAGCTGGACAGCTCCAGCGCGAGCCAGGCCGGCTGATCCTCCGAGCGCGCCACGTCGCAGAGCGGCCGGCCGATGTTGCCCGCGGTCTCTGCCCGGAGACCGGCCGCCTGCAGCACGTGCGCGACCATCGACGTCGTGGTGGTCTTGCCGTTGGTGCCGGTGATCCCGATACAGCGGGTGCGCCGAAGCCCCAGGAAGCCGAGATCCACCTCGGCGTAGATCGGCACGCGGGCACGCCGCGCCGCGGCAAGCGGGGGCACATCGGGCGGTACGCCGGGTGCCACCACGACCGCGACCGCGCGCGCGATGCGGTCGAGGTCGTGCCCGCCGAGCTGGACTTCCGCGCCGGCGGCCCGCAGCGTATCGGCCCAGGCGTCGTAGGCTCCGCCCATGCCGGTGTCCGAGGCGTAGACCGGGAGCGCCTGGTCGCGCAGCAGCAGCGTCGCGGCCACGCCGCTCTTCCCCAGCCCCACGACCGCGGCCTCGCGGCCGCTGGCGAGCCAGGTCTCCAACAGCGGAATGCCGGCCATCTCAGCGCACCTTCAGCGTGCCCAGCGCCACCAGCGCGCAGAGGAGCCCGAGAATGTAGAACCGGGTCACCACCGTGGTTTCGGCCCATCCCAGCTTCTCGAAGTGGTGGTGCAGCGGCGCCATGCGGAACACCCGGTGGGCGTCGGCGTACTCCCGCCCGCGGGTGCGCTTGAACCACTTGTAGGTGCCGGTCTGGATCAGTACCGAGATCGCCTCGGCGGCGAAGACCCCGCCGATCAGGAGGAGCAGGAATTCCGCCTTGAGCAGGATCGCCACCGTGCCGAGCGCGCCGCCGATCGCGAGGCTGCCGGTATCGCCCATGAAGACCTGCGCCGGGTGGGCGTTGAACCACAGAAAGCCGATCGTGGCGCCCATGAGGGCGGCGCAGAAGATCGCCAGCTCGCCCGCGCCCGGGAGGTAGAACAGGTTCAGGTAGTTGGTGGCGTCGACCCGGCCGAACAGGTATGCGAACCCCGCGAAGGCAGCGGCCGCGATCCCCGCGAGGCCGGTCGCGAGGCCGTCGAGCCCGTCGGTGAGGTTGACCGCGTTGCTGCTCCCGGTGATGACGACGGTGACGAACAGGACGTAGAGCCAGGGCGCGAAGTTGATCACCAGGTACTTGAAGAACGGCAGGGTGGTGGCGGTGGAGGGAATGCTTTCGGCGGGGACGACGGGGTTGAAGGTGAGGAAGAGCCCGAGCAGAAGGCCGAAGCTCACCTGCCCCGCGAGTTTCCATTTGGCCACCAGCCCCCGGGACTTGCCCTGCACGATCTTCAGGTAGTCGTCCAGGAACCCGATGCACCCCATCCAGAGAATGGAGAGCATCGCGACCACCACGAATCGGTTGGTGACGGGGGCCCACAACAGCGTGGGAACGATGGTGCACAGGAGGATGATCAGGCCGCCCATCGTGGGCGTGCCGCGCTTGCTCTGATGACTCGCCGGGCCTTCGGCGCGGATGACCTGGCCCACCTTCCGCGTCCGCAGCCGCCGGATGACCGGCGGTCCCACCAGAAACGCCAGTATCAGCGCCGTCACCGTGGCGCCCGCCGCTCGAAAGCTGATGTAGTTGAACAGATTGAAAATGATGTACGACTTGCCGAGCGGCGCGAGCCAGTGATAGAACATCCGCCCTCGTATGGATGGGTTCGGCTCCGGTGAGCGCCGGAAGTATACGTACCGCGTTGAATCCGCGGCAGGCGTCCGGTATAGTTGGCCTCCAATGAACATCACCATCACGCGGGAAGGCGGCGCCGCCGTCCTCCGCCTGGCCGGACGCCTCGACGGCGAGGCGGCGCTGCAGCTGGCCGAGGCGCTCGAAGCGCTGCTGCGAGAGGGTCGCCGCCTGGTCACCCTGGACCTGCGGGAGGTGACTTATCTCAGCTCGCCCGGGATCCTGGCGCTGCAGCAGGCGCATCAGGAGTACGCCGCCGCCCGAGGGGAGCTGCTCCTCGCGTCGCCCTCGCCGGCCGCCGCCGAGGCGCTCACGTCGGCCGACTTGCTCCCCAAGCTGCTGGCGCCGGCGGCCTCCCTCGCCGGTGCTCCGGTTGCCGCCGCGCCCGCGTCCGGCGATCGGACCCGCGACGACTGGCAGATTCCCACCGCCCTGGCGTCGCGGGGCACCTACGAGGTCTCCACCCGCGATGCGAGTGCCGAGCTCTCCTGCCAGGTGCACGGCCGGGCCGAAGCCGGGGTGCGCGTCTGGATCGACTCGACCGACTACCAGGCGTTCGATCTGGGCGAGCCGACCTTCGCGCTGGGCATCGGGGCACTGGGCACGAGCCGGGACCAGGCGGCCCCGCGGCTGGGCGAGCTCGTGGCCGCGGCGGGCGCCGTGGCGCATCTGCCGACGGTGGGATCGCAGACGCCGGACTTCGACGTCGGCCTTGGCGGTCGAGCTCCGCAGGCGCAGCTGGTGTCGGGCCTGGTGTGCCGTGGAGGGTTCTCACTGCTCAAGCGGTTCTCCAGTCCGTCGGAAGGCGATCCGGTTCCTCTCTCGGAGCTGGCCCGGGTCTCCCTCGAGGGCATCAGCGGGGACACCGCCGGTGTGGTCATGGTGGCGGAGACCACCGGCCTGGTCGGCGCCTGGCTCCGCCGCAGCCCCGGGGTGGTTCTGTTCAGCATGTATCTCGACGTGCCCGGGATCCGGGAATGGCTGGGGACCACTCCCCATCCGATTCACCAGGGATCCACGGTGCTGATCGCGGGGGTGGTGTCGCGCAACCCGGATCCCGTTCTGCGACCGCACCTCCGCCCGATCGCTCCGGGCAGCGGACTGCTGGGCCACTTCCACGCCGTCGTCTTCGCTTACCGGCCCGTGCCCCAGCGGACGGTGGTGCTGCGCGCGCTGGTCACCCGCCTCTTCATGCAGCAGCGGGTGCGCGGCATTCTCCACCTCCTCGGCGACGATCGGGGTGCGGCCGGCGCCGGCGAGAGCACCTTCCGTCGCGGCCTCTGCTGGGCCGGACCCATCACGCGGGTAGGCGCGGCGTGAACCTGCTGATCGGCTCCGTCTCCATGGGGTTCCTGCTGTCGCTCCTCACGCTGGGGGTGTTCATCACCTACCGGATCATGGGGCGACTCGACCTGACCACCGACGGCTCCTTCGGCCTGGGCGCGGCCGTGGCGGCGGCCCTGCTGACCGCCGGCGTGCATCCGGTGGTGGCCACGGTCGCCGCCGCCGCCGCGGGCTGGCTTGCCGGGGCGGTAACCGGGCTCATCTACGTGGTGGTGGGGATCGACATTCTGCTGGGCGGGATTCTGGTCACCACGGGCCTGTACACCGCCCAGCTCTACATCATGGGCGGCGGCAACCATTCGCTCGTGGGAGCCCGAACCTTGCCGGGCCTGGCCGAGGACGCGTGGCACCTGCTCCGGCTGCCCGACACCGTAGTGCTCGGCGAGACCGCGGTGCCCGCGGCGTTGTTCTCGGCCCTACTCGTGTTCGCCATCTTCGTCCTCTTCAGCATCTGGGTGCTGGCCCGCTTCCTTCGCACCGACCTCGGCCTGGCGCTGCGCGCGGCCGGTGGGAACGCACAGGCGGCCCGCGCGCTCGGCCTCGATACCGGCCTCATGGAGACGCTCGGGTTGGTGCTGGCCAACGGCCTCGTCGCCCTGGCGGGAGCGCTCTTCGCTCAGTACGAAGGATTCGCCAACGTCACGATGGGCGCCGGGATGATCGTGACCGCCCTGGCCTGCGTCGTGGTGGGCGAAGGGCTGCTGGGACGGCGGACGCTGCGGCGTCAGATCGCCGGCACGCTGCTGGGCACGATCGCGTTTCGGCTGCTGGTGGCCGCGGCCGTGGCCGCCGGGCTCCCGAGCGACGCGCTCAAGCTCGCCACGGCCGTGTTCGTCCTCGTGGCGCTGGGCGCGCCGGCGGCGATCGCCCGGATGCGCTGGCGGCTCGAGCGCGAGCGGGCCGCTGGATGAGCGTGCCCACGCTGGCCGACACGGGGGCGCGGGCCGGCGACGACGCCACCCTCGTGTTGGAGAACGTGCACCACACGTTCTTCTCCGGCACGCCCAACGAGCAGCGCGCGCTCCAGGGCGTGGACCTGGCGATCGAGGAGCGCGCCTTCGTGGTGGTGGTGGGCAACAACGGGTCGGGCAAGTCGACGCTGCTGAACACCATCGCCGGGACCGTCATTCCCGATCGCGGTCGGGTCCTCATCGAGGGCAAGGATGTGACCGCCTGGCCCGAGTGGCGGCGCGCCGCGCTGGTGGGACGGGTCTTCCAGAACCCCATGACGGGGACCATTCCCCATCTGACCGTCGCGGAGAATCTGGCGGTGGCCGCCAAGCGGGGCTCCCGGCCGGGCGTGCTCCGAAATGCGCTCGGCCGCGAGCGTCGGCGGGAGCTGGCGGAGCGGGTACGAGACCTCGGGCTCGGCCTGGAAGACCGTCTGGAGACTCCGGTGGGCGCGCTCTCGGGCGGACAGCGGCAGGCGCTCACCCTCCTGATGGCGACGCTGGTCCGTCCCACCATGCTTCTCCTCGACGAGCATACCTCCGCGCTCGACCCGGTGAGCACCGAGCAGGTGGTGCAGCTCACCGAGCGGCTGATCCGCTCCGAGGGGCTGACCACGCTCATGGTCACCCACAGCATCCAGCAGGCGGTCACCCTGGGCGACCGGGTGCTGATCATGCATCGCGGCCGGATCGCGGAGAGCATCGGCGGGGCCCGCAAGCGGCAGCTGCGGGTGGAGGAGCTGCTGGACACCTTCGAGCGGCTGCGGAGTGCCGATCTGGTGGACGAGTCCGCCGCCGAGATGGTGCGGCGACTCTACATCTGAGTCAGGAGAGCCGGGAGCACCCGCTCCAGAGCGACGCCGCGCGAGGCCTTGAGCACGACGACGTCTCCCGGACGCACCCGGGCCGCGAGCAAATGCGCCAGCGCCGGCGGGTCCGCCGCCGTGAGCAGCCGTCCGCCGAGACGCTCGCGGTAGGGCGCGAGCGCGGGGACGAAATCGCCCACGGCGGCGAGCAGGTCGGGCTCCAGGTCCACCAGCTCCCTGGCCACCTCCGCGTGCAACCGGCCGGCGTCCTCCCCCAGCTCGCGCATGGTGCCGGCGACCATCACCAGGCGTCGGCCGCCACGCAGCGCGCGAGCCGTCGCGATGACGGACCGGAACGACTGCGGATTGGCGTTGTAGCAATCGTTGAGAATCGTGAGCCCGTTGGACTCCACCAACTCTCCTCGCCCGCCAGGCAGTCGAAAGCCCTCCAGCGCGCGTGCCGCCGACGCCCGGTCGAGCCCGAGCTCCTCGGCCACGGCCCATACCCGTACCGCGTTGTCGGCCTGGTGCAGGCCTCGGGCGGCGAGGGTGAAGGTTACTCCCCCGATCGTCAGCATCGGCCGGGCCTCCGGGCCCATGGCGACGCGGTCGGGAACGAGGTCCGCGCCGTCGAGCCCCGCCGTGCGCACCCGGCGGGCCCGCGTGCGGGCGCCGCTGGCGAGCTCCGCGGGCTCGGTTCCCACCACCGCGAGCTCGACGCCGTCGGTGAGCGAGAGCTTTTCGGCCAGCACGCCGGCGAGCGACCCGAAGCCCTCCAGGTGGCCCGCCACCGCGTTGGTCACGATCGTGATCCGGGGCTCGACCATCTCCCGGTATCGCGCGATCTCCCCGGGCAGATTGGCACCAGCCTCCACCACCATCGCCTCGGTGGCGTCGGGCGCCTCGAGCATGGTGAGCGGCACGCCCACGAGGTTGTTGAGGTTGGCCCGCGTGGCGTAGGTGACATATCTGGTGCCGAGGACCGCCGCGAGCATCTCCTTGGTGGAGGTCTTGCCGTTGGTCCCGGTGATCGCCACCACGGGCCCGGTGAGCCGCCGCCGCCGGGCCCGGGCCAGGAGCCCGAAGGCGCGGAGCGGGTCGGTCACCTCGATGAGGTCCAGGCCCGGCACCCTCGGCGTGCCCACGCGCACGATCGCCGCGGTCGCGCCGCTCGCCGCGGCGGCCGGCAGAAACTGGTGGGCATCGAACCGCTCGCCGCTCAACGCGACGAAGAGCGCTCCGGGCAGGATGGACCGGGTGTCGGTCGAGATGGTGCTGAAGGTGCGCCCCTGCCCCGCGCCGTCCATCTCCAGCGCCTCGCGCACGGCGGTCTCGGTCCACCCGGGAATCCTGGGTGCGCTCGACTCGCTGGCTTTCACCGCACGTCCTTCGTTAGGCGTGCGACGATCTCCCGCTCGTCGAACGACACCTTCTCGGTCCCCAGCACCTGGTACGTCTCGTGTCCTTTGCCCGCCAGGAGCACGGTGTCGCCGCCGCGCGCCTGGGCGAGGGCCAGCTGAATCGCCTCCAGGCGATCGACCGACCGCCGGTGGGAGACGTTGCCCATGCCCTGCTCGATCTCGTCGATGATGGCGCCGGGATCCTCGGTGCGGGGGTTGTCCGAGGTCACCACGGCCAGGTCGGCCAGCTCCGCCGCGATCCGGCCCATCAGCGGGCGCTTCCCCCGGTCCCGGTCGCCGCCGCATCCGAACACGACGATCAGCCGCCCCCGGGTGAGCGGCCGGAGCGTCGCCAGCGCCCGCTCGAGGGCATCGGGCGTATGCGCGTAGTCGCGAAGCACGGTGCACGGCCGCTCGGCGATCCGCTCCATCCGACCCGGGACCTGAGGCGCCGCCGCGAGTCGCTCGACGACCTCGCTCAACGGACGTCCGAGGCCCAGGGCGCAGGCCGCGGCCGCCAGTGCGTTGGCGACGTTGAAATCACCCAGCAGTGGGAGCGAGGCCTCCGCCGCGCCGAAGCACCCGGACACCCGGAATCGGCTCCCCGCCGCGTCGAGCACGACACCGCTCGCGTGGAGGTCGGCCGCCGGATGGAGTCCGAAGGTGATCCGCCGGCGGCGCACCGGGAGTGCGCGCCACGCCTCGTCGTCCAGGTTCACCACCTCGACGCCGCCGGTCGCCAGGAGGTCGCCCAGCCGGAGCTTGGCGGCAAGGTAGGCCTCCATGCTCTGGTGATAGTCGAGATGGTCGCGGGTGAGATTGGTGAAGACGCCGGCGGCGAACGTCAGGCCGTCGAGGCGCCCCTGGTCCAGGCTGTGAGACGACGCTTCCATGGTGACCGTGGTGCAGCCCCGGTCCAGCATCGTCGCCAGCGTGGCCTGCAGGTCGATCGGCCCGGGCGTGGTGAGCGTACCCGCGGTCGAGTTGACCGATGCGCCGCGGCCGTCGAACGCTCCCAGGGTTCCGATGCTGCCGGAATCGCCTTCACGGTCGAGCAGGTGACGGATCAGCCCGGTGGTGGTGGTCTTCCCGTTCGTCCCGGTGATCCCGACCAGCGTGAGCCGCCGCGCCGGATGCCCGTACCAGGCCGCACCGAGTGCCAGCGCGGCCCGGCGGCCATCGCGAACGACGATCTCGGGCACGCCCGAGCCGGCCGGCTGCTCGACCGCCACGGCCGCGGCACCGCGTTTGACAGCGTCGGGCACAAAACGATGGCCATCGGCCTGGGACCCGCGCACCGCCACGTAGAGCTGGCCCCGCCTGACGGTGCGGCTGTCCATGGTGACGCCCGCCGGGGTCGGCCCCTCCTCAGGAGCGGAGATCAGGATGTCCGCGCGCCGGAGCTCGTCGAGCAGATCAGGCCAGGCCATCGTCATAGGATCGCCACCATCCCTGTCATTGGGCCCACACCGTCACCGAGCTGCCCCGCTGGGCGACCTCGCCGCCCGCCGGCACGGTGCGAACGACTTCCCCGAGGCCCTGCAGGCTCACCCGGAATCCCCGCCGGTGAAGCGCGAGCGCGGCCTCCCGCACCGACCGGCCGGTCACGCTGGGCACCGGCAGCCTCGGCGGCATCGAATCGACCGGACGATACGGCAGGGAGACCGCCACGACGGGTCGAGGCTCCTCCTCGCCCGGCTCGGAGGTCACCGCCTCCTCGGGCACCGTATCTCGCTCGGCCAGGCGCGCGCGGTCGATCGCCACGCGATGCGACGCGAGCGCCTGCTGCAGCATCGACCGCGTCACCGGGGCGGCGGTGAGACCGCCGTAATAGCGGCCCTTCGGGTTGTCGATCTTCACGATTACGACGAGCTGGGGGTCGTCGGCGGGAAAGATCGCCGCGAACGAGGCGGTGTACTCGCCGTGCACATAGTGGCCGTCGGCGAACCGCACGGCGGTGCCGGTCTTTCCCAGCACCGCGTAGTTGACCAGCTGCGCTTCCTCGCCGGTGCCGCCCTCCCCGGCCGCTTCCCGAAGGAACTCGCGCAGGCGGGCGGCGATCTCGGACGGGACCACCCGCCGCACCGGCTCGGGCGTGTGCCGATAGATCACCCGCCCGTTCGGGTCTCGGACCTCACGGACCAGGGTCGGCGCGAGCAGGATCCCGTCCCGCGCGATGGCGCCGTACGCCGCCGCGAGCTGCACCGGCGTCACCCCGAATTCGTACCCCATCGCGACGCTCGCCCGGGTGTAGGCGGGCTCCCACCGGTCGGGTCGCTCGAGGCGGCCGCGGGCCTCGGAGGGAAACTCCGCCCCGGTGGGCGTACCGAAGCCGAAGTCGCGAAGCATCTCATACTGCTCCTCGGGCGAGAGCCGGCTCGAGAACTTGGCCATGGCGATGTTGCTGGAGACCTGAATGGCCTGGGCGAGGGTCAGGTCCCCGTGCACCGCATGCGCGTCGGTGATGCGGCGGGTGCGGCCGCTCCGCGTCACCGGCATGAACCAGGTGCCCCCTTCGGCAAACACCTTGTCGGTACTGTCGACCCGGCGGTGCAGCAGCAGCGCGGCCGCGGTGAACAGCTTGGCGGTCGAGCCCGGCTCGAAGGGGTCGGTGAAGACCGACGCTCGCGGCACACCCGTGGCGTCCCGCTGTCGGGAAACCAACGCCAGCAGCTCGCCGCTCATCGGGTCCAGAAAGACGATGTCCCCGCCTTCGGCCTTCATGTCGGCGATGGCGTCGTCGAGCCCGCGCTCGGCGATCTCCTGGAGCTCGGCGTCGAGCGTGAGCACCACGTCGTGCCCCGCGACCGGGTCGCGGATCAGGCGCGACGGCGACTCGTATTGGCGTCCGGCCCGGTCCTTGAGGAATACGGCCTCGCCCGGCCGGCCGGTCAACAGCGAATCCAGCGCCAGCTCGAGGCCGGCCGCCCCCGTTCCGCGCTCGCCCAGCCCGCCGATGACGGGGCGGGCCAGCTCCCGAGCCGGGTAAAACCGTTGAAACTCTCCCTCGAGGTGAACGCCTTTGACCGTTCGCAGGGGCTGGACCTGGGTCGCGTTGAACGGGCCGTGCAGGTAGATCCACGCCTTGCGCGCCCGGAAGTCGCGATCGAGGGCGGGCGCGGACACGCCGAGACTGCGGACCAGGAGCCGGAACGCGGCCCCGCGATCGCTCAGCTCGTTCGGCGCGATGCCGACGTGGTAGAACTCCTGGGTGATGGCGAAGGGAACGCCGTTGCGATCGTAGAGCGCGCCGCGGCGCGCCGGGAGGACTTCCTTGGCGGTGCGGGTGCGGCGCGCCTCGGCGCTCCAGGTGTCGTGGTCCACGATCTGGAGCTGGGCGGCCCGGGCCAGAATCAGCGACACGCCCACGGCGAAGCCGAACTGAATGGCGGCGATCCGCGCGCTCGGCTTGGCCATCAGCGAGCCGCCGCCGCAGGGGCCGGCAGCACCAGCAGGGTGAACTCCGAGTCGCTGGGCAGGTGCAGGCCGAGCTCGCGCTCGGCGATGGGAACCAGCACCTGCCGACTGCTGGCTACCCGGATCTGGCGCTCCAGATCGGCCCGGCGGGCCTCGAGCGCCGTGCGCTGCTCCCGCAGATCGTAGAGCCGCCGGGCGGTCCTGAATCCGGCGGTCTGGCGGGCCGCGATCGCCAGCAGCATCACCATGAAGATCAACAGCCAGACCATCAGCCAGTGTCGTCCCTTAAGCCGCATGCGCGACCCTGAAGATGCGCAGCTTGGCGCTTCGAGCGCGCGGGTTGGACGCGACTTCGGATTCGCCGGGTACGATCGGCTTGCGCGGCTCGAGGCGGCCCAGCGCCCGACCCCGGCAGGTGCACACCGGCTGCCGAGGCGGGCAGATGCAGGCGCTGGCCCATTCGCGGAACGCCAGCTTCACCAGTCGATCCTCGCCGGAATGATAGGTGATCACCGCCAGCTTGCCGTCCGACCGAAGGGCGTCGCGAAATCCCGGGAGGGCACGCCCCAACCCCTCGAGCTCGTCGTTCACGCCGATACGCACTGCCTGGAAGAGTCGCGCGAATTCCGGGGGGCCCGCCCGAGGGCCCAGGACGGCCCGAATGGCGTTCACCAGGTCGTCACTGTCGGCCATCGGCCGGCGGCCACGTCGGCGGACGATCTCGCGAGCCAATGCCCGCGAGCGTCGCTCGTCCCCGTACTCGGCAAAGAGCCGGACGAGTCCCGCTTCGGAAGTCAGATTCAGCAGGTCGGAAGCCGTGGGCCCGGTGCCGCCCATGCGCATGTCGAGCGGCGCGCCCGGTCGGAAAGTAAAACCCCGCTCCACCTGGTCCAATTGGCGGGAGGACACCCCGAGATCGAGCAGCACGAAGCCGGGGGCGAAGGCCGCGGCCGCGGCCATGGCCTCGGGATCGTCGTAGGGCAGGTTCAGGTACCGGACGCCCACGTCACCGAGCCGGGCTCGGGCGGTCCGGATCGCGTCGGGATCCCGGTCGATCCCGAGGACCTCGGCTCCGGCGGCGCGCAACGCCGCGGCGTGGCCGCCGTGCCCCAGGGTCGCGTCCACGACGCGGCTCGAGCCCCGGGCGGCCTCGAGCACCGGCTCGAGGAGCACGGGTTGGTGCAACGCCGGCGCGGGGTCGGTCATGGCGCGGCACCCCTCGGGGGAAAACGCAACACCCCGTCCGACTGGACGGGGTGCGGCATGGGTGAACGGGGCTGACGGGGCTCGAACCCGCGACCTCCGCAGTGACAGTGCGGCACTCTAACCAAGCTGAGCTACAGCCCCAGCAACGCGGGCGGAATATAGAGGGTTGCCGAGGGTGCCGGAAGGCCTGCGGCCCTCCCGGCGAGAGCCGAAAGGGCCGCAAATCTTACCGCCGACGAACGACCCTACTTGCAGTAGGCCTTGATCATGGAAGCCACCCTCGGCTTGTACTGCTTGATGATGCCGAGGTTCTTGGCGACCGCATCCGCGTTGACCGACTGGCCCGCGTTGAGGGCCGTTTCGGCGTCGTTCAACAGCGTCTCCTCTTGCTTCGCCAGGTCGCAGGACTTCCCCTTCTCGGCCTGGGGATCGATCTGGGGCACCTGGAAGAGGGTGGCCAGGCCCAGCAGGTAGTTGGCCGCCGGGTACACTTTGCCGGACGGGTTGGCCGCGCCGACGGCCATCTTCAGCAGCTCAGCGGCGCCCTGGAGATCCTGCGGCTGCTGCAGCAGCGGGGCCGCCCCGGTATACAGGAGCGCGGCCGCCTGTTCCTTCTGCTGAGGATCGCCGTGCTGGATGGCGAACTGGAGGAACGGCACCGCCTCCTTGGTCCGATGGGTCGGCGCGGGCGCCGGCGGGGTGGTCCCGGCGTTCTTGCCGGTGTCGGCCGCCGGAGGCGTCCCGGATGGAGGGGCGCCGGTCGCCGGCGCCTCGATCAGCGCCTTGGCCGCCGCCAGGGCCGGCACCACCGCGGTGCTGTCCTTGGCGATGATGCGATTGGTCACCGACACCACGCTGTCCACCGGGCCGGTCATGGCGTAGGCCCGGTTCAGGTACCCGAGCAGCGTCGGGTTGTCGGGATACTTCTTGACGCCGGCCTGCGACCACTTGAGCAGCTTGGCCGTGTCGGGCTTCTCACCCTCGGCGGCCGCGGCGGAGATCTTGGTGAAGAAGAGCGTGTCCGCCTTGGTGGAGTCGGTGGCGTACATCGTTTCCAGCGCATCCACCGCGCACTTGAAATCGCTGAGGAAGAGGCAGGCGTTGCTCTTCAGGTCGTAGAGGTCGGCGTTGTAGGGATCGATCTTGAGCCCCTCGTCGGCGACCTGGCGCGCGACCTCCGGATGCCCGGTCTGGAGGAAGTACTTGAACAGCTCCTCCCGGAGCTTCTGGTTGGTGGGCGCCACCCGCAACATCTGCTTGAAGGCGACCAGGGTGTTCGCCGTGTCGTTGGCCTGCTGGTACTGGGTGGCGAGCGCGGTCCAGACCTGCAGACTCTGCGGATCGCCCTTGGCGGCGGCCTGCAGCTCCTTCACGATGTCGGCCCTCGACGCCTTCTTGTCCTGCGCCAGCAGCGCGAGGCAGTAGTGCGCCAGCCCGTGGTCGGGCAGCATCTTGATGGCCTTCTGGGCGGCTTCGGCGGCCTTGTCGGGCTTGCTCTGGCGCTGGTCGATGCAGGCCTTCGCCTCGTCCAGCGACTCGACCGCCGGCTCGAGGGCCGACGCGAGGCGCTTGCCGAACGCCTGCGGCGTCTCGCCCGCGTTCTGGGTGAGGCTCACCACGTTGCCGGCGTCATCGTTGGTGCCGGTGAGGCGGGCGGTCACGGTGAATCCGTTCGCGCCCTTGGCGATCGTCGAGTTGACCAGGTAGCGCGCCTGGATGTTCTTGGCCAGGGTGAGCGCGAGCGCCGGACTCAGAATGGCGTCCTTCGGATAGCCGTACTGCGTCAGCGCGTCGTTCATCTGCGACTGCTCGATCACGGTGTAATCGCGCCCGACGACATCCTTCATTTCTTCCCGCATGCCGGTCCCGATCGCCACGGCCGGCGCCGAATCGGCGGGGGCAAACGCGAAGGGGTTGGCGACCATGAATCGGGGCGCGTTGTTGACCGTCGTGGATTGACCACCGGTCCGCCGAGGAATTCCCTGCGCAGCCAGCGGCGCGGAAAGCGCACCACCGAGGGCCACCAAGGCGACGAGACGCGACAGGTACATGCCAAAGCCTCCACAAGGGATTGGCCCGCCACGGGGCCAGCAACAGCCGCGCGGCCGCGCGGGTGCGATGGGCGAAGAGGGATTCGAACCCCCGACATCCTGCGTGTAAGGCAGGCGCTCTGAACCAGCTGAGCTATTCGCCCGGGGAAACGACCCTAAACCAACCAGATAACCCACTGCGCAGGGACCGTGCCGTGATGACCAACACCAGCCCTCAGAGCGCGATCCCTAATGGAAAGAGAACGCAGTAGCCGAGGACCAGAATCACGGCCGCCGCGCTTGGATGTCCCGCGCGGAGGGTGAGATACCCGATCACCAGCACGATCAGCGCGAGCGCCAGAATGATGAGGTTCCGTCTGGCCAGGACGAACCGGCGTGGCGGAGATCCCGCGGCTGAGGGCTGGGAACGGGTCGCAGACATAGACGATGAGGCTACCACCGATCCCGGGTCGGGTCAAGTTCAGGCCCCGGTTCGGTTTCCGGCTCCGGCTCGACTACCCACCCGTCATCCAGGGCGGCACGCCGCTCCCGGTCCATGCGACGGCGGAAGTGTACCAAAATGAGGACGCCGACGGCGATCAGGAGCCAGCCCCCGCTCGCCAGCAGCCAGGTCACCAGGCTGTACCGCCGTCGAACGGTCCGCTGCCAGTCCTCTTCGAAGCGGTCGAGCGTCAGGCCAGTGGTGGCCAGTACGGCGGCGCCGAAGTCGTCGCCGGCCATGAGCCGAGCCATGAGGGGGGTGAGGGTGCCCGATGGATTTCGCCGGGCAAGCTCGGTGACGGCGGAGACGGCGAGAGCGTAAGCTGGTTCGGCGGTCGAGGTGGCGCCGCGGAGCGAGGCATCGAGCCGCGTCAGGCTGGGCAGCGCTCCGCGCGCCACGGAGACATTGAGCTCCAGAAGGCCCAGGCGATCCCACTCACCGGCGGCCCAGCCGGCGTACCCCTCGTCGAACCAGAGCGGAACTCGGGTCCTGACCGCCTGGTGAAGCGTCAGGTGGGCGAGCTCGTGGCGCAGAATCTGGGGCAGCGCCTCGCCGTCGGCGCGGATGACGATGGTCCGGCTCTCGGGCAACGCGATCGCCGCGGCCCAGGTCGGGGACCGTCCGCGAGTGAGCGAGTCGAGTCGGCGGGCGTCGGGAACGACGATGAGACGGAAGGAATCGACCGCCCGCACACCGAGGCCGGGCCACTCGCTCGGGCGCGCGGCGTCGCGCGCCAGCTCGGCGGCGAGCTGCAGTTGCGCGGGCCACGCGACCGCGGTCACCTGGCCGACCTGCACCACTCTGGGCCGCGGCCCGGGCGCGTCGGACCCCGGCGCGCCCAGGACCAGCGGCAGAATCAGGATGCCAGGGTTCGCGGAACCTCACCTCCGGCCGCCACCAGATCCAGCATCTCCTTACACCGCTTGGCCCAGGGGTTGAACTTGTTGGCCTTGTGCCCGTCGGCCCAGCTCTGCCGGGCGGCGTCGCGCTCGCCCGCGAACCAGAGCGCCCGCCCCAGCTCGAAGTACGCTTCGATCAGGTTCGGCCCCAGTGCCAGGGTCTTGCGGAAGAAGGTCTGGGCGTCCTCGTACATGTCCCGCTCGAGATACACCAGACCAAGATAGTAGTGCGCGTAGAGCGTGGCCTTGCGATCGTTGTCCAGCCGGATGGCCTTCGACAGGTGCTCGATCGCCTCTCCGAAGATGTGCTTCTTGAGGCAGATATACCCCACGTTGATCCGCGCGAGGGCGTTGGCGGGCTCCTTCATCAGGACCTTGGAGAACGTCGCCAGCGCGTCATCGTAGTCCTCGTGCAGCATCTGCGCCCAGCCCAGCAGCGACTGGGCCTGGGTCGCGCCCGGCGACAGGGCCAGGGCCTTTTCCAGGGACTGAATCGCCCCCGCGTAGTCCCCCAGCGAGATGAGGCTCCACCCCTTTTCGATGAAGGTAGAGGCCCCGAGGTGGTCGGCATGGACCGCCGGCCGGGTCCCGGTGAACTGCGGCGCGGGCGCGGGCCCCTGCGGCGAAGCCGCCGCGGCGTTCGCCTGCTTGTACCGATCCACCAGGGTCCGGATATCCTCCTTGAGCTGACCCAGATCGGTCAGCGCGCCGTCGACCCGCTTGAACAAGGCGATGATGTCGCGCTTGATGGTTTCCCGGCCGGCGGGGTCAGGAGCATCGGCCAGGCGGCCCTCGATCTCCTGGTACTGGCTCCGAAGCGCGGCCAGCCACGGTTCACTCATCTCAGGTCCCCGCTCCGCTCAGGGAGAGCCGCTCGGTCGAGGTGAGCAGCTTCCGCGCATTCAGGATGATGATGGTCCGGCCCGGACGAGGCACGATTCCGGCGATGTAGGTCGCGGCCAGACCGCTGACCATGGGCCCGGGCGCGGCGATCGTCGTACTGTCCACCCGGAGCACCTCCCGGACCTCGTCGACCATCACCGCGACCCGCTGATCGCCGAGATCGAGGACCATGACCCGGGTCTCTTCTCTGATCGGGGCGTCGAGCTCGAAGCGTTTGCGCAGGTCCACCACCGGGACCGCACCACCGGCGTAGGGGATCACCCCTTCCAGGAACTCCGGCGCCTTGGGCAGCGGCGCCGGCGTCTCGTAGCGCAGGATGCGCTCGATCTGCAGGATGTCGAACGCGAACTCCTGGGAGCCCAGGCGGAAGGTCACGACCTGGACCTGGTCGGCGGTGTTCATGCGGACGTCGTCTCCGAGATGCGCGTCACCAGGGCGGTGAGGTCCAGCAGTGGCACCAGGCCTTCGGGCAGCCGGGCCACCGCCGCGGCGAACGGCAGGGTGGAGCCGACGGGTACCGGGTGTCCCGCCTCGCTCAGAACTTCCTCCGCGTCGTCGACCTCGAGGCAGAGCGGTCGGCCGTCAACCCGCACCAGGACGGTGGTCCCGCCACGCCGCGCCGGACATCCCGTCCCGTCCAGCAGCGCCCCGAGATGCACCAGCGGCATGATCTCCTCGCGGGCGGTGGTCACTCCGCGGACGGCGGGCTCCTGCGCCGGCACCGGGTACACCGCGCCCGGGTCGAGCACCTCGACCACGTCGGCCAGCGACAGGCCCACGCGCCGCGAACCGACCCGCACCAGGAGCCACGAGGCGCTCACGACGGTCGCCTCCGGGCCAGCTCCTCGGTGACGAGCGCCGCGATCCGGCCGACGGGAGCGATGTGCCGCGCCCCGCCGGCCTGGCGGGCGGCGTTCGGCATTCCGTAGATCGCGGAGGTCTCCCGATCCTGCGCGATCCCGACACCGCCGGCGTCGTGGATTCGCCGGAGCCCGTCGGCCCCGTCGCGGCCAAGTCCGGTGAGCACTACCCCGATGGCCTCGGCGCCGTACACTTCGGCCACGCTCCGAAAGAGCGGATCGGCCGCCGGGCGCACACCCCAGATCGGAGGCTCCCGGTCGAGCACGAGGCGAGGTCCATCGTGGCGCGCCACCACTCGCATGTGGTAATCGCCCGGGGCCACGTAGGCCGTATCCGCGAGGATGGGGGTGTCGTCCGCCGCCTCGACCACCGAGAGCCGGCTCTGCGCCGCGAGCCGCTCCGCCAGGGACCGGGTGAAGCGCGGCGGCATGTGCTGAACGATGACCACCGCCGCCCCGAACCCGGCCGGCAGGTGGGGCACGACCTCGACCAGGGCCCGCGGCCCGCCGGTGGAGGCCGCGATGGCCACGCAGGTCCGAGCCCGCCCCGCGACCGCGAGGTCGAGCCCCCGGCGCGGCGGAGCGGAGGGGCGCGCCAGGACCGGCAACCGGTGAATGTCGGCGGAGCGCGCCGCGCGGAGCACCCCGACCAGCCGATCGGCGAACCGGCTGGCCGCCGCCTCCGAGCGCTCGTCTTCCTTCGCCACGAGATCGACGGCGCCCAGCTCCAGCGCCCGGATGGCGGCTGCGGTCCCCGGCCCCGCATAGGAGCTCACCACCACGATCGGCCGAGGCGATTCGGACATGATGTAGCCGATCGCTCCCAGACCGTCGAGCTCCGGCATCTCCAGATCCATGAGTACCAGGTCGGGCACGTGATCGTGCACTTTCTTGAGCGCGTCCATCCCGTTCCGCGCGGTGGCGACCACCTCGAACTCGCCGGTGCCGTCCACCACCTCGCTCAGGAGGCGGCGGAAGAACGGACTGTCGTCCACCACCAGGACCGTGCGCCGGTCAGAGGGTATGGAGACCATGCGCCACCGAGCTGACTTCGAGCCGGCCATCCGCCACCAGGAGCCGGGCGGTGCGGCCATAGTCCCCACCGACCGCTTCACCCGTGAGCGGGATGCCGTGCTGGTTGAGCGCCTGGCGGGAGGCGACCACGTTCCGGTCGCCCATCTGGATCGTGCCCGGCGCGGCGAGCGTGGCGAACATGCTGGCGCCGCCGACCAGGCGCCCGGTCAGCCGGCGCGGGGAGGCGCCGCACTGGCTCATCAGCTCGATGAGACGCGGTACGGCCGTCTGGGGGAACTTGGCCGGGTTGCCGTCGTCCCGGCTCAGGCCGGGCGAGGGCAGCAGAATGTGGGCCATGCCGCCGATGCGCGCGACCGTGTCGTAGAGCACGATCGCCACGCAGCTCCCCAGCCCCACGGTGATCAGCAGCTCGCCCGCGGCGCCGATCTGGAGATCGGCCACGCGCACGACCTTCTGCCGCGCGGTCACGCCGGCCTCCGGTAGATCCGCTCCCGCGGATCGATCAGCTGCAGCCGCTCGCGCGCGGCGCCGAAGAGAGTCTCCACCTTGCCGAGCACGAGATATCCTCCCGGGGCGAGCGCCTCGCTGAACACGGTGAACAGGCGCTCCTGGGTCGCGCGGTCGAAGTAGATCACCACGTTGCGGCAGAGGATCAGGTGGTAGTCCCGGCGCAGAGGCCGCTGCCGGCTCAGATCCAGCTCCGTGAACGCGACCAGGCCGCGGGCCCGGTCCACCACCTGCAAGTCGCCGCCGGCAGGCCGCAGGTACGACCCTGCCAGGTCGGGCGGCAGCTCCGAGAGCGTCTCCCGCCGGTAGACCGCCGCCCGGGCGCGGTCGAGGCAGGAGCGGTCGACGTCGGTCGCCTCGATCCGGGTCCGCTCGAGCGCGTCCCCGCGGCCGGCCTGATCGAGGTGCTCGGCGACCAGCATCGCGAGGGTGTACGGCTCTTCGCCCGAGGAGCAGCCGGCGCTCCAGGCCCGGAAGTCGCGCCGGCCGGCGTCCACCAGGGCGGGCACCAGGTCGCGCCGGAGCACCGACCAGGTGTCGGCGTTCCGATAGAACCGGGTGACGTTGATGGTGAGGGCGTCCCGCAGCCGCTCGCATTCCTCCGGGCTCCGCTCCAGCAGGGCGCGGTAGTCGGCGTAGGTGTGAACCCCGCAGGCCCGCATGCGCACCGCGATTCGCCGGCGGACACACTTGTCCTTGTAGGCCTCCAGCATGAGCCCGGCGCCCCGAGCGATCTGCCGGGAGAGCTCGGCGAAGGCGGCGTCGTCGGCCGGGGTCACGGGACCAGGTCCAGCATGTCGAGGTTGGCCCGGGCCAGCTCGTGCCCGGGATTGAGCGAGGTTGCCCGGCTCCAGCCGGCGCGCGCGGCACCATGATCGCGCCGCTTGTAGGCGATGTTGCCCAGCTTGAAGTAGAGATCGTCGCCCAGGTCGGGCGCCAGCTTGGCGGCGCGCTCGTAGGCCTCCTTCGCCTCGTCGTAGCGCCCGCTGCGGTAGAGGATGTCGGCCAGGTTCTTGGAGACCTGGGGCAGCGACGGATCCTCCGCCAGCGCCGCGCGCAGGGCGGCCTCCGCTCCCGCCATGTCTCCCGTCAGCTCGAGCAGCACGGCGAGGTTGTTCTGCAGGACGGCGTTGCCGGGAAAGGCGGCGGCACCCGCCCGCGCCGCCCGCAGCGCGGCATCGGTGTCGTCCAGCCCCGCGCTGGCCAGCGCGACGGCCCAGTACCACACCGCCGGCGCGGGCCGGTTGCCGAGCAGTTCGAGCGCGCGCGCGAGGCGGCCCTGCGCCACCTGATACTCGCTGCGTCGGAGGGCCACGAGACTCCACCCGAGCATCACGCGGGCGTTGTCGCGCGCCCGGCCCGCCGCGTCGCCCGCCGCCGCCTCGGCCTCTTCCAGCCGGCCCAGGCGCTCGAGGGCGACGCCCAGGTTATGCAGCGCTGCCGCCTGCTGGCCGCCGGCGTCGATCGCCTGGCGGAAGGCGTCGGCCGCCTCCTCCCAGCGCGCCTGCCGCAGCGCGATGAGCCCGAGATAGAATGGCGCGCCGGAGTCGCCCGGCCGGAGATCGGCGACCCGGCGGAACTCGCGCAGCGCTTCGTCGAACATCGAGGCCTTGTAGAAGGCGACGCCGAGATTACGGTGCTCCTCGACCCGGCTGTCGTTGATCCGGGGCGCGGTCGCCTCGGAGGTGCCGACCCGGTGGGCGTAGCCGGCCGTGATCAGCCCGAAGAGCGCCTTCCCGGCGTCGAATTCGGTGAGCCCCGAACGGTCGAAGACCTGCTGGACGTCGCGGCTGCCGTCGAGCAGGGGCAGCAGCCGCTGCTGCTCCGGCGAGAGCTCCGGCGCCGATTCGCCGAGGTGCGCCCGATCGACCGAGAAGATGATGTCGAAGGTGGGGATCTTCTTCTCGATGAGGCTCCATTCGTCCACCCGCCGAGCGCCCTCGAGGAGCAGGAACTCGGGATTGATCCGGACCAGGAGATCCTCCCGCTCCGGACGGACGCCGGCCTCGAAGTTGAAGGTCCCCGAGCTCCAGGTGAACAGGTAGTAGACCGCCTCCTCGATCTGGTGCCGGACGTACTGCTCCAGCTCCGGGCGCGCGATCGCGCCGTGCTCCATCAGGATCTCGCCCAGCTTCCGGTCGCGGTCACCGCGCTGCTGCTCGATGGCGGAGGCGAGCTGTTCCGGGGTGATCCGTCCGCTCGCCACCATGATGTCGCCCAGCCGGTCCCGGCGGTTGACGATGGTGGCGAAGACGATGTGCCCCTCGTCGAAGTAGATGGTGCCGAAGTTGTGCCGGTCGGCGAGCGCGAGACACCCGGTCCGGCGGCCCAGGAACAGCAGCTGGATCACGTCGGGAAGGCTCGCTTCCTTGAGACTGCCCTTGATCGCCATCAGCGCCACTCCTCGAGCAGGCGGTCGCCGATCTCGGGCCACTCCCACACCGTCTTCTCCCGGCTCCGGGCGCCGCCCGCCGTCGGCGCGACGATCCCGCTGGAGCGGCCGGGGCCCGGCTTCCTGGGCGGCGGCGGCGGCACGGCGCCGTCGAGCACCTCGCGGGCGAGGGCGGCGGTAGCCGGCGCTCCGCGCGCCTCCGCGGCGTTGAGCACCCGCTGCAGCTGTGCCACGACGACCCGCACCGAGTCGGCCGGCCGGGAGGCGAGATAGGCGGCGAGCTCGGCATCGACGACGCCGACCCGCGCCGACAGCTCCCGTCCCACGACAGCCTCGCGCACCTCGGGGTCCGGCACGGGCAGCTCGACCACCAGCCCGCCTTCCAGCCGGGTGCGGAGCCGCGGCTCCAGGCCGGCGACGGCGGCGGGTGCGGTGGCCGAGGTGAAGACGAGCTGGCGCCCCGATTCGACCAGGAGATTGAAGAGCAGGAACAGCTCCTCCTGGGTCCGGTCCTTTTCGCCGATGAGATGGACGTCGTCGAGCAGGAGGGCGACGCAGCGGCGGTACCGGTGGCGCCAGGCGCTCACCGCGTCGCGGTCGATGGCATCGATCAGCTCCGCCGTGAACTCCGGCGCGCTGAGGCACGCGACCGCGCCGGTGCACCGCTGGGCGAGCAGATTGCCCACCGCGTGCAGCAGGTGAGTCTTCCCCGCTCCGCTGCCCCCGACCAGAACCAGCGGGTTGTAGCGCGAGCCGGGCTCCTCCACCACCACGCGCGCCGCCTGGAGCGCCACCCGTGCGCTCGCGCCTTCGACCAGGTCGGCCAGCTGCCAGATCGGTGACGGCGCCGGCGGCGGCACCGCGCCGCTCCGGGCCCGGAGGAGGAGCGTCTCCGCGGCCGGCAGGTCCGCGGGGTCGCGGAACGCGGGCGACCCGGCCAGCTCGGGCGCCAGCTCCGCGGCTTCGGCCTCCATCGCCCGCAGCCGTTCGACATCGCGCTCGAAGCCGTGCACCGCCTGATCGGCGTCGGGCGCGACCTCCGCGTCGAGCAGCGCCTCCAGCCGGCCGGTCCGGTAGCCCTCGCCCTGCCAGCGCAGGATGGCCGCGCCGATCTGGGTGCGCCACGCGTCCACCTGCTGGGCGACGGTGGCGTGGATCTCGGTCAGGAAATCGGAGAATTCGTCTTTGTCGGCGACAGCGCGGTCCGCCGCTACGGCGGTGGGCCGGGCGGGTTCCGGCTCTGGGGGCGGGCCGGCAATCGGCGCGTCGGATCCTTCGACCGTAGCGCCGGACCGCCGTTCCGCCGTACCGCCGATCAGCTCCCGCGCCTCACCCGGCGACAACGGCGTATCGGCCACCGCCTGATGGGCGATCATCCGGTTGAGCGCGCCGAGCAGCTCGCGGACGTTGTCGATATTGAGGCCGGCGACGGCCTCGAGCACGCCCTCCGCGAAGGCGGCCCGGCGCTCCTCCGCCTTGCGCCGGAGAATCGCCACCCGGGTCTCGTAGTCGGGCGCGGCGACGTCGATGACCAACCCGCCCGCGAACCGCCGGATCAGCCGCTCGTCCAGGGCCTCGATCTCCGCGGGGGGACGGTCGCTGGTGAGAACGATCTGCCGATTCGCCGTCTGCAGCGCGTCGGTGAGCCGCAGCAGCTCCGCCTGCATCTCGCGGCGATGGGTGAGGAACTGCACGTCGTCCACCAGCAGGAGGTCCACATCGACGAATCGCTTCCGGTAGGCCTCGCCCTGGCCCGCCGCAATCGCGGCGTGGAAGGCCTCGACGAACTCGTCGAGGGTGAGGTACTCGACCGCGAGCCGTGGATCGATCGCCCGGGCCGCGTGCCCCACGCCCATGAGAAGGTGGGTCTTGCCCAGCCCGGGCCGGGCGTAGATGAACAGTGGGTTGTACACCGTGCCCGGGGCCTCGGCCACCGCCTTGGCGGCGGTGACCGCCAGGCGGTTGGCCGCTCCGACCACGAAGGTCTCGAAGCGGTAGAGCGGATTCAGGGTGACGGTCACGCGACCGGTGTCCCCGCCGCGAGGCGCTTGAGGACCATCTCCGAAATGCCGCGCAAGGTCTCGAATACCCCGGCGCCGTGCAGCGAGTCCGCGCCGAAGCTCGGAACCGCGCGGAAGTTGAGCGCGTCGTCCATCTCGGCCGGGGCAAGGATGAGGTCGTTCGGCAGATCCTGCTTGTTGTACTGGAACACCACCGGGAGCTGCCGGACGTCCACTCCCTCGCTCAGCAGGTTGTCCTGCAGGTTCTGCAGGCTCTCCAGGTTGTCGTCGAAGCGACGCGCCTGGCTGTCGGCCACGAACACCACGCCGTCGGCGCCCTGAAGCACCAGCTTGCGGGTGGCGTTGTAGTAGCTCTGCCCCGGCACCGTATAGAGCTGGAACTTGGTGGTGAACCCCGAGATGCTCCCCAGCTCGAGCGGGAGGAAATCGAAGAAGAGCGTGCGATCGGTCTGGGTGGCGAGCGACACCATCCGCCCCCGCCGGCTCTCGGGCACGCGGCCGTAGACGTACTGCAGGTTGGTCGTCTTTCCGGACCGGCCCGGTCCGTAGTAGACGATCTTGCAGGTGATCTCGCGCGCCGTGAAGTTGACCAGGGACATCGTTACCGTCCGAAGAGCGCTTTGAGACTGGCGTTGAGATCGTGCTCGAAGTTTTCGGCCAGCATCGGCGCCGCGGCGGCTTCCCGCGGCGCCACCGCTTCGAGCTCCGTCACCATCCGGTCGAAGAACAGCTGCACGATCCCCACCGAGGTCTCCGGACCGAACACCACCAGGCCGATCCAGCGGCCCCGCGGGGTGGCGAAGGCGGAGAGCAGGCAGCTCTGCCGCGACCCATGGTGCACCAGGGCTTCGAATCGCGAGCCTCCCATGAGTCGGGCGAGCTCCTCGGTGGAGGCGACGATGCCGGCGCCGAGCGCGGCCGCCGTCATCACGTCGAGCGACCGGCCGAACCCGTGCTGCGCCACGACCTGCCCCGACGAGGTCATCAGCAGCGTGAGGCGCGCCGCCGATTCGTCGAGGAAGGCCTGCAGCGGGAGCTCCACCCACGGCTCGAGCGCGCGCATCAGCCCAGCCGCCCCGCGGCGTCCAGCATCTCGAGCCGCGCCAGCCCGATGTTGGCGTCCGGGCCCACCACCGCGACCAGCACCAGATCGTTCGGCGCCGGCGCGGCGAGCAGCGACCCCTCCTCCGCCCGCAGATGAACGAAGAGCGGCGACTCCAACCCCGCCGCCGCGGTGGTGCGCAGCAGCCGTCCGACCAGGGCGCCGGCAAGCGCCGCCGCGGCCCGCCCATCGACCCCGTCCATGAGCTGCTCCGCGACCACCAGGCCGTCGCCGGCCGACGCGAGCAGCGCGCCGCGTACGCCGGGCACCCGGGTCACCCGGTCCAGCACCATGGTCTCCGGCGTCATGCGCCCCGCTCCAGCCAGCGTCGGGCCGCCCGGGCCGCGCGCTCGGCGAGCAGCCCGAGGCGAGCCATGGGCATCGACGGCTCCCGCGAGGCCAGCAGCACGGTGTCGCCGCTGGGCGGCACCAGCACCAGGAACGCGGCCGGCGTCTCGATGGCGATCGAATGCCAGCTGCCGAGGCCCAGCAGCCGGGAGGCCCGTCCCGCTTCGCGCACCACGCCGCCGAGCTCCGCGGCGACGCGATCACCGGCCTCGCCACCTCCCGGGGCCGTGAGCATGCCGCCCAGGCGGAGCCCGTTCGCGTCGGCCAGGAGGAGCCCGCGGTCGCCCTCGCTGAGGTCGGCGAAGGGCGAATCGGTCCCCGCGGCGGGCGCCGCCGCCGGAGCTGGCGCCGGAGCGGCCGGCGCCGAGGCCGGCGTCGAAGTCGCCTCGGCGAGCATCGGCACCGGCGCGACAGG
>DATEIR010000150.1:0-2922 GCA_035278885.1 Gemmatimonadales bacterium | reverse complement strand
TCCGGCGAGGCGGCGGCCGGTGCCGGCGCGGGAGCGAGAGCCGCCCGCGCAGCGCCAGGGCCGCGGGTGGGAAGACCAGCAGCAGGAGCCAGACCCAATCGGGCACCCCGTGAGCCAGCCGCCACGTCAGCGGAGGCGAGTCGCCGTCGAGCAGCGGCGGCGGAAGCGCCGTCGAGGCCGACAGCTCGCCGCCTCGGGCGACGGGCACCGACGCCGCCGGCAGCGCCACGTCGAGATAGCGGGCGGCGGCGAGATCGTAGTACTGGTAGTCGACGGCCGGCAGCACCATCGCGCCGGCCGAATCGGGCACCGCCAGGTAGCGGAAGGTCTTCACCCCGCCGGCGAGACCGTCGGTGTTCGTCACCTGCTCGTCCACCCGGTCGGCGTAGGCCCGAATCGACGCAGGCCAGACCACCGTCGGCGCGGGCCAGAGCTCGGTGTTGCCGGTGCCCGAGAGCGCCAGCTCGACCGTCACCGCTTCGCCGACCCGCGCCGAGGCCGGCGTCACCCGCCGCTCCAGGCGGAGCGTGGAGCCGATCGCGCCGGTGAAGTGCGGTGGCCGCCCCTCCTCCGGAATGGGGCGAACCTGCAGCGTGTCGGCCCGGCTGGCGAGGGCGAAGCGCTCCTCCTGGCTGAAGAACTGCAGCGCGACCGGCGTGCTGTACTTGAGGGTGGCCCGCGGGATGATCACCCGGCCGGCGAGCAGCGGGAACACGACCTGATGGGCGATGAAGAGATCGTACCACCGGCCGCCGATGCTGCGCGTGGCGGCAATCCCCGACGGCGCGGACTGCGGGTAGCTCCAGACCGCGTCGATCACCGGCGGCTGCAGGGTCGGCGGCCGGCGCAGCTGGAGCCGAAGGTCCCGGGGGAACCACGCCGTCGTGATCACGTCCACCTGCTCGCCGACGCTCACCGTTTCCGCCGATACGATGAGATCGACCGCCGCCTGCCCCGGCCTGGGCGGCAGCGCGCGCTCCAGCAGCCTCCTGAGGCGGGGGTTGAGCGACGCGGTCGCCGGCGCGCGATTGGCCGAGACGTCGAGCACCAGGGCCGAGGCCTCGACCGTGTCGCGGCCCTGGACCGCTCGGGCCGGGCCGAGCTGCCAGCGACCGGGGCGCACGGCGCGGAGCCGGACCTCCAGCACCGTGGTGCGGGTGGAGGCGGCGCCGAGCGAGAGCTCGGTCCGCTCCGAGCGGGAGACGGTCTCCAGCCCGGTGAACGGCGCGACGGTGACCTCCATCGGCGCCGGCGAGCGGCTGGTGGCCCGGAGGCGATAGGTGATCTCCTCGCCCACCATCACGCGGTCCTGATCCACGCTGGCGTCGAGCGTGGGCGGCTCGCCCTGGAGGAGCAGCGCCCCGAGCAGCAGCGCGATCACCAGTCCTTCACCCCTCCGGCCGAGCCGGTCTGCAGCCGCCGCTGCTGCTCGGCCTTGGTCTCGCGCTCCCGCCGGTCCATCGAATTGAGGATCTGCTCCGCCTGGCTCTGGGTCAGTCCCTGGCTCTTCGATTGGGTAGGTGGCTGCTGGCTCTGCCCGCCGCCACCGCCGGACTGCGGGGCACCACCCCCGCCGCCGCCACCCGACGGCGGCGGGGGCGGCTTGCGGCGGGTGGCCAGCTCGAGATTCCACTTGGCGCGTTCCGAGGAGGGCTCCAGCATCAGCGCCTGGCGGAGCCGGTCGGCCGCCTCGTCGAGGAACTCGTCCGCCCGGCTGGTATCGGCGTTGGCGGCGAGCAGGCCGACCAGGCCCAGGTTGTACAGCGCGCGGTAGCGAATGCCGGGATCCACGGATTTGGCGGCTTCCGCCAGCGCGCCGCGCGCGACGTCGAGCCGTCCGGCGTCGAGCGCGGCCGACCCGGCATTGTAGAAGGCGGTGTCGCGCGCCGTGCCGCGGGCCGCCTCCTTGAGGAACTCGGACGCCGCACGCCCGGCGTCGCCCGCCGCGAGCGCGCGACTCGCTTCGGTCGGCCGCTGGGCCTCAACCCTGCCGGCCCCGAGCAGCAGGCCGGCGAGCGCGACCAGCGCCGGTCCGGGGCGCGCGAGGGTGTAGGCCAGCAGCAGGAGCGCGGCCGCGAGAACCGGAATCCACGCTCGCGGTATGAGGTCGGCGGTCCGGGTCTCGCTCGACGGGCTCCGCTTCATGGCGGCGACGAGGTCGCGCACCGCGCCGGCCTGGTCGGCCACCTCGTTCGGCACCAGGCTCCCTTGGGACGCCTCGACCACCGCACGCAGGACGTCGTCCCGCCGCTGCGTCTGAATCACGGTCCCGTCGGCGTCCTGCTTGTACTCGGTCAAGGTGCCGGCCGAGTCCCGGATCGGGATCCGGGTCGGCATGGCGCCCCCCTCGGCGACCATGATGAGCCGCACGCCCGCCTCCTTGAGCGCCTCGGCCTGGCTCACGACATCGGGCAGGGTGTCGTGGGCCTCGCCGTCGGTGAAGACGACCAGCACCCGGTCCGCGGCGTCGGTGGTGGCCGACAGCAGCTCGCTGCCCTGACTCAGCACGGCCTTGAGATTGGTGCCGCCGGCGCTCGCCATGTCCGGGTCGAGTGCGTCGAGGTACATCCGGATCGCCCCGCCGTCGACCGTGAGCGGCGCCAGGATGTAGCTCTGCCCGGCGAAGGCAATGAGGCCGAGCCGGTCGCCGTCGAGGTCCTGGATCAGGCGGCGGGCCTCGCGCACACTCCGCTGCAGCCGGTTGGGCGCGACGTCCTCGGCCAGCATGGAGCGGCTGATGTCCACCGCGAACACCAGGCTCAGGGCCCGGGTCTGGGTGGTGACCGCTTTCCGGCCGTAGCGGGGACCCGCGAGCCCCAGCATGGCGAGCAGCGCCACCAGCCCCAGCGCGGCCGGGGCCCATCCGCCGCGCGCCCGCGCCGTGCGCGCGAGCAGCGGCGACCAGCGCCGGGCCATCCGGAT
>DATEIR010000149.1:0-4096 GCA_035278885.1 Gemmatimonadales bacterium | reverse complement strand
AAGTTGTTGATAAATAACAACTTACGGCGTTGGATCATGCTCCGCCGAGGAGGGAACCGCTGTGGGATGAATCACAGGTCAGGGCGCGGAGGGATTCGCCTTGCGCCCGCTGACCGCCTTGAGGATGCGCTTCATGGCGAGCGAATCTCGCCCATCGCCGACGGCGGCGGCGATGGAATCCTCGGGGAGGGCGCTCGGGACGACGAGGTCGATAGCGCCCGGCGCGGGAGCGATGCCGTCGCCGGCGCTCGGCCCTGGCTGGTCCGAGGCGGACGGGGGTGGAACGATGCGCGCCGCGGGCGGCAAAGGCGGAGGGGCGACGCCGCTGGCCCGCACCGAGGCAGCGAACGCCGGCCCCGGTTGCATGTGCTGCGCCGGCACGGGTGCCGTGGCGGTCGCCGACCTGGGCGGCGCGGCGGGCCTGGGATCCGCGGGAGGCGCAGGGACCTCGACGACCGGCTCGCTCCCGAGGGCGCCCGCCGGGGCACGCGATGCCAGATACCGCTGTCCTCCGAGCACGAGGACCGCCGCCGACCCGATGATCAGGAGGGGGCGTCCCCCGGTGCGGCGGGAGCGGCGCGCGGTCGCGCGCTGCTCGGGCTGTGTCGGCGGCACTTCGGGATAGGTGATGTTGGGCAGCACCAGCTCCGGCGTCGGCGCGAGGCGGGGAGCCTCCGGCAGCGCGACGGCCTGGGGCGTCTCCGGAAGGTCCTCGACCGCTACCGGTTCCGCTGCTTCCACTGCTTCCACCAACGCCGTGGGCTGCGGAGGTTGAGCCCTCCCGGTACCGCGGGGACCGACCGCGGGTACCGGCGAATAGCGTTCCACCGGCCCCTCCGCGTCGGCCTCATCCAGATCGACGTGGGCGTGCCGCACCGCGGCTCGCATCGCCAAGACGGGGCTTTCCGCCGCGCTCGCCCCCGGTGGCGGCGCCTTGGGTGAGGGCTGGCGCTGCCGGGAGGGCGCGGTGATCACCGGGGCCGTGTTCGACGTCGGGATCGGCTCCGCCGGAGTCGAGCTCGGCGGCGCCGACGCGGCCGATGGGAACGCGAACGTCGGAGCCGGCATCGCGGCGAGCGACGGCTGTGGCGACGGCGGCGCCGGCGTGAAGTTGCCCGCGAGCGCCTTCTTGTAGTGCGGGTGGAATTCGATCGGCAGCCACTTCTGCGACGCGGCGTGATAAATCCGGGCACGCGGAGTGATGAAGCCGTTGCGAATACCGGTCGCCAGCTCCTCGATGGTGCGGAAGACGGTCTCTTCGCCTGGCCTGACTTCGATCCGATACATGCGCGCGGCCCTCGTGAGTGCCGTGGGATGCAGCGACGCATGCCAAATTCGTGCTCGCGGCTAATGCAGCATCCTGCAGCAGCACATACAGTTCGCCCTTTCTTGCACCTCGGTGCACGGCCGCGCTGAAGCGCGCTTCAAGACGGGAGTTACCCGGCCTCGTCACTGAGCTGCTGCAGCCAGTCGGTCGGCACGACGCGCCGGTGCGCCGGATCGCCTGCCGGTCCGGCGGTCGAGCGGTCTGGTAGAATGCACGGCCATCGACCCTGGCGCGGTGCCGTGGCCGCGCTCTTCTTCACCCCATGTCCCAGTCTCCTTCCGCCGCGCTCGAGACCCTCGGCGTGGTGAAGCGCTTCGGCCCGGTGGTGGCGCTCGACGGGGTCTCGCTCGAGATCTCGGGTGGAGAGTGTGTGGCGCTGATCGGCGAGAGCGGCTCCGGGAAGAGCACGCTGCTCCGCTGCTTCAACCGGCTCACCCTCCCCGACCAGGGTCGGGTGCTGGTCGGCGGCGCCGACGTCGCCCGGGAGGATCCCGTTCGGCTGCGCCGCAGCATCGGATACGTGCCGCAGGACGGCGGGCTGCTCCCGCACTGGCGGGTGCTCCGGAACGTGGCGCTCGTGCCCTGGCTGCGGGGCGAGGCGGACGGCGACGCCAAGGCCGCCGAGGCGCTGCGGCTGGTGGGCCTCGAGCCCGACGCGTTCGGGGAGCGATGGCCGCGGGCCCTGTCGGGCGGACAGCGCCAGCGGGTCGCGGTGGCGCGGGCCCTGGCCCATCGCCCCGAGGTCGTGCTGCTGGACGAGCCGTTCGGCGCGCTGGATGCGATTACCCGGGCCGACCTCCAGTCCACCTTCCTGGCCGTGCGCGGCGAGCTCGGCTTCACCGCGGTGCTGGTCACCCACGACATCGCGGAAGCGTTCCTGCTGGCCGATCGCGTGGCGGTGCTGCGGGCGGGCCGCCTGGAGCAGATCGACGCGCCCGAGCGACTCCGGGCCGCGCCCGCGACGCCCTACGTGGCCGAGCTGCTTCGGCGGGCGCGGATCGCATGATCGGCCTGGCGCTGGCGCTGCTCCTGACCTCGCCGATGCACCCGCCCGATCCTGCGCCGGTAGTGGTCGGCTCCAAGCCGTTCGGCGAGTCCTACCTGCTGGCCGAGATGTTCGCTCAGCTGCTGGAGGCGAGAGGGATCCGGGTCGAGCGCCGCCCCGGGCTGGGCGCGACCGAGATCGCGTTCGGCGCACTCCGGAGCGGCGCCGCCGACGTCTACCCGGAGTACACCGGCACCGGTCTGCTCGCGATTCTGGACGAGCGGCCGGTGTCCGATCCGGCCATGGTCTACGACCGGGTGAGCCGGGAGTTCCGCCGGCGCTGGGGGATGCGGTGGCTGCCGCCGCTGGGATTCGAAAACACCTATGCCATCGCCGTGCGGCGCGCGACCGCCGACAGCCTGGGACTCCGGACCCTGAGCGACCTGGCCCGGGCCGCCCCCCGGCTCCGCGCGGGACTCACGCCCGACTTCATCGGCCGGGCCGACGGGCTGCCGGGACTTCGCCGCGTCTACCGGCTCCGCTTCGCGGCGGTGCGAGCGCTGCTGCCCGCGGTGAAGTATCAGGCGCTCGCCGCCGGCGGGGTGGACGTGATCGACGGCTACTCGACCGACGGGTTCATCGCCCGCTACGATCTGGTGGTGCTGCGGGACGACCGGCGCTTCTTCCCGCCGTACGAGGCCGCCGCGCTGATCGGCCGCCGGCTGGCGGGCCAGCGCCCGGACGCCGTGGCCGCCCTGACGGAGCTCAGCGGCCGGCTGGAGGTCGAGACGATGCGCCGGCTCAACCGGCGCCTCGAGGTGGACGGAGAGCCGATTCCGCGCGTGGCGCACCAGGCGCTCGCCGACCTCGGCCTGCTGGCCGGGGTGGCGGAAGCCGGTACGCGGGCAAGCCGCCGCGAAGGCGTCTGGCGCTACATGTGGGAGCAGCGGCGCACCCTCGCGGCACTGACCGCCCGGCACCTGCTGCTGGTGTTGGTCTCGCTCGCCGCCGCCGTGGGCGTCGCGGTTCCGCTGGGGCTCGGCCTGGAGCGGCTGCCGGGTGGGGCGGAGGGCGTGATCCGCGCCGCCGGCGTGCTGGAGACGATCCCCGGCATCGCCCTGCTCGCCTTCATGATCCCGCTGCTCGGCATCGGCGTAGTGCCGGCGCTGGTGGCGCTCTTTCTCTATTCGCTCTACCCCATCCTGCGCAACACGTACAGCGGGGTGCGGGACGCCGCCCCCGAGGCGGTCGCCGCCGCGCGGGCGCTCGGCATGACGCCGAGGCAGATTCTCCGCTGGGTGCGCCTGCCGCTGGCGGCGCCCGTCATCATGGCCGGAATCCGCACCGCCGCCGTGATCAACGTCGGCACCGCGACGCTGGCCGCCTTCATCGGCGCCGGCGGCCTGGGCGATCCCATCGCCGCGGGCCTGGCGCTCTCGGACAGCCGGATGATTCTGTCGGGGGCGCTCCCGGCCGCACTCCTCGCGCTGGTGGTGGACGGGCTGCTGGGGTGGTGCGAGGGGAAGGTGAGGGCAGGGGGGTGAGGGCGCGGGGGCGCAGGCGCGGAGGCGCAGGGGCGCAGAGGCGCAGGGGCGCAGGGGCGCAGGGTGCGGAGGCCATGCCGCCACCGCGTGAACAACGCCTACAGTGATCCTTCGTCACTAGCGCTCCTCCAGATGACTGCGAGCGTTCGGCCTGCGCCCCTGCGCCCCTGCGCCCCTGCGCCTCTGCGCCCCTGCGCCTCTGCGCCCCTGCGCCTCCGCGCCTGCGCCCCCGCGCCCTCA
>DATEIR010000148.1:0-9737 GCA_035278885.1 Gemmatimonadales bacterium | reverse complement strand
TCGCGGCGGCGCGGGAGCGGCTCCTGGCCCGCCGGTATGGCCCGACGGCGGGGCTCGCGGGCGATCCCGCGCTGGCGGGCGAGGTGAAGGAGCTGGTGCAGCGGCTGGGCGGGACGCTCCGAGGGTGGAGCGTGCGAGCCGGCGCGGTATTCCTGGCATTGCTGCTGTGGCACGCGACCCTCCAGGCGCAGGCGCCATCCCCCGAAGCGCTCTACGAGCAGGGCTCGCTCAGCGCCGCCGCCGACGGGTTTGCCCGGCGCGCGGAGGCCGCGCCCTCCGTGCCGGCGCACTGGTACAATCTGGGCGCGGTCTACTATCGCCTCGGCGCGCCAGGACGGGCGTCGGCCGCCTGGCTCGTGGCGGCGCGGCTCGCGCCCCGGAACGAGGAGATCCGCCAGGCCCTGCGTCTGGTTCCTCCGGCCGACGCCAGCTCGTCCCGCTGGGCCTGGGTTCCTCCCGTCACGCCGGAGGAGCTGCTCCTGGCCGGCGCGCTGGGCTGGCTCCTCGGCTGGATCGGCTGGGTGCTGCGACCCCGGGTGCGGGAGCGCTGGACCGTGCTGCTGGCGTTCGGGGCGATCGCCATCGGAGCCGGACTGGGCCTCCGCGCCTGGTACCGGCGTCCCATCGCCGTCGTCCTGGAGCGAAGCACCCTGCGGCTCTCGCCCCATGGCCTGGCGCCGGTGGTTCTCCCGCTGGAGGGCGGGAGCATGGTCCGGGTGCTTCGGCGCACGCCGGGGTGGCTTCTGGTCAGCGTACCCGGCGCGCAGGAGGGTTGGCTTCCCGACGAGGCGGTCGCGGCGGTGGGGGGCTAGATTCTCGCGATGACGCGCCGCATCGCGATCCTCCCCGACGCCGTCGCCGACCAGATCGCGGCGGGCGAAGTGGTGGAGCGTCCCGCTTCCGCGGTCAAGGAGCTGGTGGAGAACGCGCTCGACGCGGGCGCGCACCACGTTCGGATCGAGCTGGAGCAGGGCGGCAAGACGCTCATGCTGGTGAGCGACGACGGGACGGGGATGGGGCGGGAGGACGCGGTCCTGGCGATGGACCGGCACGCCACCAGCAAGGTCCGAAGCGCGGCCGACCTGGTCGGCGTCGCCACGTTCGGCTTCCGCGGCGAGGCGCTGCCGGCCATCGCGTCGGTGTCCCGGCTGACGCTCACCACCTCCGACGGTGAGGCCGGCACCGAGCTCACGGTCCACGGGGGCCGGCTCGAGCGGGTGGCCGACGCGGTGCGCCAGCGCGGCACGACGGTCATGGTGCGAACCCTTTTCTACAATACCCCGGCACGGAGGAAATTCCTTCGGTCCGCCGCGAGCGAGACCCGCGCTTCGACCGAAGCGGTGGTGACGTTGGCGTTGGCCCATCCGGGCGTCGGCTTCGAGCTGCAGGTGGACGGCGCGCTCCGTCTGGCCGTGCCGGGGGAGCAGAGTCCCGAAGAGCGCCTCGCCGGCGTGTGGGGATCGCACCTGGCGGGCACGCTCGTGCCGGTGTCGTACGCGGCCGGCGCGTTCCGGGTCCACGGCTTCGTCCAGCGTCCGGGCGACGCGCAGCCTACCGGCCGGCGCACCCAGCTCTTCGTGAACGCGCGGCCGTTCAAGGACCCGTTCCTCGTTCGTGCCGCCGAAGCCGGATACCGCTCCGCCATCCACCCCGGCGATCGCCCGTCGCTCCTGCTCCGGCTCGAGGCGCCGGCGGAGGACGTGGACGTGAACGTCCATCCAGCCAAGCTGGAGGTCCGCTTCCGCGACCGGATCGGGGTCGAACGGGTGGTGGAAGAGGCGGTGCGGGACGCGCTGGGAGCGCTGGTGGCCGCGGCACCGGTCGGCGACTGGCGAGGCATCCCCGGCCTGCCGCCGCCGCACGGAGGGCTGCCGGCGCCGGAGGGTGCCGCCGACCTGTTCGCCCCCTCCGATCCGGCCGAGCCCGGCGCGAGCGAGCCGTCAGCCGCCCGCTTCGACGCCCCCGTCCTGCAGCTCTTCGACACCTACCTGGTCTACGAAGGACCCGACGGGATGGTGATCGTGGACCAGCACTCGGCCCACGAGCGCGTGCTGTTCGAGACGGTGATGGCGCAGCTCGCCGGGGACGGGGCCCCCGCGCAGCGTCTGCTGCTGCCCCTCACGGTCGACCTGACCGACGAGGAGCTGGACGCGGTCGAGTCCCACGGCGAGCAGCTCCGCCGGGTCGGATTCGAGGCCGAGCCCTTCGGAGGCAGGGCGGTCGTGCTTCATGCGGTGCCGTCGCCCCACCCGCGCTTCGACGCCGGTGCCTGCTTTCGCGAGGTGGTGGCCGACCTGGCGCGGGGACGCTTCGGCGGCTGGGCCAATCGGCTGGAGCGCTTCGCGGCCACGTATGCCTGTCGGGCGGCGGTAAAAGGCGGGCAGCCCCTGGACGACCGCGAGCGGCGCGAGCTGCTGCTTCGGCTCTTCGCCACCGAGCTGCCGCCGCACGACGTCCACGGACGCGCGACGATCGTGCAGCTGCCGCGGGAGGAGCTGGAGCGCCGGTTTGGGCGGCGGTAGCGTCCCCGTCGTGGTCGGACCCACGGCGGTGGGCAAGACCGCCGTGGCCATCGCGCTGGCGGCGCACCTGCCGGTCGAGGTGATCTCGGCCGACTCGCGCCAGATCTATCGGCGGCTCGACATCGGCACGGCCAAACCGACGCGGCGCGAACGGGCACGCGTCCCCCATCACGGACTGGACGTGGCGGAGCCCGGGGTCCGCTACAGCGCGGGGCAGTTCGCCCGCGAGGCCGCGCGCTGGGTCGGGGAGATCCGGAGCCGCGGGCGTCTCCCGCTCGTCGTCGGCGGGACCGGCCTCTACATCCGCGCGCTCGCGGAGGGATTGTTTCACGAGCCGCACCTCGAGCCCGCCCGCCGCCGGGCCCTCGACGCGTTCACCGCCCGGCTCGAGCCGCTGGAGCTGCTCCGCTGGGCGGGCCGACTCGACCCCGGCTTCTCCGGCGGCGGGCGGCAGCGCGCCGCCAGGGCCATCGAGATCGCGCTGCTCACCGGACGGCCACTCTCGCACTGGCAGGCCGCCGCCAGGGCAGGGGCCACGATCGATCCCTGGTACGTGGTGCTGACCGTGCCCCGCCCGGTGCTGCAGCAACGGATCACCCGGCGGGCGGAGGAGATGGTGCGCCGAGGGTTGATCGAGGAGGTGGCCGCGGTGCTGGCGGAAGGTCACCGGGCCGACGCGCCCGGCCTCGACGGCATCGGGATCCGGGAGGCCGTCGAGTATCTTCACGGACAGCGCCCGCGCGAAGAAGTCGCCGAGGCGATCGCGGTCGCGACCCGTCAGTACGCCAAGCGCCAGCAGACCTGGTTCCGGCACCAGCTCCGGGGCGACGAGATCGTGACGCTCGACGCGAGCCGGCCGCCCGAGCGCCTGGCGGAGGAGATCGCCACGCTCTGGCAACGCCGCCAGGCCGGCCGATCGTAAGACCCGAGATCGGGGTATCGCATGAAACTGGGGATCACCTGTTATCCGACCTACGGCGGCTCGGGTGCCGTGGCGACGGAGCTCGGCCTCGAGCTGGCCCGCCGGGGTCACGAGGTGCATTTCATCACGTACGACTCGCCGTTCCGGCTGCGGGGATACGCCGACCGGGTGTACTACCACCAGGTGGAGACCCGGATGGGACGGTATCCGCTGTTCGATCACTTTCCCTACACCTTGGCCCTGGCCTCCAAGCAGCACGAGGTGGCCCTTCGGGAGCAGCTGGAGATTCTCCACGTCCACTACGCCATCCCGCACGCCACGACCGCGTTCCTGGCTCGCGAGATGCTCCAGCCCGACCACCCGATCAAGGTGATCACCACACTGCACGGCACCGACATCACGCTGGTCGGCCAGGAGTCGAGCTTCTACGCCATCACCAAGTTCTCGATCGAGCGCTCGGATGCGGTGACGGCCGTGTCGGCCTATCTGCGCGACGAGACCTACCGCGCCTTCGGCTGCGTGACCTGCGACCTCCAGGTCATCCCCAACTTCGTCAACCTCGAGGAGTACCACCCGGATCCCGGCGCCGACCGGGGCGCGCTGGCGCCGCCCGATCACAAGCTCATCACCCACATCTCCAACTTTCGGGAGGTCAAGCGGGTGAAGGATGTGGTCCGGGTCTTCGCCCGGATTCGCCGGGCGATGCCCGCCACGCTGGTGATGATCGGGGACGGCCCCGAGCGGGTGGACGCGGAGAACGAGGCTCGCGAGCTGCAGGTGGCGTCGGACGTGCGCTTCCTGGGGCGGCTCGACTCGGTGGCCTCGCTCCTCCGCGAAAGCGACCTCTTCCTCCTGCCCTCGCAGACCGAGTCCTTCGGACTGGCCGCCCTCGAAGCGATGGCGTGCGGCTCTCCGGTCGTGGCCAGCCGGGCGGGCGGCCTTCCCGAGGTGGTGGACGACGGCGTCAACGGCATCCTCGAGCCGGTCGGCTCGGTGGAGGCGATGGGGCGCCGCGCGGTCGAGCTGCTCCGCGATCCGGCCCGCTACGCGGGCATGCGCGAGGCCGCGCTGGCGAAGGCCCGCGAGTTCTCGGCCGATCGGATCGTGCCGATGTACGAGGCGCTGTACCAGGACGTCCTGCGATGAGGCCGTGTGACGGCTGACCCGCTGCTCGAAGCGGTGGTGCTCGGCCTGGTGGAGGGCGCCACCGAGTTCATCCCCGTCAGCTCCACCGGGCACCTCATCGTCGCCAGCGCCTGGCTGGGCCGAACCGGCGAGGCCGCCAAGACGTTCGACATCTTCATCCAGCTGGGCGCCATCCTCGCCATCGTGTGGCTCTACCGCGCGCGGCTGACCGAGGCCGTCCTCGCCGCTCGTCGCGAGGGGCCGAGCCGCCGGTTCCTGCTGAATCTGCTGATCGCCTTCCTCCCGGCGGCCATCGTCGGCTTCCTGGCCCACGACTGGATCAAGGAACACCTCTTCCGTGTCCCGGTGGTGGCTGCCGCGCTGGTGGTCGGCGGCATCGCGATCCTCCTGATCGAGCGGTGGCACCGTCCGGAAACGGTGGACCGGGCCGACGCGGTGCCCTCCCGGACGGCCCTCGGCATCGGGCTGGCGCAGGTGCTCTCGCTGGTGCCGGGGACGTCCCGCTCGGGCGCGACGATCATGGGCGGCTACGTGCTCGGGTTGTCGCGGCGGGCCGCGACCGAGTTCTCCTTCTTTCTCGCGATTCCCGTGATGCTGGCGGCGACGCTCTACGACCTGCTCAAGAGCCTGCACGCGCTCACGGCGGCGGACGCGCCCGCCTTCGCGGTCGGCTTCGTCGTCTCGTTCCTCACCGCGCTGGTGGTGGTGAAGGGATTTCTGACGTACGTCTCGCGCCACAGCTTCGCGGCGTTCGCCTGGTACCGCATCGTGTTCGGCGGGCTGCTGCTGCTCCTCGCACGCTGAGTGGGGGGCGAGCTCCACCGGGTCGCCCGGATCGGCTCGACCATGGATCGGCTGCACCTGCTGGCCGAGCAGGGGGCACCGGCCGGCACCGCGGTGTTGGCCGAGGCTCAGACCGGGGGGCGCGGGTCGCGCGGGCGGGCGTGGCACTCGCCGCCGGGCGGACTCTGGCTCAGCGTGCTGTACCGACCCGCCTCGGCCGCCGGCGTGGAGCTGATGAGCCTCCGGCTGGGGCTGCGGCTGGCGGAAGCGCTCGAGGCCGAGGCTCCGGGGCTTGATGTGATGCTCAAGTGGCCCAACGACCTGTTCGTCGAGGACCGCAAGCTGGGCGGCATTCTGTGCGAGGCCCGCTGGCACGGGGAGGTGCCGGCCTGGGTCGTTGCCGGCCTCGGCGTCAACGTCGCGAATGCGATTCCGGACGAGCTTCGCCGCTCGGCGACGGCGCTCCACGAGCATCTGCCCGGTGCAACGGTGGACGGGCTCCTGGGTAGACTCCTCGAGGCCCTCCGTCACCCGCTTCCGGAAGCGGACCGGCTCACGGCAGCAGAGAGCCAGGGCCTGGTGCGGCGCGATTGGCTGCGCGGCCGCACCCTCACGGCGCCTCTCGTCGGACGGGCCGAGGGAATCGGCGCCGACGGGACGCTGGCCGTCCGCACCGCCGATGGCCTGACCACGGCGCGCGCCGGCCACGTCGAGTTGGCCGACCAGTCCTCCACGGGATAGCTTCGAGCCATGCTCCTCGCAATCGACATCGGCAACACCGAGATCACCCTGGGCCTCTTCCAGGGCGACACCCTCCAGGCACAGTGGCGTCTCACGACCAACCCCGACCGCACCCCGGACGAGTGGAGCGGGGCGGTGGGCGACGTGCTGATCCGGGCGGGCACCTCTCCCAACGAGGTGCGGGCCGCCTGCCTGGCCTCGGTGGCTCCGGCGGTGACGCAGAGTGTGGTGTCCGGAGTCGCTCGGGCCACCGGCCGCACCGCTGTCGCGGTGGATGCCCGCTCTCCCCTGCCGGTGCGGCTCGATGTGGACGAGCCGCTGAGCGTCGGCGCCGACCGCATCGTCAACGTGCTCGCCGCGGTGGAGCTGTACCGCGAGGACGTCATCGTGGTGGACTTCGGCACCGCCACCACCTTCGACTGCATCACCGCGGACGGGCGGTTCATCGGCGGTGTCATCATGCCCGGTCTGCGGACGGCGGCCGACCAGCTCACCCGTCGCGCCGCCAAGTTGCCCGCCACCGAGCTCACGCCGCCGCCGAGAGTGATCGGCCGCCGGACCGAGGAATGCATTCAGGCCGGCGTCCTCTACGGCGCCGCCGACGCGGTCGACGGGATCGTGCGCCGGATCCGGGCCGAGTGGCCGGGCGAGGGCTCGCCCCATGCCATCGCGACCGGCGGGCTGGCCGGCATCGTGGCCCCGCTGACGGCGTCGCTCGAGCGGGTCCATCCCGATCTCACCCTGCAGGGACTTCGGCTCGCCGCCAGGCACCTGGGCCTCTGCTGGTGACCGTTGCCCGGCGCGCGGGCTACCGGCTCCTGGGCGCCCGGTTCGACTACCTGCTCCATCTTCGCCCGGCGGAGTGGCCGATCGTGGCGGGTCACACCGCGCTGGGGTACCTCCTCGCGGTCGGCATCGGCGGAGCGCTCCACGGATTTCACCGGCCCGAGGCCCTGCTCGGCATCGTGCTCTGGGTGGTCTGCCTCAACGGAGGCACGCTGGCCCTCAACAGCGCGTTCGACCGGGACGAGGGCGATATCGCCTATCTCCGCCGCCCACCGCCGCCGCCGCGCCGCCTCGCGACGGTCGGCCTCGGCCTGATGCTGGCGGGGCAGGCCGCGGCGATCGCGCTGCCGCCGGCCTACCAGGCGGCCTACGCCGCGTGCCTGGTGATGTCGGTGCTGTACTCGGTGCCACCGATGCGGCTCAAGGCAGTCGCGGGGGCCGACTGGATCATCAACATGGTCGGATTCGGCACGCTGACTCCTTATGCGGGATGGGCCGCGACAGGAGTGCCGCTGGAGCGAGCCCCGGGTCTGGCGCTGCTCGCGTTCTGTCCCCTCTTCGCGGCACTGTATCCGCTCACCCAGATCTATCAGCTGGAGGAGGACATTCAACGCGGCGACCGGACTCTGGCCACCGTGCTGGGCGTTCGCCGCAGCCTCGATGCCGCAATCGCGGCGCTGGTCCTCGCATTCCTCCTGTTCGCGGCCGGCGGAGTCGCCGCCGGATGGGGCCCGAGCGAGGGCCCCTGGCGCTGGCCGGTCCTGGCGCTGGCCCTCACGACCTGGCTGGCCGTGCTGCTGCCGTGGCGTCGGGACGCGGGCGCGCTCGACGCCCGAGAGCATCAGCGGGGGATGTACCGCGCGCTGGCCGCCTGGGCCGTCACCGATCTCGCCATCCTGGCCGCGTTCGGGGCCTGACGCCCTTGGCCGCCGGTGTGGCCGCTCGGTATACTTCGGTCGGTTCCTTCCCTTCTTCGGAGCGTCCATGCAATCGGCGGCGGAAGCCCGCGGCGACCACGATGTGACCGATGTTCCCTCCATCGTCGCGGGGGCCATCCGGCTCGGGCTGTTCGAGTCGATCATCGTGCTTCTCTTCTCGCTCGGCTCCAGGCTGCTCGATCCACCGATCGAAACCATCGTGCTCGCACCGATTCTTCTGGTCGGGCTCGCGGGCGTCACCCTGCTGCCCGGTCTGTGGACCCGCCCCCGAACCATCGAAGGCATCGCCGGCGCGGCGGGCATCGGTCTCGGCGCCGCGTTCGTCTTCCTGCTGATCGATGCAGCCCTGCTTCAGCATATCGGCACGTATACCAACCGGTGGTACGAGATCGGCAAGGCCAACTGGTGGTATCACCCCGTCTGGTGGATGACGGGCACGTTCCTTCCCTGGATGGGCGCATGGATTCTGGCCAATCAGCTGGAGCGCAATGGGCGGGTGTCGGTGCCGGCGGCGTTCGGCACGGCGGTGGCGTTCGCCGTGCTCGCGGCTGTCGTTGCGGTCCTGATCGGGTTCCCCGGGGCCCACTGGACGCTTCCGACCTTCGGGGTGGCCTTCCTCCCCGGACTCGCCCTCGCCACCGCGCTCTCGGCGCTGGGGACCCGGCGCGGCTGAGGCGATGCGCTGGCTGCGGCTCCTGTTCCGGATCTTCGGATGGCTGCTCACGCCGTTCCTGGCGTGGGCAGCCTCGTTTTTTGGAGCCGTCGGGGGCGCGCTGATCGCCATGCGCATCTCGGATCCGTTCCGCGGCCTGGCCGTCACCGCCTTGTGCGGGGCCCTCACCGGCTTCGCGGCCCTGATCGCCTGGCTGGGGTACCTGCGGCGCAGCCCGGAGGTGCGCGAGGTGCTCGCGGTGACCGAGGACGGCACCCCGGACACGATCGACCTCCTCGCGGCGGAGCCGAGCGAGTCGTCCGACCCGGTCCCGCACCCATGAGAGGCGCTCCGATGCTCGCAGCGGCGTTGCTGGCTGCCTGCGGGGCCGGCGACCACACGCCTCCCAAGGCCGCCGCGCTCGCCGATTCACTGCCTTCGGATTCCCTGGTAGCCACGGCCCCGGGCGGGGTGCAGGTGTGGTTCACCCTGGCCCGACACGCGAAGTCCCCCGAGGGCGTACCGTGCGTGGATCGCGCGATGGAGATCCGTCGGGGGGATACCCGGGTCAAGATTCCGCTTCTCTACACCGGGGCCGCGCCGGAGCTGGTGAACGACTCCACCCTGCGCGCGCGGCTGTCCAACCAGTGCCGTCCGGGCGACGCCTACCTGGTGGATCTGCGAACCGGACGACCGATCCGGGAGCGACACGCAGAGTGACCCGCTCCGGACGACTCTCGTGGTTGCTCGTCCTCGCCCTGCTTGCGCCGGCGGTCGCGGCCGCCCAGGGTGTCGAAGGCCGGGTGGGCAGGTTCTACGACGACGTCGGATGGGATCTTTATCGCCTGGGATTTAGCCGCCCGCTGGCCGGGCCGCTCGCGATCGGGTACAGCGGCAGCTACATGGCACGGGCCGAGGGAGAGGGCGGCTTTGCCGGCCTCGGCCTCGACCTCACGGCTTTTCAGGGGACGAGCAATGGACCGTACCTGACCGTCGGACTCTCCGGTGGCCTGGGGTCACCCCACGACCAGAGCTTCTCCAGCTTCTGGGGCTCGTGGTCTGCCGGCGCCGGCTATCAGCTCTTTCCCGCCTCCGCCCTCGCCGTGGTCGGCGAGGCGCGCTGGCGGGAGATGTCGCTCGATGCCAGGGCCGGCCTCGAAGTCTCGGCCGGGCTCCGGGTGCGCTTCGGCGGCGGCGGCAGCCACCCCAAACCGGCGCCCGTGTCTTCGCCGCCGCCACCGGCCGGT
>DATEIR010000147.1:0-6313 GCA_035278885.1 Gemmatimonadales bacterium | reverse complement strand
GCCGATCTCCTTGAGCGTGGGCGTGGACTCGGGGCGGATCCGGTCGCTGCCGGTGTCGAAGTAGATCCCCTGGGTCGCCACCCGGCCCTTCTCGGCCAGCGCGTCGTACAGCTTCCTGCCCCCGGCCGCCACCCGGAAGTTGCCGAACAGGCTGCGCTCGGAGATGATGGTGGTGTAGAAGAGGATCTTGTTGCTCCGCCCCAGGTCGGCGTTGGGAATGTTCATGACCCGGGTGTCGTCGAGGTAAACCTTGATGTATTTCCCGTCGCCCATCACCCGGGCGCGGCGCATCACGTCGGGCTGCCCGTTCTCCAGCTTGCCCACCCCTGAGATCCCCGACACGTCGTTGTGGACCCCGGAGGTGCCGTTGGCCCCGAACTCGATGCGCTTCTGCTTGTCGTCGGTGAGATAGATCCACGCCTCGCTGCCGCGCGACATGCTGTAGTCGAACTCCATCGTGAACCGGTCGGGCAGGACCTCCGGCAGCACGATGTAGAACTGGGACTCCACCCCGCCGCGCAGCCACTTGGCGCCCTGCCATTCCACCGTCTCCATCCCGCCACCCTTGAACTCGAGGCTCCGGGGGAAGTCGCCCACCTCATCGCCGCTGAAGTCGGAGGCGTAGAGGACGCGGTCGCCGGGCTTGAAGTCGTAGTTGGCCCAGGCGCCTTCGCCCGGCTTGAGCTGATCGGCCGTCGAGGCGCCGGCGGCGGCCTCCGCGGCCCCCGCCCCGGCCGTCGCGGCCCCGCCTGGCGCCGAAGCGGACGCGCCCGTTCCAGCCGTTGCCGTACCCGCCGCCGTCCCCGTGGTCGCCCCGGTCGCGGCGGCCGGCGCCGAGCTGTCCTTCGCGGGAGCACCGCTCAGGGCGTCGTCGATGGCCTTGTTCTCCGTTTCGGTGGTCTTGCGGATGGCCTTGTCCTCGGCGGTCTGCTTGATGGCATCCTTGAGCCGACGGCCGAACTGCGCCTCGACCCTCTGGGGGGCGACCGTAAGCAGCCCGAGAACCAGGGCGGACAGGAGTGTCACTGGCGTGCGGATGGACATATGATCCCTCTGGATGGAGACCCCGCCCTGGACAGAGTTCCCGCCGGCGGGCGGACCCGGTGGACCGGCGGTCGATCAGGATGGAGGGGCAGCAGCAGCACATGATTGCGCGCCGCATGGCGGGGCCCGTACCTCGCGCACCCGCTCTTCCCTCGGTCACAGGCCGCTTCCGGGGAGCCGGCGGCCTGTCGCTCTTCCGTCAGGTATGGCACCCTCCCGGCCCGCCACGGGCGGCCCTCATCAACCTTCACGGGCTGGGCGACCACTCGGGCCTGTATCCCACGCTGGTCGAGTACCTGACCGTCCGCGGCATCGTGGTTCACGCTCCGGACCTTCGGGGCAACGGCCGCTCCCCCGGCCAGCGCGGCTACGTCCGGCGCTGGGAGGATTTCCGGGAGGACCTCCACGCCTTCGTCACGCTGGTCCGGAGCGACGTGGGCCGGCTCCCACTTTTCCTGCTGGGCAACAGCCTCGGCGGCCTGATCGTACTGGATTACGCCCTGATGTACCCCGAGGGGCTTCACGGGGTGATCGCCGCGGCACCGCCGCTCGGCCAGCTCAGCGTCCCGGCGCCGCTCCTCGCCCTCGGGCGGGTCATGTCCCGGGTCTGGCCCCGCTTTTCGGTCCGGACCGGCATGGACCTCTCCGGGCTCGCCCGTGACCCCGCCATCCGGGACAGCGTGCTGGCCGACCCGCTCTTCCACCGGCGGGGCACCGCGCGCCTCTCCACCGAAGTCGTCGCCACCATCGAGCGGGTCCAGGCGGCGGCACCGCGCTTCCCGGTGCCGCTCCTCATCCTCCATGGTTCAGCCGACCGCATGGTAACGCCCGAAGGGAGCCGAAAGTTGATCACCCGGGTGGGGCATCCCGACCGGCAGCTCCGGGAATACCCGGAGGGCTACCACGCCCTCTTCGCCGATTTCGACCGGGAGCGGGTGCTGAACGATCTCGAGCAATGGATCGTGTCCCGGCTCTGACCGCATTCGGCCGCGCCCTCCGGCTGCGCTGCCCGCACTGCGGGGGCGGACCGATCTTCCTGCGCTGGTCGCGGCTGGTACCGAGTTGTCCGGTGTGCGGGTTGGGGCTGGAGCGGGGCGAGCAGGGCTACTGGCTGGGGGCCTACTTCTTCAACCTGATGGCGGTGGAGACGCTCTTCACCGTCTGGGTGGTGGGGTTCCTCGCCTGGACCTGGCCGTCGCCGCCGTGGGACCTGTTCCAGGACGTGACGGTGGTGCTGATGGTGATCTCGCCGTTCGCCTTCTTCCCGCTCAGCAAGACCCTCTTCCTGGCCTTCGACCTCCTGATCCGGCCCCCTACCGAGGAAGACTTCGAGGCGCCGCACGAGGAGTCGCGCCGGTATCCCGGCGGCCCCCGGCGCTAGCGAGCAGCCGACGCCAGACGGAGCTGCACCTGGGCCACCAGCTCGTCCGGCGTGAAGGGCTTCTGCAGGAACCAGATGTCGGGCGACAGCAGCCGCCGCCGGGCCAGCTCGTCCCCGGTGTGGGCCGACATGAAGAGCACCGGGAGCCCCGGGCGGGACTGATGGAGCCGGCTGCCGAGCTCCCGCCCTCCCATCCCGGGCATCACCAGGTCGGCCAGCACCAGCGCCACCTTCGCTCCGGCCTCGCTGTCGAGGAGACGCAAGGCCTCTCGCCCGTCTCCAGCCTCCAGCACCGTGTAGCCGTACGCCTCGAGGGCTCGCTGGGCCAGCGCGCGGACCATCGGCTCGTCGTCCACGACCATGATGGTGCCACTGCCGCGCACGGGGCGCTCGGTCTCCTCCAGCGGCACGCCGGCCCCGCTGGAGCCGGTCGCCTGGGGCAGATAGACGTGAAAGGTCGTGCCTTGGCCCGGCGCGCTGTCGGCCCACACGTATCCGTTCGACTGCTTCACGATGCCGTAGACCGTGGCCAGGCCGAGCCCGGTGCCCTGCCCCACGGGTTTGGTCGTGAAGAACGGCTCGAACACGCGGTCGAGCGTCTCCGGCGTCATCCCTTCGCCATCATCGATGAGGGCGATATGGGCGTAGTCGCCCGAGCGGACGTCGATGTCGGGATACCGGGCGGCGAACTTCGCGTCCAGGCGGGCGAAAGTGGTGGTGATGGTGAAGTGGCCGCCGCTCGGCATGGCGTCCCTGGCATTGAGCGCCAGGTTGAGGATCGCCTGCTCCAGCTGCGCCTCGTCCGCGAAGACCGAGCCCGCGTCGGGGCTCAGGGTGAGCGTCACCTCCCGATCGGCGCCCATGAGCTGCCGGAGCAGGCGGCTCATCCCCGCGATGGCGGTGTTCACCTCCACCAGTCTCGGCTGCAGCACCTGCCGCCGGCTGAAGGCCAGCAGCTGCCGCGCCATGTCCGCCGCGCGGTCCGCCGCCTTCCGCACCCCGGCGAGGTCCCGCTGGTGCGCCGCCGGCAGGTCGTGGTCCCGGGCGAGGAATTCGGTCAGGCCCAGGATGACGGTCATCATGTTGTTGATCTCGTGCGCGATGCCGCCGGCCAGCTGCCCCGCCACCTCCAGACGCTGGACCTGCTGGACTCGAAGCTCGGCCGAGCGCTGCTTGGTGACGTCGGTCAGGACGCACACGGCATGGCGCGGCGGCCCGTCCCGCTCGCTCATCGCCTGGGCAGTGACCCGGACCCAGCGCCCGTCGAGGGCGAGCTCGGTCGCCTGCGGCGGCAGTCCGTCCGGGCCGACCAGGAACGGCGGCTCCGCGCGGATGCGGATCCCAGGCAGGAGATCGGCCAGGGACCTGCCGTCGAGGCCGCTCGAGCCCACCAGCGTCGCGAACGCGTCGTTCCACCGGCTCACCCGCGCTTCGGCATCCACGACGCAGACGCCGTCGGTGATCGCCTGGAAGGTTGCCCGCCACGCCTCCCCCGCGGCGACGGCCTCGGCTTCGGCGGCGCGGGCCCGGATCAACGACCGGATGCTCGCCAGCAGTACGACGGGCTCGACCGGGTGCGTGAGATAGCCGTCGGCGCCCCCATCGAGTCCGGCCGCCTGGCTGTCCGGATCGGTGAAGCTGGCCGAGAGATGGAGGATCGGCAGCCGGGAGAATCGGGCGTCCGCCCGGAGCCGGCGTGCCACCTCGAAGCCGCTGATATCCGGCAGCAGCACGTCCAACACGACCACGTCGGGCCGGTTTTCCGCCACCTGGGCGAGGGCCTGCTGCCCCGACCCGGCCTCGTCCACGCTGAACCCCGCGTGGCGGAGGTGGCGCGCCACGGCATACCGGCTCGCTTCGGTGTCGTCCACCACCAGGACTCGACCCGTGGGGTTCACGCTCTCGTCAACCATGGACCCGTCCGCTCCCGACGATGGCCCCTGCCTCTACCGGGGGCTGATAGGTCCGGGGGATCGTGAGCTCGAACCGCGAGCCCACCCCCGGCTCGCTCTGCAGCTCGATGCGTCCGCCGAGCAGGCCGGCGAGCTTGCGCGACAGGGGAAGCCCCAGGCCGGTGCCGGTCACCCGCTGCTGCAAGGCATGATCCACCTGCTCGAACTCCTGGAAGATCCGATGCTGGTCGTCCGGAGCGATCCCGATGCCGGTGTCGCTCACCGCGAGGACGACGGTTTCGCCGCCCACGCCGGGAGCGGCGGTGACCCGGATCTCGCCCCGCTCGGTGAACTTGATCGCGTTGGAGATGAAGTTCCGGAGAATCTGGGCGACCTTGCCCTCGTCGGTGGCCAGCTCGAGCTCCCCCGCAGCCTGCTCGAACACCAGCGTGACGTCGTCGGAGGTCAGCATCGGCCGGAACATGCCGCGCAGGGTGCCGAAGAGCTCGCCCGCGGTGAAGCGGGTGACCCGGACCTCGGTCTTTCCCGCCTCGATCCGCGCCAGGTCGAGCAGATCGTTGACCAGCTCGATCAGCGACGACGCGGCGCGGCGAATCATCGAGACCTGCCGGTCCTGCTCCGGGGTGAGCTCGCCGTCCATCCGCTCCATCAGAATCCGGGTGATGTTGAGGATGGAATTGAGCGGAGTGCGGAGCTCGTGGCTGATGCCCGACAGGAAGGCGCTCTTGAGCTGGGAGGCGCGGGCCAGCTCGGCCGCCCGGTCGTCCAGCTCGGCGTACAGCGCGAGCACTCCCCGGTTGGTCTCGGAGAGCTCGACGTTGAGCCGTTCCTGATCCAGCTCCCGCTCGCGCAGCGCGGCCAGGGTGCGCACCAGCTCCTGGTTCTGCGCCTGCAGCTCGGAGTAGGGGTCGCCCGGACGGTCGGACGCGAGCGCCTCGGCCGCGGCGGCCAGACGGCGCCGCCGCTCCGCGGGAGACATCCGTGGCAGCGTCTTCCCCATGTCGATCGTGGTGCCCCCGCCGGGGGGCGCCGTGGCATGGAACCGATCCATCAGCCGTCGGGCGCCCATCAGGCCGATGCCGAGTCCGCTCGTCGACTGGTAGAGCCCGCCCAGGACCTGGTCCAGGTGAGGAATGCCGGGTCCCTGATCGATCACCCGAACGATGAGCTCCGGCTCCGGCGCCAGCCCGACGGCGAACTCCACGCTGCCGCCGCCCCCGTACTCCACGGCGTTGCGCGCCACCTCCGAGACGGCGGTGGCGACCCGGATCTGCTCCTGGGAGTCGAGCCCCAGGTGCCGGGCGATGTCCCGCGCGCGCTGGCGCGCGACCACCACGTCGCGGTGGACCCGGAGTGCGACCCGCAGGAGCTCGCTGGTCATCCGAGGTCCAGCGGCGCGGTGCGGCGCTGCACCACCACGCTCACGTCGTCGCGGCCGCGGGAGAAGTCCCGGTAGAGCACCGCCGCGATCAGCGCCGCGTCACGCTGAGCCAGACCGGGGTACTGGTCGAGGCGCCAGTGGGACTGCAGCCCGTCCGAGTGCATGACCAGGACCGCGTCGGCCGGCCAGGGATAGGCCAGCTCCTGGATCTTTCTTGCCTGCAGGCCCGCGGTGCCGTTGTGCGACATGAGGCTCCGGCTGTCCTGGGCCCGCGTCAGAACCGCGCTCAGGTTTCCCACACCCGTAAACCTGATCCCGTCCGCGGTGGTCGAACCGGTGGCCGCGACTGCCACCGCGGCGCCCCGGGTGCTGCGCATGCCCGCATGCATCATGTTGACCAGCTCCGCCGGCCCCGAAGTCGGATGGGCGCGGAAGATCTCGACCGCCATTCCCGACGCCGCCGCCGCCGCGGGCCCATGCCCCAATCCGTCGGCCAGCAGGACGGTCGTGCCGCCGGGCCCGCTCCGGGCGGCCCAGGCGTCGCCGCACTCCGTCTCGCCGGCCACCGCGACGGCCAGACCGGCCAGCATCGCC
>DATEIR010000146.1:0-39336 GCA_035278885.1 Gemmatimonadales bacterium | reverse complement strand
ATCTCGCCGCCCGTCATCCCGCGCTTGGCCCCCGGCAGCGCGCCGCCGGCCTGGGGCCCCGCGCGGCCCTTCACCTCGATCGAGCCGCCGCTCATCCCCTGTCCCAGGTACCAGCCCGCGTCGCCTTCGACCACGAGCGCGCCGCCCGCGAGTCCGGCGCCGATGCCGTCCATCATGCCGAGGTTTCCGACCAGACGGACCTGCTGGCCCGGCGCGGCGGAGACTCGAAAGAGATCGCCCAGGCGAGCACGGCCCGATCCGTCGACCCAGATCTCCTGGGCTTCGATCGCGGCCGCATCCAGGCCGCGAAGCGCGTCCCAGGCGACGGTGCCGGCGTCGACCCGTTGCGAAAGCGGACCGCGCAGCGTGAGCGTGGTCTCGCCGCTCACTTGGCCGTACCGTCGCCGCTCATGATCTGACGCAGGTGGAAGTGGTGCGGTCCGAGCTTGCCGCCGTAGTTGCCGGCCGTAATCCCGACCACGCCCTCGCGGCACGCGGCGTCGATCCCCACCCGCATCGCGCGGGAAATCGCCGGCGCGTCCACGCCATCGAGCACGATCTCGAGCACCGAGTTGACCGATTCGGGCAGAGCGCTGGCGGTCACCGCGCGGAGGGTGGGACAGTACGCGTCGTTGGTGGACGCGATCATCCCCTTGGTTCGCCGCGAGCCCACCTTGCTGCCGCTTCGGACCACCCCGCCCGGAAACGGCAGGATGACGCCGGGCGTGCCGGCCATCGCGTCCACCGAGGCTTCGGCGGCGGCGAGCGCCGCATCCGCCGAGGTCGCGAGGATCAAGAAGTTGCCGCCGCCGATACCCTTCTGCAACCCGAACTTCTCCTCCACCAGGAACTCGCCTTCCATGACGGGAATCCGCCAGAAGCGGCGCCCGCCGACCACCTTGCTGCCCTGAAATCCGTCGCCGAACACCCGGAGCGCGGAGCCGACGCCGACCCGGTCGGGCGCTTCGGGCAGGCCGTCGAAGCACGCCGTGGTCGGGCAGGTGAGGATGGTCTGCCCGATGCGCTCGATCAGCCGCACCGGGAGATCGTCCTTGGCCATGGTGAGCAGCAGCACGCTGGCTCCGGGACGGCCGTCGGGGGTCTCGTCGGGCGAAAGCTCGCGCTCGATTCCTGCCTCGCACTTGCAGCCGATCACCGAGGTCGCGAACCCGGTCATCTTGAGCGCCGCCTCGCGCACCCAGCGCGGGCTGCGCGCGGTGATCACCACCCGGGCGACCCGCATGGTGAACGCCTCGGCGAAGGTGTCCTCGATCGCGACGCCGCGGATCTCCACGTCAGCCGAGCTCCAGCGGGGCGTCGCGCAGGCCCCGCACCGGGAAGTTGTCGAAGGCGATCGTGCCGTAGTCGTCGTAGAACCGGCGCAGGTCGGGCACCACGGCCTGGTCGTGGCCCGGAGAAAGTCGGATGCGGCGGCCCGCCGGCGCGCGCCGGAGCTGCCCTTCCTCGACTACCAGCGCGCCGGCCTTGAGGACGTAGCGTGGCAGGGAGAACATGCGGGCCAGGTCGGCCTCGCGCGCGTACACGGTCACGTCGGCGTCCGCGCCCACCCCGAGGTGGCCCTTGTGCTTCAGGCCGAGCAGCCGGGCCGGCCCCGCGCGGGTGATGATGGCGATCTCGTTCAGGGTGTACTCCCGGGCGATGCCGTCGCTCAGCGCGCTCCCGGCCAGGAGCCGCTGGTTCACCCGCTTGAGCTGCTCGTCGCGTACCGCGCGGTCCATCAGCAGCTGCATGAGCGCGGGATACGCCTCGAACGAGCCGCCGTTGGGCGAATCGGTCGACAGCACCACGCGCCAGGGGTCGCTCGCGAGGAGGAACAGCTCGAGGCCGACCGCCCACTGAAGCGCGGAGACCGCGGCGCGCTCCTCGTAGCGGTAGGGGATGATCCCGCAGCCGGTCTCGAGCTCCACGTCGATGTTGGTCCACTTCCGGCCGCTGCTGGCCTGGAGCAGGTACTGGGCGGGTCCGTCGGCGCTCAGCGTGGTGGCCGGGCCGAACATCACCTGCCCGACGTCCGCGCTGACGTGGGGATCGCCGTTGACCCGCTCGATCACCTGCCGGGCCGCCGAGCTCCACCCGCCGCTCTTGCCCTCAGGGCCGCTGCCGTAGCAGTGGAACTGCAGATGAGTGAAGTGGGCCCGCCGCCCGCTCAGGGCATCCATGGTGGCGAGCGTGGTCGCGGCGTTGCCGGGCTGGCCCAGGTTGTTGCAGTGGATGTGCACCGGATGCGGCAGCCGCAGGGTGTTGGCGGCGTCCGCGAGCGTCTCCAGGATGGCGCGCGGCGTCACCCGGCTCGAGCCCAGCGCCTCGTCGATCGCCGTGAGGTTCCGCTGTCCCGATTTCCAGGCCTGCACGCCGCCGGGGTTCACGATCTTGATGGCGTAGCCGCCGGTTGCGCCGATCATCCAGGCGGCGTAGTCCCGGGCCCGGTCGCGCTCGCCGGCGTCCACCTGCCGGAGGAGATAGTCGTCGTTCCCCAGCAGGATGTAGAACCCACCGTCCACGATCGGCGTGTCGTCGAACTCCGCGTGGGTGTGCCGCGCGGTGCTCGGCGCGACCGCCGCGTCGAAGACCGTGGTGTATCCCAGGCCGGCGTAGCGGTAGCCCGTGGTGAACGTGCTGGGCAGGGTGCCGCCGGTCCCCGAGCGGGCGGGCGAAAGGCCCGGCTCCAGCGCCGGTGCCGGCACCGGGTTGGCCGAGCGCTCCTCCACCAGCAGGCGCCGCGCGTGATTGCAGGCCGAGCTCGCGACGTGGCTGTGGATGTCCACGCCGCCGGGCATCACGATCATGCCGCGGGCGTCGAGGGTCGGCGCGCCCGAGGGCACGTCCGCCACGATCCGTCCGTCCTCGATGCAGACGTCCCGCACCTCGCCATCCACGCCGTTGGCCGGGTCGTGGACCGTGCCTCCGACGATGCGGAGTCGCGATCCACTCATCGTACCGCTCCTGACGCGGCGGCGACCCGAGCGAGCAGGTCCCGCAGTATCGCCTCGGCCGGACGCGGGCCGGGCAGCGGCGCCTGGAGCGGCAGCGGCACGTCGTCCAATCGATAGCCGGTACCGGCTTCGTGTATCCCGGCCACCCCGGTGTCGATAGCCACCTTGGCCGCAAATGGCGCGGCGCTCGCTCGGGGGCCGATCACCACCACGGGCACCCGCTGCAGGCTCTCCCGGAGCGCCTCGGGCAGGCTCTCTGGCGCGCCAACCACCAGCGCCGCGGCTGGTGCAAGGCCTCCGGGGCCGCCCGCTCGCCGATGGGGTTGATAGCGCGGTGCGCCGCGGGAGAAATCGACCGCGAAGGGGAATCCGGTCTGCCAGGTGCTCACCGCTTCGGCGCCGTTCCGGTTGCCGCCGGCGCGAAGGGTGCTGAGCGCTGCCCGGGTAGGGCCATTGAGCGCCTGGGTCAGGCCGATCAGTGCCTCGGTCCGCTCCGGGGAGCGCTGCTCACTGCTCGGCTCCCCGTCGTGAACGATGGCGACGTATTTGGCCTGGATGAGCCGCTCGGCCAGCTCCGCCACACCGCTCGGCAGCGCCTCCCCGCCGAGATGGCGGCCCCGCAGGCCGGCGCGGAGCTCGGCCAGCGCGGCGAGCTCCTGGGCTGGGGTGAGCGCGAGCCGGAGATCGGCGTCGGCCGGTCCGGCGTCGCCGCCCACGCTCACCGACACCACGGCGCGGGGATGCGCGCCCTCCGCGAGATGGAGTGCGTGCGGGACGGCTGCATACCGGCTCCGGTACCGTGGGTAGCGGCGGTCCGGGTCGACGGCCCAGTAGACGATGAGGTCGGCCCGGTTCCGGATCTCGCCCAGCGTCGCGGTCGCCCGCCCGCGTCGTTGGCCGGCGAGGATGCCGGCCGCGGCGGGCTCGGACACGGCGCCGTCGGTCACGGCTCCCAGCGTATCGGCGAGGGCGAGCGCCGTGCCGTAGGCCGACGCCGTCAGCTCGGCGCCAAGCACCACCAGCAGCCGGCCGCGTGCCTCGCCCGCCAGCGCGGCCGCGCGGTCGAGGGCGCGCTCGAGATCGGCCGTCTTCCCGTCGACCCGTATCTGATCGGAAACCTGCCCGTCGCCGAACCAGGCAACGCCGAGCGGACAGGCATGCTGCGCCGCGGTGATCCGTCCACCCGCGATCGTGAGCACGATGTCGTCACAGGCGCAGCCGCATCCCAGACAGGTGACATGGCCGACCTGCGACGGCGCGGAAGCCCCGCCTCGGCCAGTGGCTGGCATCAGCGATCGGTGCGGGCGGTCGTGAGGAAGCGGGCCGGCGGGCGGCTGCCGGCGCGGGGCGGGGCGAAGTGGCTGCTGAGCGCGAGATCTGTCATCTCTGCGCTCAAGATATAGCCCGCCGGTCAGCGCCGCGAGGCGCCGAGCAGGTCGAGCATCTCATCCACGCTGGTGAACTTTTCCCGAGGCTTGCCCTTGGGGGAGCCGCGGCCGATCTCGGCCTGGTCGATGGCCATCCAGTCCTCGTAGCTCACCACCCGGCGTCCGTCTGAGCCGGCCAGCGCGGGGATCGCGTCGGCCCCCGGCTTGGCCGGGACGTCGCTCGGCAGGTCGGCCAGGAGCGCCGTCACGGTCGCGACGCTGCACGGCTTGTTGGTGCCGATGATGCCGGTGGGGCCGCGCTTGATCCATCCGCAGGCGTACAGTCCGGGGACGGCGGCGCCCGCCGCGCCGATGATGCGCGACTCGCGGGTGGGAAAGACCCCCTGGCGTGCGTCGAACGGTACCCCATCCATGGCCGTGCCCTTGTAGCCGATGCTGCGGAAGACCAGCCCGGCCGGCAGCTCGATCCGCTCGCCGGTGCCCCGGGCGCTCTGCTCGAAGGGACCCCCGCTCAGTCGGTTGCGCTCGAACACCACTCCCTCGACCCGCTGGGTGCCGAGGATCTCGACCGGACTCAAGAGGAAGCGGAAAATGATGTGCCGGCGGCGCCCTCGATCCGGCCGGGCCGCGAAGTCGCGCAGGATGTCGACGTTTTTCTTGGCCGCCGCGCCGCGTCGGTCCTCGAACTCGGCCAGGCTCTCCGGATTGAGCGTCAGCTCGGCCGGATCCACGATGACGTCGGCGTCGTCCAGGTCGCCCAGCTCGCGCAGCTCCTTGGCGGTGAATTTCGCCTGCGCCGGGCCGCGCCGGCCCACGACGTAGATCTCCCGCACCCGGCTCGTCGCGAGCGCCTCCAGCGCGTGCTCGGCGATGTCGGTGTGGCGAAGCTCGTCCACCGTCTTGGCCAGGATACGGCACACGTCCGCCGCCACGTTGCCCTGGCCTACGATGACCGCGACCTCTTGGCTCAGGTCGAAGCTCCGATCGCGATAGTCCGGGTGGCCGTTGTACCAGCCCACGAACTCCGTGGCGGTGCAGCTGCCGGAGAGGTCCTCGCCGGGAACGCCCAAACGGCGATCGCTCTCCGCGCCGGAGGCGAAGATCACCGCATGGTAGGCGTCGGTGAGAGCCGCGACCGAGACGTCGCGCCCCACGGTGACGTTGCCGTAGAAGCGGAATCCCGGCGAGCGCGCGATCCGGTCGTACACCGCGATCGCTTCCTTGAGCTTCGGATGGTCAGGTGCCACGCCGAACCGCACCAGGCCGAACGGCGCCGGCAGGCGCTCGATCATGTCGACCCGCACGTCGCGCCCCGACTTGAGCAGCGCCTCGGCGGCGTAGAAACCGCTCGGCCCTGCGCCCACGATGGCGACCCGCAACGGGGTCCCGCCCGACTCCGGCACGCTCACGCTGGCCTCCAGGATACGGCAATGGCAACGACGCCCCGGACGCGCTGCCGATCGGCGGCGCGCCGGCCCGTTGGGGCCGCAGTCCTCGGCGTATGAAGAGGGAGATGCGGCGGCGCTTCCGCAATATAGCGCCGCGACCGGCATGGACAGTCCACTGGCCAGCGGTAGCTTTCGGTCCCGCGATGTCCCCTCCACCCCGACTGCTGATCGTGGCCGTATCCGGCCGTGCCCTGGCGCAGTCCGCCCGGCGGGGGGGATATCGTGCGGTTGTGCTCGATCTTTTCGCCGATCGGGATACTCGCGCCGTCGCGTCCGCGTCTCGACGCATCGGTGTGCCTGGCACCCTGCGGATCGATCCCTCGCGGCTGATCGGGGCGGCTCGGAGACTGGCACCCGGCACCGGCCTGGTGTACGGCTCGGGATTCGAAGGGCGCCCCCGCCTGATCCAGCGGCTGAGCCGGGGGCGGCCGCTGTACGGCAACACGCCGGAGACGTTGGCCGCTGTCCGAGACCCCGCGCGATTCTTCCCGCTGCTCCGCCGGCTCGGCCTTCCGTTTCCCGCCGTGCGGCTCACCCGGCCCGCTCGCCCGAAGGATTGGCTGATCAAGCGGCCAGCCTCGGCGGGAGGCACCGGCGTGCTTCCCGCCCCCATGGCGGCGGCCGGCGACGGGGACTATTACCAGCGGCTCGAGCCCGGCGACACGTTGTCGGCCACGTTCCTCGCGAATGGCCGCCGGGCGAGAGTACTGGGATTCAACCGGCAGTGGACCGCGCCCCGCCCCGCACGACCCTACCTCTATGGCGGGGCGGTCGGCGGGATCCGCCTTCGTCCCCGACTACGCCGGGAGATCGAGGACGCGCTCGACGCGCTGGTCCTCGAGACCGGGCTGGTCGGCCTCAATGGGTTGGATTTCCTTCTCCAGGGCGAGCGATGGCTGGTGCTCGAGCTCAATCCACGACCCACGGCGACCTTCGAGCTCTACGATGCGGACTATCCCGCCGGCCTGGTGCAATGGCACGTGCGGGCCTGCGGCGGCGAGCTGCCCGCCCGCGCCGCCGTGCCGCGTGCCGTCCGGGCCCATGCGGTGGTGCACGCGATCGCGTCGGCCGACGAGGGGTCGATGAGGTTTCCTCACTGGTGTCGTGACCTCCCGATGCGGGGTACGCGGTTCGCGCCGGGCGACCCCATCTGCACCGTGCACGCGAGCGGGCCCGACGTCTCCGGGACGATGGCGCTGCTGCGCCGCCGCCTCCCGTGAAAGTCTTCGTCTTCGAGTTCTTCAGCGGTGGAGGGCTGCTGGGGCAGTCCCTGCCGCCGAGTCTGGCCCGCGAAGGCGACCTGATGCTCGGCACCCTCGTAGGGGAGCTGGCGCGCGCCGAGGTCGAGGTCCTCGCCAGTCGCGACCCGCGGCTGCCACCGCTGGCCGTGAGCGAGACATTGCGCCCGTCGGCTGAGGAAACGCCGGAGGAGCTGTTCGCCAGAGGGATCGCCTGGGCGGATGCCGTGTGGCCCACCGCCCCCGAGGGCGAAGGCACCCTCGAGCGGCTGGCCGCGGCGGTCACGTCGGCCGGCCGGACGCTGCTCGGATGCACCCCGGAGGCGATACGACTGTCGACCAGCAAGCTCGCGACCGCCCGCGCGCTCTCTGCGCGAGGCATTCCCGTCGTGCCCACCTATGGGGCGGGCGACCCCGTGCCGTCGCTGCCGGGGCCGTGGGTGGTGAAGCCCGATGACGGTGCCGGCTGCGACGGACTCGAGCTGCTCGACGGGTCCGCCGCGGCGCTGAATCGCATCCGGTCGCCAGGGGCTGCGCTCGTGGCGCAGCCCTGGGTCGATGGCGATGGGTGGAGCCTTTCGCTCCTTTGCGCCGCGGGTCGGGCGACTCTGCTCGCGTGCAATCGGCAGCGGCTCACCTGGCGGGCCGGGCGGCTCGACCTCGATGCGCTCGAGGTCAATGCGCGGCCGCCCGGGGATCCGAGCGTCGCGCGCCTGGGCGCCGAGGTCGCCGCGGCGATCCCGGGGCTCTGGGGCTACGTGGGAGTGGACTTCGTGCTCGGAGCCGGGGGGCCGCTGGTGGTCGACGTGAACCCCCGGCTCACCACGTCCTATTGCGGCCTGCCCGCCGCTCTCGGTCGGAACGTCGCGGCGATGGTCCTGGAGCTCGGGCGCTCCGGCGCGTTGCCGGCCCCGACGACATGGTCGGGCAGCGTGGTGGACATCGTGCTGCACCCGGTTCATGCCTGACGCCATCATCGGGTGGGATCTGGGTGGCGCCCATCTCAAGGCGGCGCGACTCGGTCCCGGAAGCCACGTGGAGCGAGTCGTGCAGCTGCCCTGCGCGTTATGGCGCGGTCTGGCCGAGCTGCATGCCGCGCTGGATGACGCGCTCACGGAGGTGGGGACGGCCGAGCTGCACGCGGTCACCATGACCGGCGAAATGGTCGATCTCTTTCCCGATCGGCCCCAGGGCGTGCGCACGCTCGTGGCCGAGATGAGCGTTCGGTTCGGCGCCGGACACCTCCGGATCTTCGGAAGCGACGGGGCCTTCTGCTCCGCGGACCAGGCCGTCGCGTCCCCGCTTCGGGTCGCATCCGCCAACTGGCTGGCGGCCGCCGCCGCCGTCGCGGCGCTCGAGCCCGATGCGCTCTTCGTGGACGTCGGCAGTACCACGACCGATCTGATCCCGATCCACGGTGGCCGGGTGCGAGCGCACGGTCGGGACGACGCCGCGCGGCTGGTCTCGGGCGAGCTGGTCTATCAGGGCGTAGTCCGGACACCGGTGATGGCGATGGCCGAGTCGGTGCCGTTCGACGGCGCCGTGGTGCCGCTCATGTCGGAATGGTTCGCCGCCGCCGCGGACGTCTACCGCCTGACCGGACAGCTCCCGGAAGGTGCCGATCAGCATGCCACCGCGGATGGGGGTGACAAGTCGGTCGCCGCGAGCGCCCGCCGACTCGCCCGGATGATCGGCCGCGACGCGGAGAGCGCGGAGCTCGAGCGGTGGCGCGCACTGGCGCACTGGCTCGCCGGCGTCCAGGGGCAGCGGCTCCGCGCGGCAGCGGAACGTCTGCTGCTGGACGAGCCGATGCCCAGCCACGCCCCGGTGGTGGCTGCCGGCGTCGGGCGGTTCATGGCCGTCGAGCTGGCCCGGACGCTCGGTCGAGCCGTGGTGGAGTTCGGTGCGCTGCTGCGGACGCGGGAGGATCAGCGGGGTCGGGTGACGGACTGCGCTCCGGCGGCGGCGGTGGCCTGGCTGGCCGCCAGGGAGGTCGAGGCGCTCAGCCCAGCAGCCGCCGTCGGGCGGCCTCGGGAGCGATGACGTGCAGGTGGTCCAGCACCGATCCGCCGGCCTCGCGGATGCGGAGGTGCCGGACCAGCGGAGCGCACCGGCCGCCAGCGAGCCCGTCCGCGATGAGGGCGGCGCCCTGGGCTCCCTGCTTGGCGACCACGGCGAAGCCCGGGAGCGGCCGCACCGTGGCGACTCCCGTCAGCATCCCCGCGAGGCGGTCCACCAGATCTGCGTCAGCCGCGGCACGCCCGGAGACCAGGACCTCGTCCGCGGCGGGCGCCGAGCAGCGGAGCAGGTGGACCGCCTTGGCCGCGCCCTCGAGATAGGCCTCCACCGCGTTCAGCCGGCCGCCGGGCCCGCTGAGTGCCACCGTCTCGACCCCGCCTTGAAAGAGAAAGGCCTTGTCCACGGGGCCGCCGGCGAGATAGACCACCTCGCCGTCGAGGGCGCCGGCGGCTCTCCACCCGATCGGCCCGCTGGTGCCGCCCAGGCCGTCGACCACCTGGCCCCGATGGACGGCGAGCGCGGCGGTGAAGGCCCCGCCGAGCTCGAGCACGATGAGGGAGATCTCGTCCAGCGGCCGGCCCGTGCGCTGGTGCTGCTGCTCGATCGCGAGAGCCGCCACGGCGAGCTTGTCGGCGGTGCCCAGGTCGATCCGGTTGATCTTGCGGTGGGCCGGGACGGTATCGAGGTGGATGACCCCCGGGGTGAAAACGACCGGCAGTCCGGAGCCGCCCAGCAGCCGGGCGAATCGCCGGAGTCCGCCGATCCCACCCCCCTCGCCCCGCCGGGCGAGGAACGCGAGGCAGAGGTCCTCGTCGCTCAGATCGGATGCGCGCGCGAGCGGGAGCCCGTAGCCGGACGGCCCCGCGATCAGGTCGGGCGGGCCGGCGGCGGTGAGCATCGCGATGAACCGCTCGGGGTCGGCCAGCGCCTCTTCGGTCGGGAAGGAGAGATCGAGATCGACCCGGCCATCCGCCAGCCCGCACAGGTCCAGGCTGACGGTGCCCGGGTCGATCCCGATGACGCGCGGCACGCCTACTTCTTCTTCGCGCCGAGCTCCCGCGCCACCTCGGCGATCGCCTCGGCGTCGAGCACCAGGTCGTTCCGGGTGAAGAGCCGCGCGACGCAGGCCTTGTGCAGCTTGGTCTTGAAGTTGCCGACGCCGAACGCGCCGAAAGCGACCACGCCCTGCCGCTTCTCGCCCGCGTCGTTCACCTCGACCCCTTCGATGCCCAGCGGCGGGACCGCGTTGAGATCGACCGCCACCTTGAGCGTCTTCACCGCCGTCCAGGCTTTGAGCGGCGCCATCAGCACCCCGGCCGGACCCGAGTTGAGCAGGACGTCGGCGCCGTCGAGAATGCCCGGCAGGGTCGAGGGGTCGTTCATGGTGACCGCCTCCACCTGCACGTTGAAGCGCGCGCCGATGAACTGGCGGGCCTTCTCGCCCTGCTCCGGCTTCCGCGAGGTGATGGTGACGTGGGCGCCGTCATGCGCCAGGAGACCGGCCGCGCGCTGACCCACCGGGCCCGTGCCCGCGAGGATCACCACCTTCTTCCCCGTGAGATCGCCCAAGGCCTGCTCGATCTTGACCACGGCCGCGACCGCGGTCGTGTTGGAGCCGTTGGAGTCGAGCATGATCGAGACCCGGAACGGGTCGAAGAGCGCGTCCTGGGCCATCGCCAGCAGCTGCTCTCCCGCGGACATGTTGGTGCCGCCGATCCAGACCGCGGTGTTGTGCAGGTCCTTGGGACCGCGGGTGAAGATGCAGCCGTGGATCAGGTCTCGGACGTCACTTTCGGTGACGCCGCCATAGCTCATGATGGCATCGGCGCCGGCATCGTAGGCGACCACCTGATCGAACACGCTCGGCAGCCGCGAGCTGTCGAGCTGGAGCAGAAGCTTGCGCATCGGAAAACCGGTCCTCCTCGGGAGCTCGGATCCTGGAAAACGGACGAGGGGCGGGCCCCGACTGGCGGGCCGCCCCTCGCGAACGCGTCGACCTCGGGGCTTTAAACGATCAGCCTTCGGCGCCGCTGGCGAACGGATGCCGCGCGGCCTTGTACTTCTGGAGCACCTCGTCCACGCTGGGCTTGCCCTGCAGCGCCCGGGCGATCGACTCCTTCACCGCCTGGTAGTTGAAGGAATAGATCTTCTTGTCGTCCTCGGCCTGCCAGTGGATGAACACGCCCACCAGGATGCACAGGTCGTTGGCCTGGCTCTTCGAGATGGTGCCGTCGTTCACCGAGTCCATGACCGCGCGGGCAACCGCCGCCTGGGCCGGGCCGAACATCTGGACCGCCTGCTTGGCACCCTTGATGGTCACCTTGTTGAACAGCACGGTGTCGGGCTTGCAGGGGAGGTTCGGAGTGACCACCGCAAGGAGAGTGGTGAAGCCGTCGGTGTTCCGGGAGAGCGCCTGGGTGAACGCCGCCCCGGCCGGGCCGGACTTCGATCCGATGATCAGATCGATGTGGGCGATCTCGTTGCCATCGCCGACGAGCGATTCACCGATGAAGAAATCCGCGGCCATACCTGCCTCCATAGTGGCTTTGCTTGTGAAGAACGAAAGAATCTGGCGAAACATACGCAGCTCGACGGGGCGAAGAGTGAGCCGGCACTGGAGCGACGTGGAGGCGGAAGCCACGCTGTCCCGCGGGCAGGCGGGTAGCTCGTGTCAAGCAGCACACCGGGTCGTGCGTAGCGGCCCCTAACATGGACCCCACCCAAATCGGTGTCAAGGAGGCAGAACGGTTACGCGACGACGCGCGAAGTCGGTTGAACATCTGGCGCTTTCGGGCTATATTCGGGGTACAGGCCAATTGCGTTACTGCCTATTGGAGGCACGACTTAGCCCATGAGTCCCCAGCCCACCGGGCCTCGGGCCCGATTCCACGCCTTTCTCCGGCGACTCCGCGCCAAAGGTCGCAGCAATATGTACGGCGCTGTCCCCTACCTCATGGAAGCGTTCGAGCTGGGACGTGACGACGCCTTCCGCATCGTCTGCGAGTGGATCGATGCCCAGGAGCAGGAGGCAGTGAGCCCGCCGTCCCAGCCCGAGCGTCCTCGCCGGAGGACACCACGCCCCCGCCGCCTACCCAGGAAACCAAGGAGGACAACGAGTTAGCGCCTGGCACGACGCTCGCACTCCAGCCCACCCGCACGGTACCCGACTCTCACATCGAGGTTTCTATGTCCGCCAGGATCGTTGCGGCTTCGCTGCTCGCCACCCTGCTCGCCGCGGCTCCGGCGGCGGCCCAGACCGTCGCGGCTGACGTGCTCGTTCGTTCTGGTCCTGTGGTGGGGCAGGTCACGGTCGGCGACGCGTACGCGGCGTATCGTCGCCGCCCTGTGATCGTGCGGCGGTACCCGACCGCGCGGCCGATCGTGGTGGTCGAGCATTATGCCCCGCGCGTGGTGGTGGTGGAGCGCCTGCACGGTCACCGTTCCAGCCGAGCCTGGGCGCGCCAGGGCTACCGTCCGGTGACGCTGTATTACGCCGACGGTCGCTACTACGACCGCTGGAACGAGCGGTGGCCCCATGCGGACGAGGTTGTGGTGTACGAGCGCGGCGGGCGGTTCTACAGGGCGGATTGCGAGCACCGCGGCAAGCATCACGACGGCGACCGCCGCCATGAGTGGGACGACTGACCTGCCAGAGCGCCGACCCGGCGCTTCGATCACCTGATCGAGGTCGGTCCCATACGGAACATCCCGGCACCCCGCCGGGATGTTCTTTTTTGGGGCCGGTTTGCGGGGGTGCCGCAGGTCACGGCAACGCTTCCGCGCGGAGGTGCATTCTCACCTGGGATGCATCACAGGTGCGCGATGGCACGACTCCTGGCGCCGCTCGTCGGGCTGGCCCTTCTCGTTCTTCCTGCCACGGCCGAAGCCCAGTATTTCGGCCGCAACAAGGTCCAGTACGAGCACTTCGACTTCAAGGTGCTGCAGACGGACCACTTCGATGTGTACTTCTACCCCGATGAGCGCGAGGCGGCGGATATCGCGAGCCGGATGGCCGAGCGCTGGTACACCCGCCTCAGTACCGTCATGCGGCACCAGCTCCGAGGGCGCCAGCCGCTGATTCTGTACGCGACGGCGCCCCAATTCCGTCAGACCAACATCGTCGACAACCTGGGAGAAGGCACCGGTGGTGTCACCGAGGCGCTCCGCCGCCGCATCGTGCTCCCGATCGGCGGAACGCTGGGAGACCTCAACCACGTCATCGGCCACGAGCTCACCCACGCCTTCCAGTACGACATGACCGGCCGCACCGGTGCCGAGGCGCGGGGCGCGGTGCCGGTGGCGGCCTCGCTGCCGCTCTGGTTCATCGAGGGAATGGCGGAGTACATGTCGCTCGGACCGAATGCTCCCGAGACCGCGATGTGGATGCGGGGGGGCCTCGAGGACACGCTCCCCTCCTTCCGGCAGCTCGACGATCCGCGGTTCTTCCCCTACCGCTACGGGCACGCCCTGCTCGCCTACGTGGCCGGCAGGTGGGGCGACCAGATGATGGGCGACCTGCTCCGCGCCTCGATCCGGACCCGAGACGTGGGGCAGGCGATTCGCGGCGACCTGGCGATCACGCCGGATCAGCTGGTGCAGGAGTGGCACGAGGCGACTGCGCAGGCGTACGAGCATCTGGAGGACCAGACCCAGCCGGCGGACAGTTTCGGGGTGCGCCTGGTCAAGGCGGGCAACGGCACCCACGGCGACGGCAGCTACAACATCGGCCCAGCCCTGAGCCCCGACGGCAGCCGGTTCATGTTCCTGTCCGACCGCGACCTGTTCTCGATCGACCTGTTCCTGGCCGACGGTCGCACCGGCAAGGTCGATCGACAGATCACCCGGACCGCGGTGAACCCGCACTTCCAGAGCCTCCAGTTCATCGAGTCGGCCGGCAGCTGGCAGGCGGACGGCCGGCGCTTCGTCTTCGCCGGGATCGCCGGTGGACGCCCGATCCTGACGCTGTACGACGCGGACCGGCACCGGACGATCCGGGAGATCCGGCTCAAGACCCTGGGTGAGGTGCTCACGCCCAGCTGGTCGCCGGACGGTCAGCGGATCGCGTTCACCGCGGTGAACGGGGGCCTGACCGACCTCTACTACTACGACCTCGAGGCCGACAGTCTCCACCGCCTGACCCGGGATCCGTACGCCGACCTTCAGCCGGTCTGGTCGCCCGACGGGCGAACCCTGGCCTTCGCCACCGACCGCTTCGGCACCAGCCTCGATTCGCTCAAGATCGCGCCGTACGCCCTGGCGCTCATGGACGTGGCGTCGGGCCGCATCACGCGGGTGTCGGCGTTTCCCGGCGTCCGGCAGCTCAACCCTCAATGGTCGCCGGACGGAACCGCGCTCTACTTCCTGGCGGATCCGCTGGGCATCAGCAACGTGTATCGGGTCGAGCTGGCCACCGGCCACATCACCCAGGTTACCAACCTCTTCACCGGGGTTGCCGGCATCACCGCCACGAGCCCGGCGTTGAGCGTGGCTCAGCACAGCGGGCGCCTGATGTTCAGCCTGTTCCGCTCCAAGGGGTACGACATCTACGCGGTGGACGCGCCGAGCCACCTGGCGGGGCAGGCAGTCGTGGCCTCGCTGCCGGGCAGTCCCGGCATGCTGCCCCCGGCCGATCGGACCTCGATGCTCGCCGGCCTGCTGAACAACGCCGAGCGCGGGCTGCCGCCGGCCGGGGCCGAGGAGGCCCACCGCTACAACGCGGGGCTCTCGCTCACCTACGTGGGTCAGCCGTCCATCGTCGCGGGCTCGAGCGGGTTCGGCACCTACGTCGGTGGTGGCGCGGCGCTCTACTGGAGCGACCTGCTGGGGAACCGCAACCTCACCACCGGGCTGCAGGTGAACGGCGGCATCAAGGACGTGACGGCCCTGGTCGCGTACCAGAACTTCGGCAGCCGCTGGAACTGGGGCGTCACCGCCCAGCAAGTGCCCTACGTGACCGGCGGGTTCGCCGAGGGGACCGGCGTCGTGAACGGGGAGCCGGCCCTGATCGAGCAGCAGGTGCTCGATCGGCAGACCAATCGTGATCTCCAGGGCATCGTCGCCTATCCTTTCAGCGACGTGCAGCGTCTCGAGTTCTCCGCGGGCGCGTCGTACATCTCGTTCGATCGCGAGGTCAAGACCGACGCGTTCTCCCTGCTCGACGGGGAGCAGATTGCCAGCGACAGGCAGGACGTCGCGACAGCCGACCCGCTGACGCTGGGCACGACCTCGGCGGCGCTGGTGTACGACAACTCGATCTTCGGGGCCACCGGACCGATTCTGGGCCAGCGCTACCGCCTGGAAGCCTCGCCCACCTTCGGGTCGATCTCCTACGTCGGGGTGCTGGCCGACTGGCGGCGCTACTTCATGCTGAAGCGGCCCTTCACCCTCGCGGCCCGCCTGATGCACTACGGCCGCTACGGCGGCGGGGGCCAGGACCCGCGGTTCCAGCCGCTGTTCCTGGGCTATCCTGGAATGGTTCGCGGGTACCGGTACGGCTCCTTCAGCGGCAGCGAATGCAACCCGCCGCCCGGCTCACCCAACAGCTGCCCGGTGTTCGACCAGCTCCTGGGCAGCCGTATCGCCGTGGCGAACCTGGAGCTGCGGTTCCCGCTGTTCGGCGTGCTCCACATCGGGCCCGGTTACTACGGCATGTTCCCGCTCGACTGGACCATCTTCGGCGATGCGGGCATGGCGTGGAACAGCGGGGAGAGCATCGGCCTCTCGACCGCCGACCGCACCCCGGTCTACAGCGCCGGCACCGGATTCCGCTTCAACCTGTTCGGCTTCGCGGTCGCGGAAGTGAACCTGGTGCACCCGTTCGAGCGGCCCGGCAAGAACTGGCTCTGGGAGTTCAACCTGCAGCCGGGATTCTGAGGGATGGACGATCGCGGGTAGCTTTCATCATGCGCCCATCCCGCGACCATCATCTTCCTCCCGATCCGGACGCCTACAAGCACGCGGCCCACGCCAAGGGCCGCATCATCGTCATCGCCCCTACCCGCGCCGCCTGCGAGACGATCGAGCTCGCGCTCGGCCTCCATCTGGACACCCTCCTCGAGCGGGAGCACGGCCAGGAGGTCCGCGACCTGGCCGCCTCGGGCCGGGGATTCGGCATCGTGGCGGGCACCGGCACCGGCAAGACGCTCGGGATCCGACCGATCGCGGAGTCGATCCTGGCGGAGCCGCTCCGGGTCGGGGTGGTGAACCGGGAGCGGGAAGCGACGCCCGAGACGCCGTCGTGGAACGTTGTCATCGTGACCACCGGGATCGCGCGGCGCTGGTTCCAGGACGACCTGATCACCGGCCGGGACACGATCATCGTGGACGAGATCCACCAGACTTCGGCGGAGCTGGAGCTCTGCCTGGCGCTGGGCAAGCGGGCCGGCTGCAGGTTCATCTGGCTCAGCGCCACCGTGGATCCGACGTTCTACGCCCGCTACCTGGAGAGCGCCGAGGTCCTCCTCACCTATGCCTTCGACCCGGCGCTCAAGGCGCGGGTGCAGGTGCTGCCCCAGACGCCCGAAGAGTTCCTCAACGAGCGCTACATCCGGCACGTGATGAAGGAGCGGCGCGGCGTGGCGGTGTTCGTCCCCACCCGGGCCGAGGTGGAGCGCCTGGCCGAAGACCTCGGCACCCAGTGGAAGCGGCTCACCACCGCGTTCTACCACGGGGGCGAGCCGATCCGGGTGATCAGGCCGTTTCTGGAGGGAGAGGTCGAGCGGCCCTTCCTCCTCGCCATGACCGCGGCCGGCCAGTCCGCCCTCAACGTGCGCGGGCTGGATACGGTGATCATCTACGATGCGCGCTATGGCAACGTGGTCGAGCGCGGCCGGAACGTGCTCCACCGCCTGTATCTCGGAGCCAACGAGATCCTCCAGATGGCGGGGCGGGTGCACGGGCGGGTGCCCCATGGCGAGGTCGTGATTCTGAGCGATCGCCAGCTCGTCTTCGACCAGCTGCGGCCGACGCCCCCTGAGTTCCAGCTCGCCGGCGATGCGGAACGGGTGGCGATCACCTGCGCCAGCCTCGGCGTGGACGCGCGCGACCTCGACCTGCCCGTCGCGCTCGACCGGACCGGCTACCGCCGGGCCATAGAGCTGCTCACCGACCGGGGACTGGTCGAGCAGGGGCGACTGACGCCGTACGGGCGAGAGGTCGAAGCGATGCCGGTCGAGCGTCCCTGGGGCGAGCTGCTGGTGCACGCGGACTCCGAGCTCGTCCCCATGGTGGCGGTGTGCTCCAACATCGAATCGCTGCACCGCATGACCCGCGAGGAGCGCGACCTTCACGGCCTGGTCGCCAACGGCAGCGATCACCTGACCGCCTACAACATCTACGCGGAGGCGGTCAACCAGCACGGATACCTGGGTGAGGTGTACGGCCTGGCCCGTCACCTGTTCGAGGACGGGCTGGCCGAGTGGGCGGAGCGCCGGGGCGTGCTGGTCAAGGCCATCGAAGACACGGCCTTGGGCACGGCCTCGGTGTACCGCTCGCTGGAGCTGCCGCTTCCGAAGCAGCTGCCCTACGCCTCCAAGGAGATCCGGAAGCGCTGGGCCGATCTGATCGCGCGCTTCATGCCTTTCGACCTGGTCATCGACGAGCACACCGCAGACGGTCAGGAGGCACGGGTCTCGAAGACTTCGGTGGCGGGCAGCTGGGGCGCCGTGGCCGGGAACCTTCGGTTTTTCGCCGATCGCTTCGGGATCGCGAGGGCCTCGATCGAAGGCACCACCCTGTCCTACGACCTGGTGCGCTCCTACGCCCGTCCCGGACCTCCGAGAGTGGTCCTGACCGGCCCGCGCAAGCATCAGCGGCTCGCGGCCGAGCGGCGTCTCACCTACTTCGGCTTCGATCTCGAGAGCGAGGTCGAGCCGCTGCCCGACACCATCCCCGCCGAGCTGCGTTCGGCCGCCCGAGACCTGCTGGCCGAGGCGCTGGTCAGCGGTGAGGTCGTGCATCAGGATAGCGGCAGGCTGCGGCGGGTGTTGACGGACCTGGACGAGCTGTGGCGCCGATCGGGCGGAACGCTGCGTCAGCTCGCTCCCGAGGCGCTGCTGGCCCGGATTCGCGGTCAGCTGGAGCCGGTCACCGGCTGGGACCAGCTCCAGCGCACCCGCATCGTCATCGCGCCGGACGAGCTGATCGATGCCGAGGCTCGGGCGCGGCTCGAGGCCTTGCCGAAAACGCTGAAGATCCGCGGCGACGCGGTGCCGATCGACTACGAGATCGCCGGCGGGGAAGGGGTCGCGCGGATCCGGCTGCGCGAAGGGCAGGCTCGCCGGCTGCGCCAGGACGAGGTGCCGGCACTCGACCGCCCGGCGCGCTTCGCGGTCCAGCGCGGCCGCCATGCTCCACTGCTGGCGGACTCGGTGGCCGACCTCCAGTCGCTGCTCCGGCGGACGCCTCGCGCGGCAGCCGAAGATGACGCGGTGAGTGGGCGTCCGCGCCGGCCCGGCCAGCGCCGGCGCCGTGGGCCTCGTGGTCCGGGTCGGCACCCTCGGCGGTGACGATCCATTGTGCACCTACCCGAGGAGTCGGCGTCATCTAAGGAAGCACCGCGATTCGGGAGTGCCCAAGGTGATTGATTTCGAGCCACTTACCTGAGGGAGCAGCGAACCGGTGCAGGGTGTCTCGCTTTGAAACCCTGAAAGCTTACCTTCGTACGTAGACCCATGCCCGACACTTTGATCATGTCTTCCATGCCGTCCGTGCCGTCCGTGTTCTCCCCCCTGGCCAAGGCCCTGCTGGACGGGTTCAGCGAGGGCGTGGTGGTGTTCGACTCCGAGGGCCGGCTGCTCTACGCCAACCAGCCGGCGCGGCAGGCCATGGAAGGCCTCGACCTGCCGGATTCCGCCACCGATCTCCAGCCCCGGCTCGCGGCCATGGGTGGCAGGCTGCGGCCCTTGCGGGTGGGCGGGCTGGAGCTGGGCGAAGCGATGTTCATCCCCGGAATCGAAGGGCCGACTACGTTGGCGGCGCGGGAAAAAGAGGCTATCGTCAAGACGCTCGACGCGCATAACTGGAAGCTCGCCGAGACGGCCCGGCATCTGGGGATCAGCCGTACCACCCTCTGGCGTCGTCTGAAGGCATACGGGTTACACCGAGACGGCCGGAGCAAATGGGCGCAATCCACCTAGCCGCGCTGGTCCTCGCCCTCCAGACTCCTTCCCCCGACACCACTTCCCCCTACAGCAGCCCCGAGGTCCAGCACCTGGTCGAGCGCGCCATGGCGCGGCGGCACCAGGGCGACTCGGCCGTGAGGGACTACCGGGCCCGCATCCGGTACCGCCTGACCGTCGGGATGGGCCGCCGCCGCTGGGCGGAGGTCCCCACGGCCGCGGTAGAAGAGCAGGTCGCCGATGTGCAGTGGCAGCGGCCCAACGACCTCAGGGTGGATGTGGTCGGACGCCGCTTCCGGAGCCGGGGGGAGTGGCTCGAGCTCTCCAGCGTGTGGGATCGTCCCTGGTTCGTGCCGCGCGGGGTGGACGACTCGGTCCGGATCTTCAGCAACGACTTCCCGGCGCATGGCGCGCTCCACCCGCTCGCGCCGACCGGCCCCGAGTGGTACCGCTACACCCTCGAGACGAGCCTGGCGGTCGGCGCCGGCCCCGCCGGCACGCTCCGGCTTCTCCGAGTCGACGTCACACCCAGGCGAACCGGGCCGGCGCTCATCGCGGGGCAGATGTGGCTGGATTCGGCCACCGCGGAGGTGGTGCGCCTCACCTTCCGGTACGTCGGCACCGCGCTCTGGGCGGTGCCGGAGGGCGACCGGCGCGCCGACAGCTCTCAGGCGAAGAAGATCAACCGCTTCGCCAACGACATCGCGAGCGTGGACGCGGACCTGGAGTACGGCCTGGAAGACCGCCGCTACTGGATGCCCCGGCGCCAGGTGATCTCCGGCCGGGTGCGCATCCCGGTAGTGGGCGACCTGGTGATTCCGTTCCGCGCCACGACCACTTTCGAGGAGGTCGAGGTGAACACCGGCCACCCCGTGGTGTTCGAGGTCCCGCTGCCGGATTCCACCATGGGGCCGAAGGATCGCGAGGCTGAGCGGGCTCGCCGGGACTCGCTGCGCTCCGAGCGGAGTCATGACCGGGATAAGGAGCACCGGGCCTGGAACTACGCCGACCGGTGGCCGGGTGGCCGCTACGAGCTGCACCGACCCTCCGACGACTCGCTGGGCCGGTTCCACGCCTGGCCCGACTCGCTGACCCTAGAGAGCGATCCGGAGGCCGAGCGGCGCCTGCGCGAGGTGGACGCCCAGCTCGCGGGACTGGCCGAGTCGCTGCCGGACAGCGTCACCGGCCGTCGAATCGGCGGGTTCGACTACGAGCGGGCGAGCGATCTCTTCCGCTACAATCGGGTGCAGGGCGTCTCGGTCGGGCTGGGCTACGGGCTCAGGGTGCCGGGCATGTCGTTCACCTCGACGTACGCTACCCTGCGCTACGGATTCAGCGACGAGCGGGTGACCGGCCGACTGAGTGCGATCCGCGACGCCCCCGGTGCGCGGCTTACCTTCAGCGGCTACCGCGACATCTCGGATCTCGACCCGCTCAGCTCTTCCCTGGGCTTCGGGAATACCCTCAACGCCCTCTTCGCGGCGCACGATGGCGGCGACTACCTGCTGGCCGAAGGCGGGTCCTTCAAGGTGGAGACCGCCCTCAAGACGGGCGTCGACCTGGCGGTGAGCGCCCGGGTGGAGCACCAGGAGAGCGTCGCGCGGGCGGCGAAATCCGGCGTCAACGATTTCCTCGGCGGCTCGGGGGAATTTCCGGAGAATCCGCCGGTGGACGAGGGCACCTTCGGCGGCGCGGCCGTGCGGGTGACCGGCTACGGTGCGCGGCACTGGATGCTGGGGACCGATGTGCTGGGCGGCGAAGGCCGGACGACGGCGCGGCTGTACGGTTCTCTGCGGCAGGACGTCGGGAGCGCCCGGGGCGCGACGCTGCGGGTGGCGGGAGGCATCGCGACCTCGCCGACGCTGGCCCAGACCAACTACCGCCTCGGCGGTCTCGGAACGGTGCGCGGGTTCGACTACGGGAGCCGGCAGGGGCAGGCGTTCTGGGCTGCCCAGCTCGACCTGGCGCCGATTCCCGGGAGGATTCGTCCAGTCGTCTTCATCGATGCCGGACAGGCGGCCGCCGCGGACGACCTCTTCCAGTCCGAGGCGCTGGTCGGGGCGGGGGCGGGGGTCTCCTTCTTCAATGGCCTGCTGCGCTTCGATCTGAGCCATCCGCTCCATCCGGACGTCGGCGGCAAGCTGCGGTTCGACATCGTGCTCCAGGGCGTGCGATGAGTCCGGGGCGCTGCGCGACTCCGGTCGTCGCCGGCCTGGTCCTGCTCCTCGCCGGGTGCCCCGGCGGGCCGGGGGCCGAAACCCGGTCCGCGCGTCTCGACGTGGAATGGACCGGAGCGGATTCAGGCCACTTGTCGGGCCCGGCCACGGCGGAGTGGTGCGACACCCTCAAGGTCCTGCAGATCCAGGCGCTGGCAGGCGACAGCGGAGTGGCCATCGCACTCTATCCCGTGGACTCGATCCGGCCGGACAGCTACCCCGTGCTCCTGCCCTCGAAGGCGGATTCCGTCCCGCCCGCCGCCGCCGTGGCGCTGCGATACTTCGCCGAGACCGCGGTCAAAGGCTACCAGGGCGACAGCGGCCGGGTGTTGCTGCGCGACACCGTTGGCGGCCGCCTCTCCGGCCGCTTCAGCGCTTCGCTCAAGTCTGCGACGGACGGCTCGCGGCTCCGCGCCGGCGGCGTGTTCCACGACGTGCCGGTGGTGCGGGCGCGCCGCGGCTGCGTGGCCCGACCGAAACCGCTGCCCCCGGATACGGGTGCCCAGCGACCGGCCCCCGGTACGGGCGCACCGCGGCCCCTCGCCGATACCAGCGCGGCGCGGCCCCGCGCCGACACGGGTGTACATTGAGGCCATGGAAAGCACCTACTTCCGCCGCGGATTCGGACTCAAGGCCGAGATCGAAGGTCGGCTCACCGCGGACTATCACAGCGCGGTGGTGGAGCGGCTGCGGGCCAACCAGTACGAGCTGACCGCGGGCCCGCTCACCTTCCGCCTCGCCCGGGAGTTCGGCTTCTGTTACGGGGTCGAGCGGGCGGTGGACTACGCCTACGAGACGCGGCACAAGTTCCCCGATCGCCGGCTTTACCTGGTCGGCGAGATCATCCACAACCCCCACGTCAACCAGAAGCTGAGCGACATGGGAGTGCGCTTCCTGGCCCGGGGCGAGCACGGCCAGTTCGACTTTTCCCCCATCGTGCCCGAGGACGTGGTGATCCTGCCGGCCTTCGGCGTGACGGTGGAGGACTTCGAGCGGCTGCGGACGATCGGCTGCGTGCTGGTGGACACCACCTGCGGCTCGGTGCTCAACGTGTGGAAGCGGGTGGAGAGCTACGCCCGCGACGGCTTCACCGCCATCATCCACGGCAAGCACTACCACGAGGAGACCAAGGCCACCGCCAGCCAGGTGACGCGCCACCCGGGCGGCCGCTACCTCGTCGTGCTCAATCACGAGGAGTCCCGCGCCGTCTGCGATTTCATCGAGCACGGCGGCGACAGCGCGGCGCTGGGGGAGCGGTTCGGCCGGGCGGTGTCCCCGGGATTCGACTTCGAGCGCGACCTGGTCCGGGTCGGGATCGCCAATCAGACGACCATGCTCTCCGGCGAATCGCTGGCGATCGCGCGGGAGATCGGTGCCAGCATGGCCCGGCGGTACGGCGAGCCTGCGCTGGCGGAGCACTTCCGCTCGTTCGACACCATCTGCTCGGCCACCCAGGAGCGGCAGGACGCCGTGATGGCGCTGCTCGACCGCCCGCTCGATCTGATGATCGTGGTGGGCGGCTACAACTCCAGCAACACCTGCCACCTCGCCGCGCTGGTGCGGAGCCGGGGAGTCCCCGTCTTCCACATCGAAGATGCCGACGCCGTGGACCCGGCGGCGCGGACGCTGCGCCACCAGCCGATCGGCACCAAGCAGGAAGCGATCGCGACCGACTGGCTCGGCGCGGCCCGGACCATCGGCATCACCGCCGGCGCATCCACCCCGAACAACAAGATCGGCGAGACCGTCGTCAGGATCTGCGAGACCGCCGGCGTCGAGCCGGACCTGAGCGCGTGACCGCCCGCCTGATCGACCTGTCCCATGCCATCACCCACGGAATGACCACGTACCCGGGGCTGCCGGGGCCGATCATCTGCGACTACCTCAGCCGGGAGTCCTCCCGCGGCCGGTACGCTCCGGGTGTGGAATTTCAAATCGGCAAGATCGAGATGGTGGCCAATACCGGCACCTACGTGGACTCGCCCTTTCATCGGTACGCCGACGGGGCCGACCTGTCCGCGCTCTCGCTCGACGCACTGGCGGATCTCGAGGCCGTCGTGGTCCGCGCGCCGGGTGGACGTCACGCGCTGGATGTCGACGCGCTCCGCGGCGTCGAGGTCGGAGGGCGCGCGGTGCTGGTGCACACCGGGTGGGACGTGCACTGGGGCACCCAGCGGTACCTGTCCGACAACCCCTTCCTCACCGCCGACGCCGCCGAGTACCTGCGGCGCGAAGGTGCGGCGCTGGTGGGCATCGATTCCCTGAACATCGACAGCCTGGACGACACCGCGCGGCCGGTCCATTCGATCCTGCTTGGCGCCGGAATCCCGATCGTCGAGCACCTGACCGGCCTCGCCGGCGTTCCGGATCACGGCTTCCGCTTCTCCGCCGTGCCGGCGAAGGTGGCCGGGTTCGGCACCTGGCCGGTCCGGGCCTACGCGAGACTCGAGCCCTGAGTGAGCTTCCGGCAGACCACCGTCGCCGGCCTGCCCGCGATCTCGCTGCGGGAGCCGGAGCTGGAAGCCATCGTAGTGCCGTCGGTCGGCCTGCGGATCACCCATCTCCGGCGTCCCCGCGGCCGCGAGTGGCTCTGGCGTAACGACCAGATCCCGTTGTCGGTGCCCGACCCCGGTCGCTCCTACGTCGAGGGCGCCGACTTCGGCGGATGGGACGAGTGCTTTCCCACGGTAGCCCCGTCGCCGCTCCCCGGCGCGCCGGCAGGCACCCCGCCGCTCCCCGACCACGGGGAGCTCTGGTCGGCCTCGTGGCGGAGCTCGGTCTCCGAGCACCCCGACGGCACCACGCTCTCCGGAACGGCGACCGGCCGCCTCCTGCCCTACGAGCTGCAGCGCGACGTCACCGTCGCGCGGGAGGAGCCGGCGCTCCGGCTCCGGTATCGGCTCCGACACACGGGAGACACTCCGTTCCGCTGGATCTGGTCCTCGCATCCGCTGCTGAACGTCCAGCCGGGAAGCGTGCTCGAGCTTCCCACCGTGCACCAGGTCCGGGTGGACCACGTGCACGGGCGGACCGACCTGGCGCGGAACGACATCGTGAGCTGGCCGGCCGCTCTGGGCGGGGAAGCGGATCGATTCCGCTTTCCGGATGACGGCGGGTGGGCGGTGAAGTGCTTCGGCGACGTGGGGCAGTCCGGTCGGATGACCCTGACCGATCCGCGCCGGGACGAGCGGCTCACCCTCCAGGTCCGGGCGGCGGAGGTGCCGCAGGTAGGCATCTGGATCAACTGCCGCGGGTGGGCGCCGCCCGGCCGCGCGCCGTACTACAACCTGGGGCTCGAGCCCTGCATCGGGGCCCCGGACCGGCTGGCCGACGCGGTGGAGGAGTGGGACCTGGGCCAGACGCTCGCGCCCGGCGAGGAGCGTCTCTGGGAGGTCGAGGTGCGGCTGGAGTAGGCGCGCTCCGCCGGCTCAGCCCGCCTCGCCGGCGCCGCCGTTGGAGGGACGCTCCAGTCGGGTGTCCTGCCAGGACACCGGATCCTCGATCGGCTCGAGGTGGGTGTCGACCACGCTGTTGGGCACCGCGTTCCGGATCCGCTCCTCGATCTGCTCCAGCAGGTCGTGCCCCCGCTGCACCGTCCACTGTCCCGGCACCAGAATGTGAAACGAGATGAAGCGCATCGCGCCGGCCTGCCGGGTGCGGAGCGCGTGGTAGCGCACGCCGTCGGAGGCGTGGCGATCGAGAATGCCGGTGATGGTGTCGAGCGTGCCCTGGGGCAGTGAGGTGTCGAGCAGGCCGAGCAGCGAGCGACGCACCAGCTTGTAGCCGGAGCGGAGGACCTGCAGCGCCACGGCAATGCCGACGATGGCGTCGAGACGATGCCACCCACTCAGCACCGCGGCTGCCACGCCCACGATGACGCCGAGCGAGGTCCAGACGTCGGCCATCAGGTGATGGCCGTCCGCCTCCAGGGTGATGGACTCGTTGCGGCGGCCCGCGCCCAGCAGCACCCGGGCGACGGCGAGGTTGATCAGCGCCGCCACGCCGGTGATCGCGAGGCCCAGGCCGGGCTCCTCGATGGGCTGGGGGTCGAGCAGGCGGCGGCCCGCCGTGGCGGCGATGGTCGCCGCCGCGAGGAGAATGAGCCCGCCCTCGAACGCACTGGAGAAGTACTCGGCCTTGCTGTGGCCGTAGGTATGCTCCTCGTCCGCCGGCCGGGCCGCGACCGACAGCGCGAAGAGCGCCACCAGGGCCGCGGCGAGGTTGACCAGCGACTCGAGTGCGTCGGAAAGGAGGCCGACGGAGCCGGTGAGCGCATACGCCGTGGCCTTGAGCCCGATGGTGACCACGGCCGCGATGACGGAGAGGATCGCGAACCGGAGGAGACCGTGGCGCTCGATCACCGGTCGATCTCGGGAAGGAGCCGGGCCACCTCCGCGATGGTGAGCGGCGCGCTGCCCTCGGCGCGGTTGTTCACCAGGAGGTAGGCCGGAATGCGGGTCCGCACCGCGGTCTCCACCAGCCGGGCCAGATCCCGGCGCAGCTCCGGGTTGGGATCCTGAATCCGGTCGTAGGGCGCGAACGCATCGACCGCCTCGTCGTAGCTTCGGCCGGGCCGGAGCAGCGCCCGGGCCACGATGAACGAACCCGACACCGAGCCCGGAAGATCGAGCTGATCGCCGAGCCCGGGCATCCTGGTCCAGGAGCTGAACACGTGGGCCACGCCGTGCTCCCGCAGCACGGCGAAGTACATGGGCGTGAGGAATTCCTCGTTCCGGACCTCGACCGCGTATTGCCCCTCGCGGGGCAGGGCGGTGAAGAATTCGTCCAGCCGGCCGGCGAACTCCTCGGGGCCCACCCCGGTGTGCCGGCCGATGGCCTGGAACTCGAAGACCAACGGCCCGGCGTGATCGGCGAACCAGCGCTGGTAGGGCTCGTAGACGGCCTCGAGGAAGACGTCGGGGTTGAGAAAGTCGGGGTTGACCTGCCCCGCCCGCGCCTTGTCCAGCGGCTTGGCGAAGGTCTGGACGGTCACCTGGTTCCACACCTTGCTCACGCAGGGGAACCCGGGCGGCAGCCGCTCGGCGTACCCGCGGAGCACCTCCTCGGTGGGCGGCGCGTAGAAGCTGGAGTCCACGCCGACGGTGCGGAAGAGGGGGAAGGCCGCGTACTCCTCCAGCATCCGGGCCGATGCGCCCTTGCCGGGATAGTCGCGGTGATACACCAGGCCCCGCCAGCCGGGGTAGTTCCACGACGAGGTCCCGAAGCGCACCAGCGGCGGAATCCGCTCGGCCAGGCGACCGAGCTCGTCCGGGGTCATCGGGGCACGATCTTGAAGACCCCGCCCGCGGCGCTCAGCACGTAGAGCTCCCCCGCCGCATCCTCCCCGAAGCTCGGTACCGCCCCACCGGGCCGGAGGGTCGGCCAGTCCGCCTGGTCCCCCGCGGCGCCGCCACTCACCCGGACGCTGCGGACGAAGCCCGAGCAGTAGTCGGCGTAGAAGTACTGGCCCTGCAGCGCCGGAATGGCGGCCCCGCGATAGACGTAGCCGCCGGTGATGGAGCACCCCTGGCCGTGATCGTACTCGAGCACCGGCAGGGCGAGCCCGGTGGTGTCGCACGCTGTCGTCCCGTAGCAGCTGCTCCCCTCCATCACCTTCCAGCCGTAGTTGACCCCGCGGCCGCCTCCCGCGGCGGCCGGCGCCACGTCGATCTCTTCCAGGCGACTCTGACCGACGTCGCCGATGTAGAGATCGCCGGTGAGGCGGTCGAAGCTGAAGCGCCAGGGATTGCGAAGCCCGTAGCTCCACACCTCGCCACGCGCATTGCTGACGCCGACGAAGGGATTGTCGGGCGGGATGGTGTAACCGCCGGGTCCGGCGACCGAGATTCGGACGATGTCGCCGAGCAGGTCTCCGAGGCTCTGGCCGGTGCCGTTGGGATCGCCTTCGGACCCGCCGTCCCCCAGGCCCAGGTAGAGAAACCCATCGGGCCCGAAGGCGATCTGTCCGCCGTTGTGGTTGGCGAACGGCTGGTCGACGGTGAGGATCGCGACCTCGGTCGTCGGGTCGGCGCGGTCGGGATCGGCGGAGACATGGAAGGCCGACACCCGGGTGTCGCCCGCCGCGTCGGTGTAGTGCACGATGAAACGTCCGGTGGTCGCGTAGGCGGGGTCGAACGCGAGGCCAAGCAGCCCCTGCTCGCCACCGGTCGAGACCTTGCCGGTGAGGTCGAGGAATGGGAGAGGAAGCAGGGTGCCGCTCTCGATGATCCGGATCGTACCACCCTTTTCCACCACGAACAGACGCGGGTCGCCTGGCGGCGCGGTCAGGTAGAGAGGAAAGGCGAGGCCGTCCGCAACCTGCAGCAGTCCCACAGGCACGGTGCCGGCGGGCGGGCCCGGCGTTTCAGTTTCGAACTGGGAGCCGCAGGCACTGGCGGAGAAGGCGAGAAAGAGCGAGAGTGTGGACATGCTCACTACGAAACGTTCACGCATACGGCGGTCACGACCGACGGGCCGGGCCGGCTGGCTGGCGTCCGGCAGCCTGTGCGTGGGGTGCTGCCTCGTAGCGGTGGTCGGCTGCACGCCGATCGGAGCATGGGTCTACTCCGATCCGGATCTCGAAGTGGGACGGGTGCGGCTCACTTCGGACGATGGCAATCGGTCTCCGCTCCTGGTCGCGATTACGGTGCGCAATCCGAACGACTACGACCTCAGCAGCGCGCGCCTGGAGCTGGCGCTCCAGCTGGACAACGTGGCGGTTGGGGAGTTCGCGCGAGACAGCACGGTGCCCTTGCCCCGGAGCGCCACGGCCGTGATCGTCCTCCCGCTCGACCCCGCCCCCGGCGCCACCAACGAGCGGCTGTCGGTACTCGGCCATGGCACGCGGCATTTTTCGGTAACGGGGCGCGCGCACCTCAACACTCCCTTCGGGGTCCGCATCGTCCGCTTCGCGGGCAAAGGCGACATGGTCTTCGGGAGCACCTGAGGCTCACCGAGGCGGGCTCGGTGCCGGGCGACGGGCTGCCGCCCGCTCCAGCCGGTCGAGATGGGTAATGGTGACCGTCACCGCTCCAAACTCCTCCTCCACCTTGCCCCGGAAGATGAAGGGGCCCTGATCGAACAGTACGTGACCGCGCTCACGGTAGACCCGGGGAAAGAGCACGGTCTCGATCAGCCCATCGCCGTCGTCAAATGTAGCGAACTCCATCGGCTCATCCTGCAGGGTGTGCACCGGCTTGGCGGTGGTGAGCATCCCCGCGAGCAGCACGTATTGGCCGACGTGCCGGCGCAGCTCGGTGCTGCGGCAGAGCCGGAAGCCGGCGAGCGCGTCGGCGTGGAGGCGCATGGGGTGGGTGTCGGTGACGAAGCCGAGCGCGGCGTACTCCTCCCGGCGGCGGCGCTCGGGGGCGTAGTCGCGGAGGACGGGCACGGCGGGGGGGAGGTGGTCGAACCAGGAGGGCGCAGGGTCGCGGGGGCGCAGGGGCGCAGGAGGCGCTGCTTCTCCGTCATTGTGCTGAGATCCCGGGCGCGAGCGATCCCTGCGCCCCTGCGCCCCCGCGCCTTCGCGCCCTCCCATATCCACGATCCACAGCATCATCGGCCGGGTCCAGTCGTCGGCGATGGAGTCGAGCGCGCCGACTTTGATCAGGGCGCGCAGATCGTCAGCCGCGAGGTCGGTGCGGTGTTGGAGGTCGAAGAGCGAGTGATAGGGGCCGGCGGTACCGCCGTTCTCCCTGCGCCCCTGCGCCCCTGCGCCCTCGCGTCCATTCAAGATCCGCTCCGCTCCCTCCGCGCTCAGCCCCTTGATGAACTGCAGCCCGATCCTGAGCTCCGTCCCCTGGCCGGTGCAGCGGAAGTCGCTCGCGTTGACGTCGGGTGGCAGCACGGTGAGCCCCATCCGCATCGCCTCGGCCACATAGGCGAACGGGTGATAGAAGCCGCCGCCGTTGGCCAGCACCGCGGCCATGAACTCGGCGGGGTAATTGGCCCGGAGGTAGCAGGAGTGCTGGGCCACCTGGATGTAGGACGCCGAGTGTCCCTTGCAGAAGCTGTAGCCGGCGAAAGACATGATCATCTCCCACACCCGCCGGATCGTGTCCGGCTCCCGCCCCAGCGCGAGCGCGCCGGCGAAGAACTCTTCGGCGTAGCCCGCGAGCGCCTTGGCGGGCCGCTTCTTGGAGAGCGACTTGCGAAGTCCGTCGGCGACGGCGAGCGGCATTCCGGCGAAGACGGCGCAGACGTTCACCACGTCCTCCTGGTACACCATGATGCCGAAGGTGTCGGCCAGGGTGTCGCGGAGCACCGGATGGAGCGGCTCGTAGGGCGCGCCGTGCAGCCGCTCGAGGTAGGTACGGATGAAGCGGTTGGAGGCGGGGCGGATGATGCTGGTGTTGAGCACCAGCAGCTCGAAGGTCTCGGCCCGGCTCTTGGCGCAGAGCTGCCGCGAGGCGGGCGACTCGGTATAGAAGACCCCCATGGTGCGGCCGGTGCGGAACAGCGCCCTGGTGCCGGCGTCCTCGCCGGCGTCGGCGGTGGTGTAGTCGATCTGCCGGCCGGTGTGCTCCTTCACCGCGGCGATCGCGTCGCGGATCACCGCCAGCGACCGGTTGCCCAGCAGGTCGATCTTGACCAGCCCCGCGTCCTCGGCGCCGTCCTTCTCGAACTGGATGACCGGCACCGTGGGTGGAGGGCCGTCGCAGAGCGCGGGGTCGAGCTGCTTGACCGCCGGCTCGATCGGCACGTAATCGGTGAGCGCGGTGGGCACGATGACGACGCCGCCCGGATGCAGCGAGAGGTGGCGCGGCATCCCCACCAGCGGCTCGGCCTGGCGGGCGAAGTCACGCCAGGCGGGCGGCAGGTCGAGCGCCTGGAAGTTGGGGTGGGTCGCGAGCGTGGTCTCCAGCGGGAGATCCTCGAAGATCGGGATCCGCCGGGTGACCTCCCGGATCTCGCCTGCCGGGCGGCCGTGGACCTTGGCCACCTCGCGCAAGGCACCCCGCAGGCGAAAGCAGTTGTGGTTCGCCACCATGGCCGCCTGGGGCCGAGGATACCGGCGGAAGACGTACGCCAGCACCCGGTCGCGCTCGTCCCAGGGGAAGTCGAGGTCGATGTCGGGCGGGTCCTTCCGCTCGGGGTTGAGGAAGCGCTCGAACAGCAGGCCCGCGCCGAGCGGCTCGACGTGGGTGATGCCGAGACAGTAGCTCACGATCGAGTTGGCGACCGAGCCGCGGCCGCAATGCGTCGGGCCGTGGCGCACGATGTCCTGCACCACCAGGAAGTAGTCGGCGAAGCCCTTCTGTCCGATGATGGCGAGCTCGTGCTCGATCCGGTCGCGGGTGATCGGCGCGACGGTGCCGTAGCGCCGGTCGGCGCCGGCGTAAGCCTCAGCGCGAAGCCGCGCGAAGGCGTCGGTGACGTCGGCGGCCCGGGGAGGGATGATCCGGCCGGCGGGGATCCGCCAGGTGCAGCGCTCGGCCAGCCGCTCGGCGGCGGCGACCGCCTCGGGACAATCGGGGAAATGGCGGGTGAGGTCGGCGGCGGGGCGGAGCCAGGCGTCGCGGGGGGCGCACGCAGTCGGATTCGATTCCGAGATCGTCGTGTTCAGATGAATCGCCCGCACCAGCCGGTGGCGGGACCAGTCCTCCGGGTGCGCCATGACCACCGCGTTGGTGGCGACCGCGGAGAGGCCGAGCCGCCGCGCGGCGGCGAGCACCGCGTGGCGCTCCTTGCCGGGCACCAGCTCGGCGTAGAGATCGGCCGGGCCGCTCGCGGCGACCATTCGCTCGAGGAAGGCTACGTCACGCGAGAGGAGAAGCAGGCCGGCGCGATCGGCGGCCAGATGGGTGCTCAGGCGGACGGGCGGATTCTCGGACATCCGTCTGTCCGCCCGTCCGCCCGTCCGCCCGTCCGCCTCTGCTGCCCACTGGATCGCGGTAATCGCCCGGCAGAGCGCGCCCCAGCCTCTCTCGTCGGTGGCCAGCGCGACGGTCTCCTCGTCGCCGGTGACCAGGTGCGCGCCCAGGATAGGCCGCACCCCGGCGGCATCGCAGGCGCGCTGGAACTCCATGACGCCGTAGACGCCGTTGGTGTCGGTGCAGGCCAGCGCCCGGTGTCCCCGCTCCGCGGCAGCGGCGGCGAGCACCTCCGGGCTCGACACGCCGATGCCGAAGGAGAAGTGGGTGTGGAGATGGAGATGGACCACGGCGCCGCCCCGGCTTCGGTATTTCTTCGGTACCAAAGCCGAATCTACGCCCGTGCGTCGGGTCGTCAAGCGCCGGTCAGCAGCCCCCGATGCTCGCCACGCTGCCCGTCGACGCGCGGTAAGCGGAGACGCGGACCCAGGACGCGGGCCCGCCGGGGCAGACCTGGTAGAAATCGTAGTCCCCGACGGCCCGGTCGCCGGCGGCGTTCAGCTCCGTCGGGCCGGTCGCCCCGGTGTAACCGGCGGCCTGGTCGAGCAGTGCCGACCGATAGGCGGAAATGGACTCGAGGCCGACGTCGGCATAGGCCAGCGCGGCCACGTGCAGCGCATCGTAGGCCGCGAGGGTGAACGCGTCGGCGGGAAGCCCGCTGCGCGCCTCGATGGCGTCGATCAGATCGGCGTGCTCCTGGAGCAGCTGGTCGTCCAGGCCGTACGTCGGGGCGCGGAACTCCGTGGCGGCGGCGAAGGCGGCCGCCTCCGGGTCGGCCAGGAGCAGGGCGCTCTGCACGACACCGTCACCGCCATACCACCGGACCTGGGAGAACGCCGGATCGGCGCTCACCGCGTCGAAGATGGCGACGGTGCTCTCCTCGAAGGCCGCGAAGTAGACGGCGACGGTGCCGGCGCCGCCCTGGGCGACGGCGTCCTGGATCTGGGACTTGATCGTCGCCAGGGTCGCGGTGAAGTCGGTCGTCCCCACCGCATAGCTGGCTCCGGTGGTCACGGTGCCGCCCGCGGCCTCGAACAGCCGCTCGACGGCATCGTGCAGACCCTGGTTGCCGGCGTCCTCACGCCACAGGGGCACGACGGTCTGGATGCCATCCTCCTGGAGGAGCTCGACCAGCGCCGCGCCTTCCGCGGCGTCGTCCGGGACCAGACGGAAGACGTTGTCGTCCGGGATCGAGAGGGAGCCGGCCGTGCTGCCCTGGCTCAGGAGCACGATCCCGGCGCTGTCGGCGAAGGGCTTGAGCGCGGCGACCTCGGAGCTGGACTGCGGACCGACGAAGATGCGCACCCCCTGGCCGGTCAGGGTGCGGAGCTGATCCAGTGCCTTGGTCGGGTCGAGGCCGGTGTCCTCGATGCGGAGGCTCACCCGGACCGGCGAGTCCTGATCCGAGAACCGCGCGTTGAGGTCGTCGGCCGCGAGCTCGAGCGCGGCCTCGCTGGTGCGCCCGAGCGTCTGGCCCGGGCCGGTCAGCGAGAGCAGGGCGCCGACCACGAGCTGGGACTCGTTGTCGGGTCCGGAGGAATCGTTGCTATCACTGCAGGCGGCCACGCCGAGCACGAGGATCACACCGAGCAATCGCTTCACGCCGTCCTCCGTCCTGGTGTCGTGGATGGGCGACGAACGTGGGCCGTGCATGCGTCGCCGGACTGGATGCCGACGCAATCTGCCGACACCTGGGCCGGCGCACCAGCGCGCGGCCAGCCGGCGCGGAGCTCCGCGCCGAGCGCTACTTGCCCTTCTGTCTGGCCGTAGATTCCGCCCGTTGCTGCGATGCGCGATGTTCGGCGAGCAGGGTATAGGCGAGATAGTACTTGTAGATGTTGCTCACGTAGTCCACCGTCTCGCGGCCGATCTCGCGGGCGGCGATGACCTCCACGTTCTGGAACCAGCGGTCCGGGTCGAGGCCGGCATCCCGGGCCTCGCGCCGCAGGCCGGCGACCCGTGCCGGCCCCGCATTGTACGAGGCCATGGCGAACAGCTCGCGGTCCAGCGGGGTGATGGTCGAGTCGCTGTAGTACCGGTCGATGATGAAGCGCAGGTACTTGGCGCCGGCGCGCACGTTGTTGTCCAGCCGGTCCACGCCGCTGATCCCGATAGGCGGCGCGGCCGCGGTGGACGGCTTGACCTGCATGACGCCAACGGCGCCGGCGTGGCTCTTCCGGCTCTGGTCCAGTCCCGACTCCTGGTATCCCTGCGCCAGCAGGAGCAGCGGATCGAGATCGAACTCGGCGGCGGAGGCTCGGAAGGCGCCGATGACGGCCTGGTAGCGCGCCAGCCCGCCTCCGGCGGTGGGATTCTCGAGCCAGCGGTTGTTCTGCCAGTAGCGCTGGATCATGATGTTGCCGAAGGTGGTGCCGCTCCGGTGCCCGCGTACGAAGCGGTCCACCGCCTCGCGCAGCTCCGGGGTCCCTTTGCGCAGGGCCCAGGCGTAAGACCCGCCGGAGTCCACGACCAGTTCACGGTGCAGCGCGAGCGTCGGCAGCAGGGGCGCGTACGCCTGGGCATCGCCTTCGCTCACCACCGTGATCGGCACGACGCCACCACTGACCATCTCGAGCACGTCGCCGTCGTCCAGGTGCTCGTCGGCGGGGAGGATCACGATCTCCGGCACTCCGCGCGCTTTCCACTCCTGGTTGAGGCGGCGCAGGCTCTCGGCGGCGCTGCTCGACGGGCGGACGTACACCTCGCGGCCGGCCAGATCTTCCAGCCGCTGCAGGGGCGGCGCGCCGGGGCCGGTGACCACGATGTCACGCACGCCCTCGTAGAGCGGCGCGGAGAAGTCGAGCTGCTTCCGCCGTTCGGGGGTCGGCCGGATGAGGCCTACGGCCAGATCGCCCCGCCCCTCGGCGAGACGGGAGAGCAGCTGATCGCGCGGCACCGGAATGAAGACGCACTCGACCTGCAGTGTCTTCGTGCCCAGCGTCCGGTTGAGCTCGCGCTCGAACTCCTGCACCGCTTCGTAGGCCGAGCCTCGCTGGCGAGGGCCATCCAGGAAGTAGGCCATCCGATTCGGGGTCACCAGGACTCGGATGACCCGCCGGGCCACCAGGCTGTCCAGATCGAAGCTCCAGCGCTGCGATCCGAGCCGGCTCAGCTGGTCGAGCGACGGAGTGCGGGCGGCGCTGTCGGTCGTGTCGGCGAGCGACTCGGCGACGGCCGACGCGGAATCCGGCAGGGACGCCGAGGCTGTGGTGCCGGCCCGTTCGCCGCCGCAGCCGAGCAGCGCGACCAGGCCCATGGCGCGGACGCCGAGAAGCGGCATCCCTGATGGCTGACTTCGGTGGGTGGGGCTCACAGCAGGAGACGCTACCGGATCGCTCCGGCGGGCTCTACTGGGCCTAGGTCTAGGCCGGGGCCTCGAGGAACGTGTCCAGCAGCTTCGCGAACTCTGCGGGCCGCTCCAGCTGGATCCAGTGTCCGGTGCCCTCGAGCACGCGATGCGCCAGGCGTCCGACCCGGTGCAGGCTGAAGGGCGCATCGTTGGCCGGAGTCACGACAGCCAGGGCCGGCCCGCGATAGAGGAGCAGAGCCCGGGTCGGATCGAAGCGCAGGCTGGCCCGGAACCCCGCGACGACGGTGGCCGGCGGCGTGGCGCGCAGGTCGGCCAGCAGCCGCTCCCGGACCGCGACATCCGGACCCGCGATGGTGCCCCAATAGCGCTCGATGGTGGGCAGGTAGGCCGACGAGTCGAGCCGGTCGAGGAACGGCTGCAGCTCGGCGGCGGGCAGCTGGGTGCCGTCGCCGATCGGGTCGAGCAGCAGCAGGCGCTCCACTCGATCGGGGTAGGCGCCCGCGAACGCCAGCGCCACGCCGCCGCCGAGACTGTGGCCCACCAGGGCGAACCGGCGCAGGCCGCAGGCGTCGGCCACGGCGCGGACGTCATCGGCCAGCGTCTCGATGGTGAGCTCGGCCGGGCCTTCCAGCGGCGCGGAACGACCGTGCCCGCGCTGGTCGAAGGCCACGGCCCGGCGACGCGGGCGGCAGTGCTCCAGCGCGGCGGACCAGTGCGCGGCCCGGCCCGCCAGCGAGTGCACGAACAGCACCGCGGGTGCGCCGTTCCCCCCATCGTCTACGCACAACGCGCCGGCCGGGCCGGCCACCATGCGGGTCGTCATCGCGCGCCGGCCCTGACCGTTCGCGCCCAGAGCGGACGCCGCCGCAGGATCCGCGGATAGACTGGACAGCTCGGCAGGTGGGCGCCGGGCAGGACACCGATGCTCATCAGGAACTCGCCCACGATCTCGCCTCCGGTGAAGCGGAACGTCTGCCGGAACAGGGCGACCCATTCGGCCTTGCTGCGCGGGTGATGGGCCTCCAGCCAGCCGGCGAAGGAGCCGTGGCTTGCCGCCAGCGCCAGCACCTGCCGCGCATTGGTGATAGCGGCCTCGATCTTGAGCCGGTTGCGGATGATGCCGGCGTCGGCCAGCAGGCGGCGGCGGTCCCGCGCGCCGTAGCGAGCGACCGCGGCAGGGTCGAAATCGTGGTAGGCACGGCGGAACGCGTCGCGCTTCTTGAGGATGGTGAGCCAGGAGAGGCCGGCCTGATTGATCTCCAAAATCAGCCGCTCGAACAGCTCGGCGTCGCCGCGAAGCGGGAAGCCGTACTCGCGATCATGGTAGGGCCCGTGCCACTCGTGGCCCGGCGCGACGTCGCAATACGAGGTGCCCACGACCTCTCCTGGGTTCGGCTTTTCTTCGGCAGCGCGGGACCAATATCAAACACCGGCAGGGTCCGGTCAAGCAGCATTCCGCGACGGTTCGGCGCGAGGACGCGCCGGCGGATCCTATCTTCCGGGGACTGCAGGAACCGCGTTGGGGAAAGGAGATCCTGGATGCGAGCCGTGGTATACGTCGGCGCCGGCGGACCGGAGGTGATCACCGTAGGAGAGGTGCCTCGGCCGGAGGTGCAGCCGGGTCACATCCGGGTGCGGGTCCGGGCTGCCGGCGTCAATCGCGCCGACCTGCTGCAGCGCCGGGGCAACTACCCGGCCCCGCCAGGATGGCCGGCGGACATTCCGGGCCTGGAGTATGCGGGCGAGGTCGAGGCGGTTCGCGGCGTGCAACGGTGGAAGGTGGGCGACCGGGTGATGGGCCTGGTGGGCGGCGGCGCGATGGCCGAGCTGCTCACGGTGCACCAGGACGAGGCGCTGCCGATCCCCGACTCGCTCGACTACGAGGCGGCGGCGGCGGTGCCCGAGGCCTTTCTCACGGCCTACGATGCCCTGGTCACGCGCGGACGCGTCGCCCCGGGGGAACGGGTCCTGGTGCATGCGGTCGGCAGCGGGGTGGGAACGGCCGCGGCGCAGATCGCGAAGCATCTGGGTGCGACGGTGCTGGGCACCTCGCGGAGCGCGGGCAAGCTGGCGCGCGCGGCGGTGTACGGCCTCGACGTCGGCATCGATACCAGCCGCGGAGCCTTCGCCGACCAGGTGGGGGATCCGGTGAACGTCGTCCTGGATGTGATCGGCGGGCCCGCGCTGGGGGACAACCTCCGGATCCTGGCTCCGCGCGGTCGACTGGTGCTGCTCGGCTTCCTGGCCGGGAGCACGGCCAGTGTCGACCTGAGCCCGATTCTGCGGAAGCGCCTCGAGGTGATCGGCACGGTGATGCGGACCCGCAGCCTCGAGGAGCGGCGCCCGCTGGTCCGAGAGTTCGCCGAGCGGATGCTGCCGCTCTTCGACCAGCGGGTGGATCACGCCGCGCCCCTCCGGCCGGTGCTGGAGCGGACCTTGTCGATGGCCGAGCTGGCCGACGCGCACCGGCTGCTCGAGGCCAACGAGACGTTCGGCAAGGTGGTCGTTCGCTGGGAGGATTAGGGCACGGCCGCGAGTGTCACACCCAGGTGCTCAATTCATGGCCGTACCGGCACTTGAAAGCTGCTTGAAGCCGCGGTAGCACCGTGCGGAGAACGAACCCCGACCTCCGAGCCCCCTATGCCGACTCCCCGTTCGCTCACCATCTCGGCCGCGCTGGTGGCGGCCGGCAGTGCGCTGATCCTGCTGCACGCCTGCGAGGACCCCGCGCGCGAAAGCGACATCAGTGCCGCCGCCGCGACCGCCACCAAGGTCTTGACCATCACGGGTGGGGGAACCGGCAACGGCACCGTCACCTCGAGTCCCGCGGGGATCAACTGCACCATCACCAACGGCGTCGCCGGCGCGACCGGCTGCACCGCGCAGTTCACCAGCGGCGTCACCGTGACGCTCACCGCCAAGGCCAAGAGCGGGAGCTCGTTCGTGGGCTGGCTGGGCGATTGCACCGGGCTCACGGCGTGCCGGCCGGTGATGAGTCAGAAGCGCACGGTCACCGCGCGCTTCCTCAAGGGGCCGTTCGCGCTGAAGATCGCGGGCGGGGGCAGCGGCACCGGCAGCGGACGGGTGCGGAGCCAGACCGGACTCAGTCCGGCGATCAATTGCGCCATCACGTCGGGCACCGCCGCGACCACCGGCTGCTCGGCCTCGTATCCCGCCGGCACCGTGGTCACGCTGACCGCCACGCCCGCCACGGGACAGAGCTTCGCGGGCTGGTCCACCCCATGCAGCGGCACGGGCACCTGCAAGCTCACCGTCACCCAGCCGTGGACCATCTACGCCGCCTTCGCCTCGGCCGGCTCCAGCGCGGCCGCGATCCAGGGCAAGTGGGGCTCCCCCATCGCGACCAACATCCTGGCCGTGCACGCGCATGTGCTCCCGAACGGCAAGGTCTTCTTCTGGGGCCGCATGGGCGAAGCGCGGCTTTGGGATCCGGCCCATCCCTCGGCCGGGTTCGTGGACGTGACCAAGCTGTACCAGCTCTACTGCACCGGGCACACCTTCCTGCCCGATGGGCGCCTGCTGATCGTCGGCGGCGCGATCTCGACCACCGGGAACCCCAAGGGCGACTCGCGGGGCACCATCTACAATCCCGCGACCAACACCTTCACCGCCGCCACGCCGATGGCGCAAGGCCGGTACTATCCGACGCTCACCATGCTGCCGAACGGACAGGTGCTCGCCTTCTCCGGGTCGGACCAGACCGGCGCCCCGGTGACGATTCCCGAGGTCGGCGACGGCGTGACCTGGCGCCGGCTCACGGGCGCGCCGCTCTCGATTCCGAACCCGTACTACCCCGCGATGTTCCTCGCGCCCAACGGGAAGGTGTTCCTGGCCGGGTTCCCCGCCACGAGCCGGTATCTCTCCACGGCGGGCACCGGTTCCTGGGCTACGGTCGCGACCCGCAAGGTGGCGGACCGCACCATGGGCTCGGCGGTGATGTACGCGCCGGGGAAGATCCTCTACGTCGGCGGCGGCGATCCTCCGACCAATTCGGCGGAAGTGATCGATCTCAACCAGGCCGCGCCGAGCTGGCGGCTGGTGAGCCCGATGCGCTTCCCGCGGCGGCAGACCAACACCACCCTCCTGGCCGACGGCTCCGTGCTGGTGACCAATGGAAGCAGCGGGCCGGGGTTCAACGACTTCACCAGCCCGGTCTTCGACGCCGAGCTGTGGAAGCCGGCCAGCGGAGTGTGGTCGCTGATGGCCCGGGAGAATGCCGGACGGACCTATCACTCGACCACGCTGCTCCTGCCGGACGCGCGGGTGCTGTCGGGTGGGAGCGGCGAGGGCGGGGGCGTGGACTACGCCAACAGCCAGCTGACGCTGCAGGTGTTCGCGCCGCCATACCTGTACAACGCGGACGGCTCGCTGGCCACGCGGCCCGCCATCACCTCGGCGCCGACCCGGCTCACGTACGGACTGCACTTCACGGTGCAGTCGCCCAACGCCGCATCGATCACCAAGGGGACGCTGATCCGGCTGTCCTCGGTGACGCACGCCTTCAACCAGAGCCAGCTCATTTACCCGCTCACCTTCAGCGCGTCGGGGAGCGGCGCGGTCGCCGCGACGGCGCCGCCCAACGCCAACATCGCGCCGCCCGGACCGTATATGCTGTTCGTGCTGAATTCGAAGGGCGTCCCCTCGAAGGCCTGGATGGTCAGCGTCGGACCCTGATCCCGATCGCCCGGGTGCCGTAGCGGGCCCGGATGTGATCGAGGGCGGCTTGGAGGGGGGTCGGAGGGGCGGAGGGGC